>JAJYRM010000079.1 GCA_021794075.1 Bacteroidota bacterium | reverse complement strand
TTGTTGTAATAATTAAAGATGTCGAGATTATCGGGTTCACGAACTGGATAATGGAGACTTTGTTGGAGAAAGGACCGAGAAGAAGACGCAGGATGAGATGCCCGAAATGTGATAGTCTTAAGACGATTCTGTACGGAAAGAGATCGATAAGGCCGGGAAGCATGAACGGTCATAGCAATTGAGAAGTACAGAAGTATCGATGCAAGGATTGTAGCGGAGTGTTCAGCCTCCGAGCCGATAAAGGTCAGAAGTATGGTTTCGATTTCAAGTCTGAACTGGTAAGGATACACGTCGAAGAAAGGATGAGCTACCGAGTGATGTCGAAGCGGCTGAGGGAAAAATACGCGCTGAACATATCTCCGATCTATCTGTGCAGGATGGTCAACGAAGTAGCCAAACTAAGCAAGACAAGCATCGAGATATGCCGGGAGTTCACCCCGAAGTGGGAGGGATACATCGCGGTGGATGACAAGTACATCAGGGTCCGTGGGATCAAAAACTCTCTAAATTCACCAAAACCACCAACCGCAAATTGATACGCTTACCGGGGAGCCGGTGCAAAGCCGCCACGGTGACACTCCCATACTTGACGACCATGAGATCGTGGGTCCGATGATCCCCGCCCTCACAGAAGCACATTCCATCTCTCGCCGGATTTTCTTGAATCAATCCGTCCAAAATTTTGTTATTACATACAGAACCTCGTGCCGTCTCGGAAGCGGCATTCCAAAGATCATCTAAACAACGAAAGGATATTACGCGTCCTCGTGTCAGGCTGATCTTCGATACAATCCTGCTGGGCATAGTCGGCGCGCTCGGCGCACAGCTGTTTACTCTTCTTCTGGAGATCTTCGACGATATTTTTCTCCATAAGCTCGCGGGATACTATGAGCCGAGGCTTCCGAACGAAGGGGGACAGCTCACACAGGTCATCAGTCCTCACGGCATGTGGCTGGTTCTTGTCGCGATCGTTCTCGGCGGCTTGATATCGGGGTTCATCATTTACACATGGGCTCCAGAAGCGGAAGGGCACGGCACCGATACCGCCGTCAAAGCTTTTCACAAAAAGGCGGGACGGATAAGGAAACGTGTGACTCCCCTCAAGATACTTGCATCCGCAATAACCATTGGGTCGGGAGGCGCGGCAGGACGAGAAGGCCCAACCGCTCTCTTCAAGAAAAGGGGAGGTGATGTGAGACGGAGTGACCTGGACTGTCGTATTTTCGACCGGGTACTTAGAACATTTCGATTTGCTTACCCGCCGGCCTCCGAAAATTGTCGGTCGAAAGCTCCAACAATTCTTCATTCATGTTGTACTTCTTCTGGCTGGCGCGGAAAAGCTGCCTTATCGCGCCCGCGGTCTCGCCGGTCCCTGCCATCCGCTCGCCGAACTCATAGCTGCTTAACTTCCCTCCCCGCACCTGCCTAAGCCTGCTCACTATCCTGGTTTCGCGATCAGGAAATTCCCTGCGGATCCAATCGACGAACAAATCCTTGACGGCAAACGGAAGCCTGAGCATTTGCATGCTCGCCCACTTCGCTCCTCGGAGAGATGTCTCGCGCAGTATCGACGGTATCTCCTCGTCTGTCAGGCCCGGAATAACCGGCGCCACCAGGACGCCGACAGGGATCCCATTTTTCGACAGCGTCTCTATCGTCTCAAGCTTCTTAGCCGGAGATGAAGTCCTCGGTTCCATTTTCCTCGTCAGTTCCTGGTTGAGACTAGTAACCGAGATAAACACGCTGACCAGGTTCAGCTTCGCCATTGCGGAGAGTATCTCTATATCACGCATGATAAGAGAGTTTTTCGTGACTATCCCGACAGGATTCCTGAACTCGAGGAAGACTTCGAGGCATTTTCGCGTGAGCATGAGTTTTCGCTCGACCGGCTGGTAGCAGTCTGTATTGCCGGCAAGCGCGACGATCTGAGGCTGCCAGCTCCTCTTAATGAACGTCTCGCGAAGGAGCTCCGGCGCGTCTTCTTTCACCATAATCTTGGATTCAAAATCAAGTCCAGCGGAGAAGCCGAGGTACTCGTGCGACGGTCTAGCATAGCAGTAGATGCAGCCGTGTTCGCACCCGCGGTACGGATTTAGGCTGTAGGTGAATGGGATATCTGGGCTGTCGTTTTTCGCGAGGATAGTTCTGGATGTGTCGATGAAGAACTTAGTCTCGATCTTCCTTTGAACTCTATCCTCGCCGGGAAAGAAGCGGTCGTCCTCGTCGGAAGGGACGAATGAAATCTCCTCGAAACGGTTTTGCGGATTGAAGCCCGAACTTCTCCCGCTAACTTTTTGGCCTGCCAAAACTCCTCCTCATTCGACAGTCAGAACAACGGCCCCAAAAACAAATTCGTTCCGCGAAGGGAAGCTCAAAGCCCCTCAGAAAAGTTCGTTACCTCCCAGGCACCATCAACGGAGAGCCATCCCGGAAAACTCTCAGTAGCCGCTCGAGTCCAGATACTGCTGCCAGTTGTCGTCATGGACTTCGTTCCTTGCCGTCGAGTTGACAAGTGTGTAATTGCCGAACCCAGTTCTGTCGACGAAATCGAAGCTGACTCCCCCCTGGATCGAATTGTAGTACCAGATCTCGTATGGCTTAGAGTTGGATTCGTTCGGGTGTCTGTCAATCTGATCCGGCTTACCATACATTATATAGACTCTGCCCCGATCCGTTTGCCAGCCGGGCGTGTTGCCGACATTGAAATGTTCGTCGGCATAGTCGACTCGCTTCAGGTACTCGATCCTCGACGTGTTCGTGCTGCTTACGGGGTCCGGGTTTCTCTTTTGCCAGAAGTCGTAAAGGAACTGGCGCTTCGCCGGAAGGCTCTGGAGCTGGTCAAACTCTTTTATTTCCTTCGGTGTGGCGATATACTTGGCCTCTTTGAATTCTTTATCGATTTCAATCATCGTCATCGTCGCGAAAACGGTAGAAAGCATAGACCCACCGGAAAGATTTTGCGCCGGGTTTTCGGGCGGCCCAAGTCCCGGGTTGTAAATAAAAAACCTCCGGGAAGAAGTGGCATGTTCACCGGCTGCGGAATCAACCACCGTAAAGGTGAGGGTATAGGCGCCTGTTCTAAGATCCGATCCGTTAATGGTCCCGACTTCTACGCTGGTGTCGCCGAATTTCTTCCTTAGAACCGTCTGCGACTTCTTCACCTGTCCGTAACTATCACGTACCTGATACTCGACGGCGAATAGACTGTCGCCTGACAAATCGGGTATGTTATATACCTCCGCGTAGTAATAAATGATCGGAAGCCCGGCTCCGTAAACATTTCGCGGATTCGGCACTACATCGTATGTGTTTTTGTAGAAAATCCCGCGTGGCCCTTCTCCAGCATTTGTGATCTGCGAACAGAGTTCGACATCGCTCGTCTCAAGCTTTCGGAAGCCGTAGCGCGGAATCGCTACCAGGCTTGAGGAAGTGTCCGCAATCGAATTGTCATTTCTGTCTCGCACAAGTATCCGCATCGAATATTTCCCGGGCGGGACGGCCAGGCCGATCTGTCCGACGAAGGTTCGCTTCAGATCATTCGCCGTCGTGTCACCGGAAGAAACTGGGACCTGCCAGAACTGATTGAGCACAAGGCTGTCACGATCGTCCGTTCTCATCACGATATTGAAGATCAGTGAGTCGGCGTAACGAGAGTCCTGACGGACCATCTTAAGATTCGTCAGGTCGAAGGCGTAATAGAATTCCACAAATGTTCTCGTGGAATCGTAGCGGAATGTCGAAAAGTCGAAATTGACATTGATGCCTTTAGCGAAAGACGCTGACGGGAAAAAGAGGACGGCCATCAGGAAGAGCGGCAAAAGCGGGTTGGTCGGTTTCAATTTAGTCATTGGGAATAAATATAAGTTTTTTTTTCGTTTGTAACGCACGTTGGGTAGCTTGCCGTGCGCGTGGTATCCAGGAAACGAAATGCGCCCGAATGACGGGCGCATTTAGCATCTGTAGGCGTCGATAAGATCAGATGGAGCCGTCGCCAAGATCCTGCGCGGAACGCTGTCCGATATAACTGACAATATCCTCGCCGCCGTCGACTCCAATAAGATTAGCGCTAATGAAATCCGCCCGCTCATCGCAGAAGAGCGCTATGGCTCTCGCGACATCTTCAGGAGTTGTCGCTCTGCCTGCAGGGTTCTTCCTCTTCGCGATTTCAAGCATCGGCTGTGCGTTGGGAATTTTTCGCATGGCAGGCGTATCTGTCACTCCGGCCATAATGGAATTCGCAGTAATCCCGAAAACGCCGAGTTCCATTCCGATCTGCCTGATGTGAGACTCAAGAGTCGCTTTCGCGGCAGAGACCGCGCCATAATTGGGGAGTACCGTGTGTCCGCCGGAACTCGTCATCGCGAAAATCCTTGTTCCTTTCTTCAGGAGCCCTCTGAAAAACGCCCCCTGCGTCCAGTAAACGAGTGAGTTCGCCATCACGTCCAGAGTCATCTCGATCTTCTTCTGGTTCATAGACTCCCCGGGAGTTTTCCCGAAATAGGGTCCTAGACTCCCGAACGCGAGCGAGTGCATTATGACTTTAATAAATGATTCTTTCGATTTGGAGACGATCTGTTTTATCTCATCGAGTGTTTGTTCTCTCACCTTCGCGTCAGCGGCATTCACATTGAAAAAGACTGCCTCGGCACCAGCCGCCTTTATTTTATCCACAACCTCACGAACCTGAGGCATCGTAGCGGCGCGGTCAAAATGGACTCCGAAGATATTGATTCCATTCTTAGCAAGTTCAATTGCGGTTGCTCCACCAAAACCACTGGATGCGCCAAGTATTAACGCCCAATTCCTCTTCTCTCCTTTAGCATGGGATCCTTCTGACAAAACTTCCTCCAGTTTTTGAAAAAAGTTAACAACGGAGAAAAAGGAATGCAAGAATAGAGAATTGTAACGAGAACTTCATCTTGGCTCAGCCCGGTGGTGCCGGCGGTCTGCATGGCAGTATGCAAAGACGTCAATACTAAGATCTAATATGCAAGGTCCTGCGCGAGAGGAGCGATTCGGCTAAATCGAGTGCTCCTCTCCGTGGGAACGGAATATGTCACAAAGCGGAAGGAGAAATTTGATCAATCGGACGAACCTTAGAGAGATAATTCGCGTAATTAGCTCCATTTTTATCACTCGGCAGGATTGGCGCACTGCGCGGGAATCTCATAAATTGATTTTCAGCCCCCCTGCGGTTATATTTTTGTTTTGAAATGGTAATTTCCACGAATTACCCGGAACTGCGAGGCTAGTGTACACCGAACGACTGTTTTCTTTCGGTTAGCTGTCGCAAATCGCAGCTTCGCCGCAAAATTGTCATAAACATACCCGAGAAAGCAAGCTTTTTCGGAGCAACTTTTTTCGAGAGGAAGCTTTCCTAATATGCCAGTAATGAGCAAAATGCGGGACAACATGCCCGCAATCCTGGTGGGACTTGCCATCCTGTTCATAGCTATGATCGTGTTCGAATGGGGCATGGACATAACGGGCCGACAGGGAATGCAGTACACAGGAAACATCGTCGGCAAGGTCAACGGTCAGGAAATTACCTATCAGGAATTCGAGAAGGACCTGCAGAGCTCAGTCGACCAGTACAAGACCGAGACTAAAACGGATCCTGACGCGACTGTGATGAAGCAGATTCGCGACCAGGTATGGCAGGGACTCGTCAACCAGATTCTCGTCGACCAGGCCGCGAAGAAGCTGGGGATCTTTGTGACCGACCAGGAAATCGTCAATTGGGTGACGCAGAATCCGGAGTCGCTTCCCGAACCGATAAAGCGGAATTTCGAGGATTCGACCGGACATTTGAATCGCCAGATCCTCCAGGAAGCCCTCGCCTCGAACAGTCCCCAGATCCAGCAATTCTGGAGCAATGTTCAGACTTATTTGAAGGAACAGCGCTTGCAGGAGAAGCTCACCGGCCGACTCTATGCAGCGGTCAGGCTCCCGGAGGGTGAGATCGTATCTAACTACCGCCAGAGCAGCGAGAAGTTCAACGCGGGATATGTCTCGTTCCCGCCTCCTATCCTCTTCCCGGACTCCTCGATCCACATCTCCGAATCTCAGATGCGCGACTATTACTCCTCACATGAGGACGAATTCAGAACTCAGGCAACACGACAGTTGAAATATGTTCTCTTCCCAATTAAGCCTTCGCGGGAAGATTCCTCCGAAGTTAAGACCGAGATGGATCAGGTCAACGTACAGGCACAAGGGGGGACCAACTTCCTCGATTTAGTGAAGGAATATTCCGAGACGCCGTACAATGATAATTTCGTCGGCCACGGCCAGATGAATCCAGCCGTCGAGAACGCGGCTTTCAGCGCGAAGGTCGGTCAGATTGTCGGACCGTTCCTGGCATCTGACGGATATCACTTAGTAAAAGTGATAGCTGAGCGCAACGGCAAGAACGTTTTCGTGCATGCGGCGCACATTCTGATCCCAGTGAATCCCGGACCCGATTCGGTTCAATCCTACAAGCTTGCGGACAAAATATTAAGGGAAGCGCGATCCGGCGCAAACTTCGCCGAACTCGCGAGAGAGTACTCGCAGGATCCCGGCTCCGCTCAGAATGGCGGCGATCTCGGGTGGTTTGGAAAAGGAATGATGGTGAAGCCGTTTGAAGACGCAGCCTTCGCCGCGAAAGTCGGCCAGATCGTCGGACCGGTCAGAACCCAGTTCGGGCTTCACATAATCAAGGTACTCGGTAAAGATTCGCGCGAGCTGAAGATTGCCGACATTAAGATGAGCATAACCCCTTCGCAGCAGACGAAGGACGACATCAAACAGCGCGCGGAAGACTTTATATACATAGCAAAGAAGGACGGTTTCCAGACGGCTGCAAATACGATCGGGAAACAAGCAAGTCAGACGCCGCCGTTCCAAAAGGGAGGTTACGTTCCGACTGTCGGGAGCAACAAGACGCTGGCGGACTGGGCCTTTGATGGATCGCTCGGTGATATAAGCCAGATCACGAGCCTACCGCAGGGCTACGGCGTGTTCATGATAAGCGAAATCAAAGACGCTTCAGTGATGCCGTTCAAAGAAGTTGCCACCCAGATAAAAGCGACTCTTACCAGGGATAAGCAATACGACGAGGCAGTTTCTTACGCGAGCCAGCTCAGGAAGAAGCTTCCCGCCGGCGACAGCCTTAGCGCGCTGGCAAAATTGGATCCCCGGCTTCAATACAACGTCACCGGACAATTCACAATGACATCTTACATACCCGGGATCGGTCGCGACTACAGCTTCCTGGCGGAGGCCTCGATGCTGAAAGCAGGACAGATTTCTCCGGCATTTAAGGGAAGCGCCTCGGTTTACGTCATGCAGCTTCTGAGCAAGACACCGTTTGATTCCACAGCCTTCAAAATTCAGCGTCTCACAATAATGCAGCAGCTGATGCAGCAGCAGAAATCTCAGATTGTGAACGACTGGCTCTTGGACCTTAAGAATAAGGCGAAGATCGTGGACAATAGATCGAAGATCTTCACGGACGACTGAGAGCGACAAAAGGCAGGCTTTTGGAAGGACTGCGGCATGGAAGGATTTCCTTTCTGCCGCAGTTTTTTTATGCCCACTCCGGTGAATAGGCAGGCGTCCTGGAATGGTCGAATATTGTCAGGCAGAGAAATCAAAAAGAGATTTACTCAACGCGGAAGGAATTGAAGATGCTCGTGGGCTGAAGCCGCATGAAAACTCGATGCGATAATTTTAAGACTTAAGATGACAAGCAGGTCAGGATTCCCGGCGCTATGATCGAGTCAGCAACAATCTCAGTAGCCAAACCGTCGCCGGGCCGGACACTATTCCGCGGATTGCCTTTCGTAAAAGTGAATGTGGAAAAAGCCGGCTCGCTTAGCGCGTGATAGTCTGGGCTCTTGTCGCGCCCACGGAAACCAGCTTCACCGGAGCTTCGAGATATTTTTCGATGTACTCTATGTACGATCTGCAGTTCGCGGGCAACTCGTCATAACTCTTCGCGCCGGCGATCCCAGCTCTCCAGCCGGGAAGCGATTCGTAAACGGGCTCAATATCCTCTATCGTGCAGAGGTCCAGCGGAAACGACTTCAACTGCTTGCCGCCGTACTTGTACCCGACGCACACTTTTATCTCTTCAAAGTCATCAAGAACGTCGAGCTTCGTCAGCGCGACTTCCCCGATTCCGTTCACCATCACGGAGTATTTCAGGCTGAAGAGATCGAGCCATCCGCATCTTCGCGGCCTTCCGGTCGTCGCGCCATACTCACCGCCGACCTTACGGAGTGTCTCGCCCACTTCGTTGAGCTGCTCCGTAGGAAACGGACCATTCCCTACTCTCGTGGTATAGGCTTTCGCGACCCCGGCGATAGATTTGACGGCCGTTGGAGGAATTCCGAGTCCGGTGCACGCACCACCGCTCGTTGGATTCGAAGATGTGACGTAAGGATACGTTCCGAAGTCGACGTCGAGCATCGCCCCCTGCGCGCCTTCCGCCAGCACGCTCTTCCCTTCTTTCAACGCCCGGTTCATATACACGGAGGTGTCGGTGATGAACTCGTCCAGCTGCTTATCGAACTGGAGATACTTTTCTACGATCTCGTCGACGTTTATTTCATCGGAGTGATAGATCTTGCTAAGGAGCTGGTTTTTATCTTCTATGTTCGACCTGATTTTTTTCACGAGGACATCCCTGTGAAGTAAATCGACAATCTTCACGCCCACGCGGGCGAACTTGTCTATGTAAGCCGGGCCGATACCGCGTCCAGTGGTTCCTATCTTGGAAGTCCCCTGCTCCTTCAGCGAGTCGATGAGCTTGTGGTACGGCATGATAAGGTGCGCATTATGCGATATGAAAAGCCTGCCGCGCACTTTAACGCCGAGATTCTCGAGAAACGCCACTTCATCAAGGAAGGCCTGAGGATCTAAAACGACGCCGTTTCCTATCACGCAGACCACGTTCGGATGAAGAATTCCCGACGGTATCAAATGCAGGACGTAAGTCTTATCGCCTACCACAACAGTGTGTCCAGCATTCGCTCCTCCCTGATACCGCGCGACTATATCGACCTTCTCGCTGAGAAGATCTACTATTTTACCCTTACCCTCATCGCCCCACTGGGCGCCGACAATTACTTTTACTGACATCGAAATATCTCCTGGTTCACGGCCGGCCAATTAATCGGCATGGCCTTTCCACAAAAAAAGCCCGCGCGTGGGAATCGCGCGGGCCGTCAAGCAACATTTGATTAAGCGAGGTTCTTTACAGCCTCGTCTACCGACTTGTACGATTCAAAAATCTGATTGAGCTTCGTGATCTTCAGAAGATCTAGAACACGAGAGCCAACGTTCGCCACCTTGAGATCTCCTCCTGCCTGTCTTACGGCGTTGAGGCTGGCGATCAGGATGCCTAGTCCGCTGCTGTTTATGTGCTCCACGGACCCCATATCGAGCACGAACTTCTTTCTTCCTGCGTCTACCAGCCTTCTTACTTCATCATTCAAGCTGATGGCGTCAGGTCCGCCGACAATATTTCCTTCAATTTCTATAAGGACTATGTCGCCCTTAAGCTCTTTTTGCCGCAACTTCATAAGGCCTCTCGATTTCCAGTACCGGCGATTGCTTCTCTCCAAGCTTCAGGTCGACCTTCTTCACGTAAACGTTGTAGTCCACCACTATGGAGGATGCGACGTAAATCGATGAGTAAGTTCCGGTGATAACACCGACCAACATGGCAAAGGCGAAACCTCTCGTTACTTCTCCGCCGAAGATGAGCAGGACAAGTAGCACTGCGAAAGCGGTGCCTGACGTAATGATCGTCCGGCTCAGTGTGTCGTTGATGCTCCGGTTCATTACCCTTATCAGGTTCTCACCCTTATATATCTTAAGGTTCTCCCTGATCCTGTCGAAGATAACGACGGTGTCGTTCATCGAATATCCCACCAGCGTCAGGAAGGCGGCAACCATGGTCTGGTCTATTTGGAGATTGAGCCACGGCACGAACCAGCCGAAGATGGCCACTGCGCCGAGAGTTATAAGCACATCATGGAACAGCGCGATAACCGCCCCTACCGCGTAAATAAACTGGAATCTCAGCGAGACGTAAATCAGAATGGCGAGAAGGCTGTAGAAGATCGCAATGACCGCATCGCGACGCAGCTCCTGACCTATTTCAGGACCGATCCTGTCGTCCTGGAGAAGAGTTATCTTGGTATTCGGAAAACTCCTTCTAAGCTCTCCCATTATCTCCTGGCTGGTGCTGGCCTTCGACTGCGATGCTTTCACGCGAATCAGGAGTTGGTTTGCAGAGCCGAAGGTCTTTATCTGCGAGTCGCCCTGACCGATCTTGTTCATCGCGGATCTGACCTCTCCGATGCCCAATGCCGGAGCGAACTGCAAGGTTAGCTCCTCTCCGCCGACGAAGCCGATGCCGTAATTAAGACCCCGGAATGCCATGGTGATCAAGCCTATGAGGATAAGACTCGAAGATACCATGTACCAAATGTGGCGCTTGCCGATAAAATCGACGTTAGTCCTCGGGAAGAAACGCATTAAATCTCCAATCTTAAACTTTAAATTCTAAGCTTTGAATTGAGAATTCAAAATCAATAATTCAAAATTCCGACTTAACCGAAATTAATGGTCGTCGCACCACGCTCGATCATGATGTCGAAAATGACGCGCGTGATAACGATGGCGCTGAAAAGCGACGCTACGATACCGATCATAAGCGTGAGCGCGAATCCCTGGACCGGGCCTGTCCCGAACTGATAAAGGATTGCTCCGGTGAAGAGCGAAATTATGTTAGCGTCGAAAATCGCGGTGAACGCTTTCGAGTAGCCCTGGTCGATGGATGCCCTTAGCGTCTTCCCTGTTGCCATCTCTTCGCGAATACGCTCGTAGATAAGCACGTTGGCATCGACCGCAACTGCAATAGTTAATATCATACCTGCTATACCCGGCATGGTCAGCGTTCCGTGGAAAGCCGCCAGTACTCCGAGTATGAAGAAAATATTTATCAGAAGGGCGAAATCGGCCAAAAGACCTCCCGTCCGGTAATAGAATCCCATGAAGAGAATTATGAGCGCTATACCAATAATTCCAGATGTGATTCCGTTCCTGATGGAGTCGGCGCCAAGCGAAGGACCGACGTTCCTCTCCTCGACGATGTCCACAGGCGCGGGGAGCGCGCCGGCACGAAGGACAATCGCCAAAAGATTTGCCTCGTCCATGTTTGCCATGCCTGAAATCTGCGAATTGCCTCCGCTGATCTTTGACCGAACAACGGGGGCGGAATAGACGGCGTTGTCAAGCTCGATCGCTACTCGCTTGCCGATATTGGCGCCGGTAATCTGCGCCCACTCCCTCGCTCCCTCGGAATTCATCGTCATGTTGACAACCGGAGAATTTGAAGTTGGGTCAATCTGCGCCTGCGCGTTGGTAACCACGCTACCGGTCAGCAGAGGTGTCTTGTTAACCACATAAAGTCCGAAATATTGCTGTCCCTGCGCGGTAACTTGCGGCCGGGCGCTGTATAGGAACTGGAAATTCGAAGGGATGACCCGTTTCACATCGGGGCGCTCCAATATCCTATCCAACTGATCTTTGTCGGTTCCTGCGACGTACGCGTCTCCCGTCTGAGAATTCACTCTGACGAGCGCGAAGAAGGGGTGTTTCTTCGCGAATTCTGCGGCCGTCATCGTCGTATCGGAAGAGGATGTCGTATCGTTCGACGCGAGTGAATCAGGCTTCCCTGCCATGACGTTGTCGATTGCCTGAAAAACTTTAACAACAACATCTTCAGGCTGCAAGAGTTTGAACTCGAGGAGCGCCGTGCCTTGGAGAAGCTCTCGGACTTCTGCCTCGTTGCTGACGCCCGGCAATTCGACGATAAACCTCGTATTCCCCTGCTTCTGGATCGACGGTTCTGAAACTCCGTACTGGTCGACGCGATTCCTGACGATTTCCATCGCGCGGTCGACCGCGGTTTTTGTCTGCTCGGTCAAATAGGACATCACCTGGCTGTTATCGTCCCGGATGTCTCCATAATATCGGCTGAGACGGATGTTCCTGCTCGTGCAAGCCTGCTCTAAAGCGGTCAGAGGATCAGCGTTATTATTCTTCACCTCGGAGGAGACCTGCTGCATTATCTCGTCAAAAGTCTGGTCTTTGTTCTTGGCCATATCCTCGAGCATCTTCACGACATTGACCTGAAGGACGATGTGCATTCCGCCCTGAAGGTCAAGACCGAGCTTTATACGTTTCAGCTTTACGCTGTTTATCTCTTTCGCGTTCGCGTCGTAGTAGCGCAGGCTGTCGGCCGAGAAAACCTGATCCAAACTGTCGAGGTATTCCTGCCTAAGCGAGTCCGGTACCGATGCCAACGGGTGCGCCTTTAAGTACGTCATTAGTTTCGGCGTTCCGGATAGCTGCTCAAGTTTCTTATCGTAGGCCCCACTCTGGTAGGTTGGGTAAAGGTAATAGAGCGTGAGCGCTATTGCAGCAATGATGAGGATGATCCTAAAGCGATTCTTTCGCAAAAAATTCCTCCGGAGTTTGAAATTTAAAATCCCGAACAAAACCCCGCATCACGGGGAAATGCCAAGTAATGCTTCCCGCTCAAGCGAGACGGGCCCCGAGCGAAACGGCATAAGCTCCGCCCGGGCGAGGTAAAATGTTGACAAAATCGCTTTCAATATATCAACGCTTAGAGTTAAAATCAATTTACGAAAGGCGCGATTGAAGCGAGCACACACTTAAGCAGAAGGTAAATACTCACTTCGTATTTTCCCGCGCTTGGCTTGAGGAAAGCGTAATACGGGGCGCTTCTTTAAAGGGAGTTGCGGTTTTCCGCCGATGACTCGATAGGGCGGCGAAAACAGGATGTTCGCGGAAGTTAATCGACGCTACCGCTAATCTGAGCCAGGTGATGTTCCATATGTTCAACATACTCTGCAATCAGATCTTCCAGTCGAACCGGATCTCCGCTGCCAACACGACAAGTGGCATCGAGTTTCTCAGGAGGAATGTTCGCGACAACGTGCGCAAGGTGAAGGTTATACGCGCTCCACAGGTCCACGAGGAGCGCCCAACTTTCATCGGCGTAATCCTGAACCTCGACCCAATCGGTCTGGACGTATTCTGGGAAGTCTAATTTGTCGTCGAGCTGGGCGCGCACAAACCGCTGGTGGTTGTTGCTCGCGGAATCAATCAGGTGTCCCAGTATTTCTTTCCTGCTCCACTTACCAGGCGAAAGAGGCGAACTGGCAGCCTGTTCTTTCATAGCTAGGAGCCTGACGTGCTCGCGTTCCTCGATACTCAGAATGATCTCACTGAAATCGGGCGCCATATATCCTCCTAAGCATTTATCTGACAGAACGCAGACAAAACATCAACCGCGTCATCCAGCCTCTCAGCTTTTACAAGGAGATAGTCCGTAGCAAATGTTGAGAGCGTGAAAACACTTATCCCGGCCTCGGCGAGAGGCGCGGTGAGAGAAGCGATGACACCTGTCATGGCCAGGTCAAGTTGCCCCTCAACCATGAACGCGCGCCATCCTTTCACCGCTTTCACATCCGGAGGGACTACTGTCTCATCACAGACGATGGAAATCTCCTCAGAAGAGGCGGTAATCGAACTAAACTGCGATCCGCGCAACGCCCATTCCGGTACCGGTGTGTTTTTTTCCAGCCTGCAAATTGCGAACGTCTGCGGTAAAACTGACAACTTGAGATTCAATTTATCGGGCATAATCTTTTCATTAACCGGTTTCTTTTCCTATTCATTCTTGCGCCGAGATTTTGGCAAGCGCACGTTCTGTGCCCGCCAGCATCGCAGCTGGACTTATGTTGTCACCTGTCGCGTTCATCATCCACACATCCGGGGCAACGTTCCCATACGTTGCCATGCGTTCAAACTCCGAACCGATATTCCCGGCCTTCTTCATTTGATCCTCGATTTGATAAGCGATGATATGGCCGATTGGGTAGTCCGGTAGATACAGGAAACTGTCGATCATATGCGAATAGACCGCAAGCAGCGGCACATCCTTCTTGTTGAACACCGGAGCGTAATATTTGTTCCAAATATTCTTTGCGATCGAGAGAGTCGCTTCCCTGAGCCCGGCGGCATCGGCATCCGGATGATCGTACATCCAGTGCCAAACTGCCATATCAACGAGCGCCACTCCGGCTATTTCATACGTTCCCCAAAAATCGTTAAGCATCTTGAGCGCCTCGGCGTCCGGATCACCGTTCTTCAGGCCGAGCAGCTCCAGATCGTGTCCCTGAAAGACAAAGGCAAACGCCTCCGTGAACGCCGTATTCGGGACTCCCTGGAGGAGGGTGTGATCAACATACTTGAGCGAGAACGTTTGTTCCACGTTATGTCCCATCTCATGCACGGCAATGTTGTAGCCTTTGTAATTCATACCATCTTTCTCGACGCGCGTCCGCAGGTGGACCTTGGCCGAGCGCATGGCAGAGCCCCAAGCATGTCCCGACCCTCTCGCTGGGTCTACGATGATATTGTCGGCGAGTGCAAGGGCTCTTTCATGACTGAACCCCAGCTTCTGGAGCATGCCGGGAATGCTGTCCCTGTAAGCCTGGGCAGTCGGAAATTTCCTTCCGACAATTGAGTCAAGCTGAGCCCCGGAATATTGTTCCTCCCCTTTGAAACCATTATACCATATGTCGAACGGCTCCAGCGGCCGGTTGAGCCTTTTACCGATTAAGGCCGCGACACGAGGGACAAGAGGCGACGAGACTACCTTCTCAAGCATGGCTCTCACCTCCTCCTCGGGTATCTCCCGTCCTTCGTCGAATTTCCGGGCAATCAGCGTCGGAGCCGTCGGAGAATATGGGTCAACCAACCGCGACGCCCTGAACACACCGAGGAGCATCACGTATCTGGTATCGGGCTCCCTGTCTGAACTCACCATAACGTCCTTAACGGCCGCCGGATCGGCATCGCTGACTGATGAGGCTGACACCTGGTTCGTGAACGGATTCCAGTCTACGCCCGGATTATCTATAACTGCCGCCGGGATCGACTGCGTGACGATGCGTTCCATCACTCGTTCAATCATCCGCTGTTTTTCCAAACCGTTTGCCGGATCAGCGTAATCCGACTTTATTTCATCGCGAAGATTCCAATGTGAGAGTAGGCGCATCCCCTCAGGGAAGATCCTTTCGCCCTTGGCGTTCACAAGATGGTACATCCAGATATTATATCCTGCCACATACTGCTCCGCTTCAGCCGCCGCGCGAGCGAGAGCGAGGTTAACGTCAGCCGGGACGCGCTTCGTGAAGCCCTGCGCCAGGCGCGCTTCAGCCCACTGGCGTCTCGACCATGCGCCTCCATTGTTCAGGCGATCGCGCAGCGTCGTAACGGGAAAATTCAGAAGAGTTATAAACGCGATCTTATTGGCAAAGAAATCGTCAAGGATGTGCGCGGATGGATCGTACGCCGCAAAGGCCGCATCGAAGGGATAAATCTTCCCGCGGTCCAGATCAGTTTGCGTTCTGAATTCCCGGATGATTTCGACCATATGACCGGATAGCTGTTCATTAAGTCTTTCGAACCTAAAAAACATGGCATCGAGTGCCGCCTGATCTCCAGCGAAATTTGTTTTCGCAAAAGTTTTGAATGCATCCTCATTGCCGTCCTCGGCCCGCCAGAAGGAAGCGACCTGCCTGAGGCCGCGATCCAAACGTTCCCGTTCATGTTTATCGAGTTTAGGATCCATCTCCTTTTTAACGGCTACGATGGCCTCATCCATCCAGGGAGGTTGACTTTTCTGGGCCAGTAAATTATTTGAGCTGCAGATTGTAATCAGAAGGGATAAGTAGAGGAAAAACAGGGACCTCATGATGCCTCCTTTTCACGCGATTAAGATATGACTGAGAGCCGACTCGACCCGGAAGATTCGGGACGCGCCTCCGTCTCATCAAGTGTAAAGAGGGATCTGCACGACAGATTGCCCTAATTAGCGAGATAACTTTTGTGAAAACGAAAGGCGGACGGTCACTTGACTAGTGCCGTCCGCCCAAAAGAATTAGAACCTGCGTCCACCTCCGCCACCGCCGCCGAAGCCGCCGCGACGCGGACCGCCTCTGCCACCGCCACCACCGCCGCCGCCACGGCGATCATCCGTGCGCGGTCGCGCCTCGTTAACGTTCAGAGCCCTTCCTTTGAGCTCCCTTCCATTCAGCCCGGAGATTGCAGCTTCCGCCTCCTCTTTCACAGGCATCTCGACAAAGGCAAATCCGCGGTACTCGCCCGTAAACTTGTCCTTTATGATGTTAACACTCGAAACCTGTCCATAGGCGGCAAACGCTTCGCGCAGCTCATCCTCGCTCAGGTCCCTCGAGATGTTGCCGATGTAGATGTTCATCTTTACTCCTCAATATTAATGGATGATTTAAAAGTTATCCCGCGCTCTCGGTTGGGAAAATAACACTTGGCAGAGAATTCATGGCGACCAGTCATAAGGAGGTCCACGCTAAGATGAATCATAAGGAATCAATCCGCCTAGGCAACAGTGCGCCTCCAGAAGGGCGCTTTTCGACTGATCTCATCGTCAATCCTTCCGCAATGATAAACAATTTCCGTTCAACTGTCAAATTTTTTAATGTGGTTATTCGTACCATGGATCGCCGGCCATCGGGGAATTGCGCAAATCACGTGCGATTTGCCGTTTTTTTGCTAAATTGAGTCATGAAGAAAAAACCATTAATCCTTGTATCAAATGACGACGGTATTGATGCCCCCGGGCTTCAAACGTTGGTGAAGTCTCTGAAGCGAATCGCCAGAGTCACGGTGGTCGCGCCCAGCATACAGCAGAGCGCTGTGGGACACGCGATAACGGTACGGACCCCGCTCCGCGCGTACAAGTTCCACCGGAACGGTTCCCTGTTCGGCTACGCAGTCGATGGGACGCCAGCCGACTGCGTGAAGCTCGGCATCAACACACTCCTCAGGGAGAAACCCTCTCTAGTGATTTCAGGCATCAACGACGGTCTCAATACAGCCGTCAACGTGATTTACTCGGGCACCGTAAGCGCGGCCACGGAAGGCACAATACTCGGGATACCGGCAATTGCCGTCTCTCTCGAGTACACGAGCAGGCCGAATTTCGAACCGGCAGCTAAAGTCGCCGTTACATTCGCGAAGTTCGTTCTTAAGTACGGCCTCCCCGAAGACACGATACTTAACATAAACGTTCCCGCCATCCCCGTGCGGAAGATAAAAGGAGTCAGATACACCAGTCAGGGAAGATCGAGATGGGATGACGAGTTCTACCAGAGGAAAGATCCCAAGAATAAGGATTACTATTGGCTTGCCGGGAAAATGCGCATCATGGATCACGGAGAGGATGTCGATCAGCTAGCACTGAAGTCAGGGTATGTCTCCGTAACGCCGATACATTTCGATCTTACGCACCGCAAGTTCCTGGACAGAATCAGAAAAGAGTGGGACGGGAAGTTGAAGATAAAATTCTAAGATCCGTTTTGCGAATCCGGCGCAGCGGAAAAATTTGAAATCATGTCTTAAGGGGTGTAAGTAAATCGTGGAAAGGTGGGAGGCTATTCCACGATCCTTATTTCGTAAGTGACTTTAGCTTTCAGAGACGCCGCGACCGAGCAATATTTTTCATGCGAAAGCGATACCGCATGCTCGGCATCGTTCTGCTTCACATTTCCGTGAATAGTGTAGACAATATGAATTTCAGTGAAGACTTTCGGGTGTTCGTCAGCGCGCTCGCCGTTAACTTCGAGATCAAGCCTCCGCAGGTCGGCCCGCTTCTTCTTCAATATCGACTCGACATCCATCGCTGTGCAGCCCGCGAGGCCGATTAGAACAAGCTCCATCGGCCCCGTACCCGCCCCGCTGCCATCTGAATTCACAGATGTGTCTACAGGCACCCAATGATTCGACTCGCCTTTTCCAACATACGCATTACCTTGAACCTGCTTAAGTTCTATCTTCATTCATATACTCCGGGACTTTTCTATTTTCCGCTTGTCGCAATCATTATTCCGAGAACGGCGAAAAAGATTGTACTTATTTTGGGATTGCATAAAATCGGGCAGGCGCCGAGAGTCTTGGACTCGAAAAATCTGCCGATGAAATATCCCGCGGCTGCACCGACTACGCCTCCGATTACGGCAAGAAGATAAGCGCTCATAATTCCCACACTTTAAGTAATGTCGTCACTGGGATGCGGCTCACTCTATTCACTTCTCTTTCGTCAGCTGCTGTATCAACTTCTCGAATTCCGAAGCGGGACGATAGCCGACAAAAGAGGCGCGGACACGTCCATGCTTGTCAATGACGAAAGTCGTCGGTATCGCGCTGATTCCGCCGAAATCCGACACCACCTGATCGTTTGCCAGCATAATCGGGTAATTGATCCCGTAAGATTTCATGAATGGCTTCACGACGCTGAGCCCCCCCTGGTCCACAGATATGCCGAGCATCTGGAAGCCGTCGCTCTTGTACTGGGAATAAAGCTTTATGAAGTCCGGTATTTCGGCCTTACAAGGGGGGCACCATGTAGCCCAGAAGTCGAGAACGACGACCTTTCCCCTGTAATCGGAAAGTTTGATCGTCTTCCCATCTGTCGAAGCAAGTGTGAAGTTAGGCGCCATTTTACCATCGGAGGGGGCTCCCATCACCGCGCTCTCTGCCGGAAGTTCCTGCGCAGAAACGCTGTTGCTGCCACCTGTTCTGCTGAAGTAAACCGCGGCCACAACGAGAACGACAGCGGCGATGACGATATAATGGATATTCTTCTCCAGGAAGTTTTTCTTTTCGGGCTTGCGGCTCATATTACTTCACCTCGTTTATTATTTTCTTAATTACGTTCTCTACTTCCTCCGGCGTGTTGCCGAGAGAAGCCTCGGGAAAAAATTCAGAGATCAATGTCGGCAACATCCCGACCACGAACCTCTTACCTTCCCGTTCGTAAACGTTGATCTTACACGGCATCATAAGGCCGATGTTCATGTCGGCCTGCAACACCTCGTTTGCAAACTTCGCATTACAAAGCTCAATTATCTTGTAGCCTGGAAACGTGAAGCCTTTGTCCTGAAGAGTCTTTTGGACATCATGGACGTACAACACTCTAAAACCGTTCTCCGCAATCTTCTTCTGCACATCCTCGACGAGCTCATCAAAACTCCGGCCACTCTCAACTACGTAAGCCAGATTCGTCATCGACTCATTCTCCATATTATTGCTCATTAATTAAGAAACTTCCGAAGCTTTTCTTCCGGCTTGGCGCCGACAAGGAATTCCACGATCTCGTTGCCCTGCAGGACGACAGTAGTGGGCGTAGCCATTACGCCGAATTTTCTGGCGGTGGCCATATCACGGGAAATATCGACTTTCTGTATCTTGAAGCCGTCGGAAATGAGCCTGTCAATTACCGGAGTCTGGTATTTGCAAGCCCTGCAGGAGGGAGAGTAGAAATACACCATGGCCTTCCCGCCCATCGACAAAACTTTGCCGAGCTTTCCGCCGACCTGATCAACTTTCTTCCCCTTGTTCTTCTTGCTTCTGAGAATCATTAGGTACTGCATTCCCATGAACGCGATGAATATTCCGACTAGAATATAAACGACAATCAACATAAGTTAGTCCTCTTTGATCATTCCGAGAGTGAATCCCATCAGCCCGCCGTACATAGTGCTTATATAAGGGTTACTCGAAATGGGGCAGGTCCCCGTCGAGCACCCCACAAAATGGTAGTACGCGTAACCAGCCACGGCGCCAACCGCCACGAAAACGAATCTGGTAAGATTCTTCTTCAAAGCCGGATTCGAGATTTTCATAACTTCCCCACGTTTGTTTTCGCGACACTTAACCGCAGTGCCAGATAAGCGATCGCCGATGAGACGCGGAGAGAATCACAACCGGAATGCTTCATTGCTTCGGGCCCATAGGATGACTGCTTGCCCGGGACAATATCGCTGGGACGCTTAAGCTCTCTTCGCGACAACCGCATAATACCTCGAGTTCAAAATCACAGTCTTGATCGCTTTTAGCTTACTCTTCTTCAGGAATGCTTTCACTTCGTCCGGTGTCAGGCGTTCTTCCATCGGTGGTCCGGAGCGGAGCGAGTCAGTCCGCCAGTCGATAATGAGGAGTGTCGCCGTCGGCTTCATTATCCTACCGATTTCCTTTAAGAATTTCACCGGCTCATTCTCATGGAGAATGGCGCTGGCGACGACAAAGTCAACCGCGCCCGAGTCAATCTTAAAAGAATATCCATCCCGGGTATGAACCAATACTACATTTGTTGGCGGCTTTTTCCCGCCGAGTACTGCGAGCATTTCCTTCGACGCGTCCACTGCGTACGCGGCAGCTTCTTTGCCGACGATCCTTGCAGCCGGGATAAGAAAGTATCCCGATCCTGAGCCTATATCGGCGACGGTCATTCCCTTTTTGAGTCCAAATCTCTTAAGCGTCGTCGAAGGGGGAAGTATCCTCCTCCTGTAAGCCGAGTCGAGCCTCTTATGGTGCTTCGCTTCAAATCTATGTCTATGCATTCTTAATCGCCTTAGTTTTTTCGTATTCTTCTACCATCGCAGCCACGGTCTTGTCGGTCAACGCCATAAGGTTGCCGCACGAATCACAATTGAAGTAGAACAGGCTGCCGCAGCATGCCATCTGCGGCTTCATTGTCTCGCCGCACCTCTGGCACTTCTGGCTGCGCAGAGGATGGTTAGGGTCGAAATCCAAATCAGTTTACCGCCTTGAGGAGTTCTTCGATGAAGTACTGCTCCGGCATCGCGCCTTCGAAATGGTGATCGTCGTTTTCGGAAGATCCCGCGGAGACGACGGTCCTCGGCACACCTCGCACGTTGTATTGCATCGCGAGCTCGGGAAACTCGGTCGCCTCAACGGCGTCGGCGGTGACGAGATCGCTTGCCATTGCAAGTTGATGTGAAAGCGTAACGGCATTCGGACAGTAA
>JAJYRM010000078.1 GCA_021794075.1 Bacteroidota bacterium | reverse complement strand
CTGAAAATTGGCGATGCTATCATCGAAATACCTTCGATAAATCTTGTGTTCCATGATCCGGTAAGTCTGCTGGGCAGCGACATCTATAGGCGCTTCGGCGAGGAGTTTCCTATCCGTTTCGATTATCTCGACACGATCGACGGCGGCAACCTCAGCCTGCAGGTTCATCCGTTGACCGAATACATCCATGAGAAGTTCGGCGTGAGCTACACTCAGGATGAAAGTTATTACATGATGGACGCTAAGCCGGGGGCCGTCGTCTATCTCGGATTGAAGGAAGGCGTCAATCCTTCGCTCATGATAAGCGAACTCGAAGAGGCGCAGGAGCAGGGAAAGATGTTCGACGCCGAAAAACATGTCGAGAAGTGGCCCGTCAAGAAGCACGACCATTTCCTGATACCTGCAGGCACTGTCCACTGCTCCGGGAAAGACAGCATGGTGCTCGAGATAAGCGCTACGCCATACATCTTCACTTTCAAACTCTGGGACTGGGGAAGGCTCGGCCTCGACGGAAGACCGCGTCCAATCAACATTGAGCATGGCAAAAACGTAATTCAATGGAACCGCACCACCTCGTGGACTCGAGAGAATCTGGTAAACCGCGTAGAGGCGGTTGCGTCGGGAGACGGCTGGAGAGAAGAACGAACCGGCCTGCACGACTTTGAGTTCATCGAAACGCGCCGTCACTGGTTTACAAAACCCGTCCCACATAATACAAATGGAACTGTTAACGTCCTCAATCTTGTCGAAGGAAAGGAGGCCGTTGTCGAAAGCCCGAAAGGCAAGTTTACGCCGTTCATAGTTCATTACGCCGAAACCTTCATTGTCCCTGCCGCGATTGGCGAATACACGATTCGTCCCTACGGAGAGAGTGAAGGCAAGGAATGCGCGACTATAAAGGCTTATGTCCGCAGGAAAAATTAACGCCTTACTATTTTGAATTAGAGGGAGAATAATGAAGGAAAAGACCAACATATTCTTGATAGTGGCATCGGTAGTTGCCGCGCTCGGAGGACTGCTGTTCGGGTTCGATACCGCGGTCATCTCGGGTACCACTCCGTTTATACAGCCTTTCTTTCACCTGAGTGATGTCGGACTCGGCTGGACCGTGAGCAGTCTTCTCGTAGGCTGCATCGTCGGCGTCACGTTGTCGGGAAGGCCTGGCGACCTTTTTGGAAGAAGGAACACGCTGAGAGTTGCCGCGCTCGTGTTTTTCATCTCCGCCGTAGGGTCATCGCTTGCTGGGAAACTTTCGGTGTTCATCGTGTTCAGATTCTTCGGCGGCATCGCCGTCGGTACGGCGTCAATGCTTTCACCGATGTATATCTCGGAAATCTCGCCGGGTGCCAGGAGGGGAGCGCTCGTATCCCTCAATCAGCTCGCGATAGTGATAGGTATCCTGATCGCCTTCTTCTCGAATTACCTTCTCGTCGGTGTCGGACCGGACAACTGGCGCTGGATGCTGGCGGTGATGGGACTCCCGGCGCTCTTCTTCTTCATTTCACTCCTCTTCGTGCCCGAAAGTCCAAGATGGCTCGTGCAGAAGGGGAAAACCGAGGAGGCATTCGGCATTCTCAGCCGGATCAACGGCAGCGAGAGAGCATCATCCGAGCTGCGCGACATAGAGGCAAGCGTTCATAACGAAGAACAGGGGACTTACCGCGAGGTGTTCTCGAAGGAACTGCGGCCCCTTTTGATGATCGGAGTTCTGCTGGCGATCTTCCAGCAGATGACGGGAATCAATTCCATCATGTATTACGCGCCGATAATCTTCCAGAAGATAGGCAACGGCACGAGTTCGGCGCTTATGCAAACAATAGCGGTCGGAGCGGTCAACCTGACGTTCACCATCGTGTCGCTTAAACTCATCGACAGATGGGGGCGGAAGCCTCTTCTCATTGTAGGCGCGATTGGAATGGTCGTTTCGCTAACAGTCATCGCGATCGCTTTCTTCATGCACCATTTTGAAGGTTACCTCATCCTCGTGTTCATACTTGTGTTTATCGCCTCTTTCGCCGTCTCCATCGGACCGGTCGCGTGGGTCGTCATCGCGGAAATTTTCCCGAACAAGCTGCGCAGCAAGGCAATGTCGGTCGCGATCGTCACGCTTTGGGCATTCACCTTTCTCGTCTCGCTCACTTTCCCGGTAATACTCGACAGGCTCGGCGGCGGAGCGGCGTTCGCGATATTCGGAGCGATGTGTCTGCTCCTTCTCTTTTACGTCATATTCAGACTTCCCGAAACGAAAGGGAAGAGCCTGGAAGAGCTCGAGAAAATACTTCTGAGCAAGAGAAGCTAAAAAACTGCATATAGATAACACAGAACGATGCGGATTCCCACGGATTCTTAATCCTGTTATTGACAAGGTTTGAACCGTGGGAATCGTTGGGGTTAAGTGAAATCCGCGTGTGAAAGTGCAGACATAGGAGGGGATAACTGAAGAATAGTATTCTGATAACGCGGAAGAGAAGGACTCTCTCTTACCCTTTGTCTGCGCCCTGGATCCGCGTTATCCGACCCTGACCTTCACGACGCATTTATGCACGGCGCCGTCCGATATCATTGGTGCGTGCGCGTCGCCGGGAAAGAAAAGCGCGAACATATTCGGTCTAAGCGCGAGGTATGTCTGTGGAGGATCCGAGAAAAACTCGATGTCTCTCTCGTTGTCGTACGGGGTCTGAACAGCGGCGCAGTTTTCTCTCGACTTCCATCCGGTTTGTTCGATCCCGCCGATGAGAAACTGAACGTCTATATAATCCCGATGTGCTTCGAGCAAAGCCTCTTGCTTTGATTTCCCCGGCCCTGTCTGGACAAGCGCGAAAATATTATCGCCTTCGATTTCGTACTTGCCGGTCTTGAGAGAGCCGAGGTCAGCCCGCCGAAGGAAAGCGAATGCCGTTTTGAAAGCTGGATTTAGCGCGAAGTATGTCTCTGCGTTGGAAAGGTTATCCAAAATCATAATACAGCCTCCCGGCTTTTTAGGATCGCGTTACTTGTCATCGTTTTGTCCCATCAGGCTATTTCGAACAATTTAACAACTATCATGATAGGAACTTCAGGTCGGTGAACCAACCTGCCGCGCACTGTTTGTACCGGAATTAATTTACTAAATTAGTGTGCCAGAAAAGGAAACAGTCAATGAAAATCAGACTCGGCATAATCGGTACCGGAATCGCCGCGAAAGAACTTCATCTTCCGGCGTTGATGGGCTTGGAAGATAAATTTGAAATCGTCTGCGTTTGCAACCACACTGAACCGAAGGCCAAAGAATTTTCCGAACTAATCGGGAATGTCCCCTATTATCTCGACTACAGAGATCTTCTCACGCGGAAAGATGTGGATGCTGTGGATGTCATACTCCCGATCCAGCTTAACTGCAAAGTCGTGCTTGATTCACTCGAAGCGGGAAAGCACGTGATCGTCGAAAAACCTATTGCATCCAATCTTGACGACGCCGCTTTCATGGCAACATTTCCCGATAGATTCGATACGGTCATGATGGTGGCCGAAAATTATCGCTATAATCCGGTTTTCAAGAGGGTGAAAGAGTTGATGTCGGGCGGCAGGATCGGTGAACCGTACTCTGTTTTCTGGGACCAGCTGACGGTTATGGACGATACGAATAAGTATGCAAGGACGCAGTGGCGTATCGACCACCAATATCCGGGCGGGTTCGTGATGGATGCAGGGATACATAACATTGCCGTTCTCCGCGACCTTTTCGGTGAGATGAAATCCGGCATCGCGTACAACCGGAGCGTCAATCCCGCCATCGGCAGAATGGACTCGATGTCGCTGCAGTTTGAATTCGAAAGCGGCGTGAACGGTTCTCTCGATATGTACTTTAGCGCGCAGGGAATGAGCAAGAATGAACTGACCATCCTCGGAAGCGAAGGGACGATCGTCGTTCAGGGAAATGTGTTGACGGTGAAGCTCCGTGGGAACGAGGAGATCCGTGAGGTCATCGAGACGGACCGTGGATACGGTGGACAATTCGAAGATCTTTATGAGTCGATAGCCAATCATAAAAGCCCCGTAAGTACTTTTCAGGAGGCTTTCAAGGATTTCAAGACAATGGTTCTGGCTCTTGATTCCGCCATGAAATGGGAAGGACTTAGTTTCGCGGATTCCATTTGAAGCCCAGACTTTATTACTGAATCAATCAACCCGGAGATAGTACAATGTTTCTCGTGAAGAAGCTAATTGTGATTTGTTCAATTGTATTAATTGTAAGCGCCCTGAGTCTTGGGAACGCGTTTGCTCAGGAGCCTCAGATCGGGGCGCAGAATGGCCTGACATGGAACGGCCTCAACATCGGGTCGCACGCCGAGACCGTGACGCGAAAGACATTTTATGTTGACGGTCTCTATAATATGAGCGTGTTTTGGGCTCAGCACGCTGACCTTAGCGAGAACTCAGTAAATTACAACGACGCATTCATCGGATTGAACGTCGGCCAGATTCGCGACGGGCTCGACTCGTTTTACGTGGACACGCGAAATTTGTACGTGCCGATCATCGACGCGATCCTGATCGTCAGGCTTCAAAATGCAGGCATAAGACCGTCCAAAGTGAATCAGGTTATTAAGGAATTTCGAACGGCGACGATAAACGGAATCGACCCGGAACAGGAAAATGAGATCTGGAAGTCGGCGCTTCCATTACTTGAGTGAAAGGGAGGGAAGACCAATGGCTGAAGGAGAAATTGAATTTCTGAAGAAGACACTTTTGAAGACCTGTCGTAGATTGGCGGAGCACGATTTCGTCGCGGCGACCGACGGCAACGTCAGCATCAGGCTAGCCGACGGAAGGATACTAGTCACTCCGAGCGCGAGGAACAAGGCGGATGTCGAGCTCGAGGAGCTGATCATAGTCGGTATGGATGGGAGCGTGCTCGAAGGGATAGGGAGGCCTTCAACCGAATTCGCGATGCACAGTTTCATTTACGGCGTGCGGCAGGACGTGAAGGCGGTCGTCCACGCTCATCCGCCGTTTGCGACCTCGTTCGCGGCGGCAAGGATACCTCTCGCGAATCTAGTCTTTCCCGAAGTGATCGTGACTCTTGGCAAGATCCCGCTCGCCGAATACGCGACACCATCGACGCCGGAGGTTGCGGCTTCCATAGAGCCTCTAGTCAAGGAGTACGACGCTATTATGCTTGCCAATCACGGCGTGGTTACGTGCGGCAGCTCCCTGGATGACGCGTACAACAAGATGGAGAAAGTCGAGCACACAGCCAAAATAGCCTTTCTCGTGAACCAGCTCGGCGGGCCGAAGGAGCTGACACGTCAGCAGATTGAGCGGCTCGCTTCCGTCAGCGAGAGAAGTTACGGGAAAAGAATCGACATCGACCGGCTTTTCGGATGACCGTAGAAGACGGTCCAGTGGAGTTGAAAGGCCGCCCGGCTCGTGGCGGCCTTTGTTTTCTATAAGCTGTTCTGCTCTGTCGGATTAATAATGCGAGTTACGCTGTTCATCAACATTTAATAAGGATCTAATCTATAATGAACCGCGCATCCTTGAATCGATCCTTTTTCCTCCTCTACGATTGATATTTTATCCACGATAGCATAAACTGAAACAAAGTCAGTTCGGACTAAAAACATATGAAGAAACAATTTACCCCGCCGCGAGACATCGCTATCGGAATCCTGGGTAATCCATCAAGGTTATCCACTTGCGAAACCGCGTTCGAGCTCATAAAGATTCTCGATGAAAGGAAGATTCGGTATAGAGTGCAGGATGATATCGCGAGGCAGATGAAGGTGAAATGCGGTTACGATGCCGGCGAAAAATCTTGCTCGCGAGCCGAGGTGCCGGCGAAGGCGGATGTCGTCGTCTCTTTGGGTGGAGATGGGACGATACTTCAGACGGCCGCCACCATAGGAGCCACCGGGAAACCTATACTTGGGGTGAACCTGGGAAAGCTTGGGTTCCTTGCCGAGCTTAACCTGGATGAACTGCGGAACAGTATTGAGGAGCTGTTCGACGGGAAATTCAATTTAGAAGAACGCACGGTGCTCGAGGCGAGTTTCGTCGAGAACGGCAGGGCGGTCAAAATATATGGCCTCAATGACATCGTGATAGACAAGGCCGGTTCCTCGCGCATGATAGACCTCGAAGCTTACGTCGACTCGGAATATCTCCTCACATACAGGGGAGATGGAATAGTCCTGAGCACTCCGACCGGATCGACTGGATACTGTCTTTCAACCGGCGGACCGATAGTCTCGCCGGAGAGCAGCGTGATTGCGATCAGCCCTATTTGCCCTCACACGCTATCAGCACGTCCGGTCATTGTCCCGGACACGTGCCGCGTCAGGATTGTCGCTCATTCCACTTCCAAGCATGTCGCGATAGTCGCCGACGGCCAGGCTTCGAGATTTCTTCCGCAGCCGGTTGAGTTCAACGTCTCTATGGCGCCGCACAAGATAGTCCTTCTCAGGAAAAGCAAGAACGGATTCTTCAACCTGCTTAGGACAAAACTCATGTGGGGACTCGACATCAGGTCCACGGATGTTTATATAGGAGGGGATGAAAAATGAAATTGTTTGTGTCGTTAGCAATCTTCGCGGCATTCGTCCAGTGCGTATCCGCGCAAACCACGACGCGTGACTCGTTGACTCATCAGAATATTCTCATCGGCCCGGTAAACAGGGCTGTGATAGACAGCACGACATGGTACCAGAGCAACAGCCAGCTTTACACACCGACGCCCGAGGTGATCAGAAGCATCGATTCTCTTTCGGCGGGCGATTCGGTGCTGGTAGTGTTCGGATCATGGTGTCCCGACAGCCATATCTGGGTGCCGATCTTTTTGAATATCGCGGACAGTACAAGACTCGCGAAGAATATAAAATTCCTGGCGGTCCCGCCATCGTCGGAGGGGCAGCGGAAGCTAACGCCGGGGCTTAACATCGAGAAGGTGCCAACTTTCATTTTCTATCACAACGGTAAAGAATTGGGAAGAATTGTAGAAACGCCACACGGGGATTTCGGAGAAGATATCATCAACGTCCTGGAAAGCGGCAAGTAGTCCCTGCGGATGCGTTCATATATTCAGAGAGTCTTTTATAATTCAGTTGAACTTATTGCATCAATATGCCTTCACAAGAAAAAGTTTGGACAGTAATAGATTTAATAAAATGGGGCACCGGGTATCTAACCGATAAAGGATTCGACGAGGCGAGGCTCACCGTGGAACTCCTTCTTTCGGAAACGCTCGGCCTGAAGAGATTTGACCTCTACGTCAAGCACGATCAGCCTCTGAAGCGAGGTGAGCTCGATAAATTTAAAGTGCTCCTGAAACGGCGCCTCTCGCACGAACCCGTTCAGTATATAATTGGGAAGACGAATTTCTATTCCATCGACCTGAAGGTCGACAGGCGCGCGCTCATCCCTCGCCCCGAAACCGAGATCCTTGCCGAGACTATCATCGACCACTGCAGGACATACCTCTCGCAGCGGGAGCATGTCAGGATCCTTGATGTCGGAACCGGATCTGGTTGTTTGGCGATCGCGGTCGCTAAATTCGTAAAGAATTCATCGCTGACGGCTATTGACCGAAGTGATGTCGCGTTGGAGCTCGCGAAAGAAAATGCCGCTTCTACGGGAACGTCAGAGAAGATCGAGTTTGTCCGTTCCGACTTTCTGGCGCTGGAGGAAAACGGATTCAAAGAGAGCTTCGACATTTTGATTTCAAATCCTCCTTATGTCCCTGAAAAAGAACTGGCGACCTTGTCTGAAGATGTCAGAGAATTCGAGCCGGTCGATGCGCTCAGCGATGGCAGCGACGGGCTGACGTTCTTCAGAAAGATATCTGAAATGGCGCCGGTGCTTCTCCGAGACGGAGGGTGGGTGTTTGTGGAAACAGGTTTCGACCAGGCGCAGAAGGTGAGCGCGTTGTTCGCGGATCAGGGTGGGACCGAGCTCCTTGTAAAGAAGGATTTATCGAACATCGAGAGAGTCGTGAGATCGCGGTTCTTCTCGAAAGGATCAGCCTGAGAAATGAAGGTCGTCGTCCAGCGTGTCAAGCGAAGTTCCGTCACGGTCGCCGGCGACCTTAGAAGCAGCATCGGCAAGGGACTGCTCATATTGCTGGGAGTTCACGCGGAAGACGCCGAGCGGGACGCTGAGTTTCTTGCGGACAAATGCGCTGGTCTCAGGATCTTTGACGACGGTGAAGGCAAAATGAATCTGTCTGTCAAAGATGTAAGCGGATCTGTCCTCGTTGTTTCCCAATTCACATTATATGGGGACGCCAGGAAGGGGAATCGTCCGAACTTCATGGACGCGGCCAAGCCGGAGCTGGCCGAAAGACTCTACGCGCTTTTCGTGGAGAGGCTTGAATCAAATATCGGCAAGGGAAGAGTCTCTACGGGGATTTTTCGCGAGATGATGGATGTTGAGCTCGTTAACTATGGTCCAGTGACAATAATAATTGATACGAGGCAAAAGCATGATTAATCTGATGCTGCTACTCGGTTTTATTTATCCGATGGGGATTGCCGGTACCGGTTACTTCGGACAGCCTCCACTGCGCGTCATGTCCGCCGCAAATGTCACGGTTTACTCCCCCACCAACGTCGATACATCGATCGCGAACGGATATCTCTGGGAATTCGAGCGTCTTTATTCGCACTATGATTCCTTACTTGCAGTGGGGCATGGAAATAGGCTTAGGATTAGGTTGTGTCACGACAAGTATGATTTCGCGCAGCTTACCGGCGTCAATTCCATCTTCTCGCCGTTCTGGAAGGATGGAACATTGTATGTCATAGCGCTTGATGACATCAATACTCCAGGTTATTTGACAAAGCTTGCCACGGGCGCTATTCTCGGATTGCTCGATAGCGTCCGTCGTAACGGAGCGCCTGCCTGGCTTGTCTACTCCACGGCAGTTTATGAAAGCGGCGAGTACGAAGGACTCACTCCGCCCCCGTTCGAGAACGTCAGGTACTTCTCCGACCTCGAGGAAAAAATACAGTCCGCGGTTTCCGCCACCAACCTTTCCGACTTACTATTTTACCTGGGGAACACGGGAAAGTTTTTCGACATGAAGTTAGGCGTCGGTTCGCTTTCCAGGCTCCTTCACGAATTTAGCCATCCCATAGGTTTAAGCAATGCGGTGGCAGCGGCGTTTCACATCGGAGTACCCGAACTGGAAAGAGAGTGGCGGAGCTATATCTCAAATCTCGTCACGAACTGACGGCTTGATGGATTCCATCCCCGCATGACAGCCAAGCCTCATTTCCTGTTCCTCTTTCTCGACGGCGTCGGCATCGGTGAGGAGGATCCCGCGGTAAATCCGTTCTTCTCAACCACGATGGAACATTTCGCGAATTTATTCGGCGGCATTCCATCAAAGGTAAAACCGGTGCTTCGGAACGGCGGCGCCTTTGTCGAGCCGAGCGATGCTTTGATGGGCGTCGAAGGCCTTCCGCAAAGCGGCACCGGACAGACAGCGCTTTTCACGGGAGTCAATGCTGCCCGGGTAATCGGAATGCACTTCGGGCCTTACCCTCATTCGCAGATAAGGCCGATACTCCAGGAGAAAAACATCTTCAGAGTTTTGAAGGATCTTGGTGCGGAGGTCTTCTTCGCCAACGCGTTCCCCCGACAGTTCTTCCAGTACATCGAATCCGGCCACAGGAGGCTGAGCGCCACTACGATGTCATGCACTATGAGCGGTGTGCCGTTATGCGATGCGGATTCTCTCCGAAGCGGAAAGGGATTATCGGCGGATATCACATCCGAAAGATGGCGGACTGAATTGGGTTATTCCGATATTTCCCCTGTCACTCCGTTCGACGCTGGGCGAAGACTGGCTCACATATCCCGCGAACATGACTTTACCATGTTCGAACATTTTCTTACCGACAAAGCCGGACACGCGATGGATCACAAAATGGCGGAAAGCGTCCTGAAAAACCTTGATGAGCTGATCGGCGGAATCGCCGACGGCGGCTTGGACGATCTGACCCTACTGATCTCCAGCGACCACGGCAACCTCGAGGATATTTCAATCAAGACCCACACTTTGAATCCTTCACTCACAGCCGTCGCGGGAGAATTCGCGGAATTCTTCAGCGGTAGGGTCGGTTCTATTTGTGAGATTACCCCCGGAATCACTCAACTCTTCAAGGAACACTTCGTTCGCTCCTGACAGCACTCAGGGAAATCAATTGAGTATGGTTGTCAAAGCTCGGCAGGGTCTAGGCATGCATTGGGATTGAAGGGCGACGCAGATTCATCGCTTACGACGGCAATGAGACGGACGCGGCAACATCATCAAGTTCATAATCCAGGATCGAGAATGGCTCCCGAAGGTCCTTCAAGATATCGGTGTTACTCCCAGACCGGGATCGTCATTCAGCACGATATGTCCACTTTTGTTTTGTGCTCCTCTAAAAGGATCGTTCGAGATCAAAACGTTTCCATCAAGATCGTTCCAGTCTACGAGAGGAGAAAGCTGGGCCGCAGCGGTTATCCCCACCGACGTTTCAATCATGCAGCCTAACATAATCTTCATCCTGTTCACTCGCGCAGCGTAGATCATCTTACGAGCCTTGAGGAGTCCACCGTTCTTCTGTACCTTGATGTTTATTCCGTCGTAAGCGGTGGCGAGCTCGGGTATTGCATACATCGAACTTACCGCCTCATCCGCGATTATCGGCATCTTCACGCGTTCGCGAAGCCACCGCACGTCGTCGATCTGCGCAGCTGGCATCGGCTGCTCGATGAATTCCACGTTCTGCGTAGAAAGCCAGTTAATGCGTTCCAGCGCTTCTTCCTTTGATTTCCAACCCTCATTGGCGTCGACTCGCAGCGGCTTGTCAGTGACGCTTCGAACTGCCTTGATAATCTCCTCATCGTTTGGGAGGCCGACTTTAATTTTCAAGACTGGGTATTCAACGGCTTCCCGCGTCTTCTTAACTATTATTTCCGGCGAATCGATGCCGATTGTAAATGTAGTTATGGGCGCCTTTTCCTTCTCTCCGCCGAAATATCTGTAAAGCGGCATCCCCGTCCTTTTTCCTACCCAGTCATGTATCGCTATGTCGATAGCGGCTTTGGCGCTCGCGTTGTGATCTGAGATTGAATCGAGATAATCATTTATGCGCTCGATCTTAAACGGGTCAGACAGTTTCTCGAGGTCGATCAGGGAAAAAAACGTCTCCACTGTCTCGGGGGTTTCGTTGTAACGCGCGTTAGGAGACGCCTCACCGTAGGCGGTGATGCCGTCTTTTTCAAGCTCAAGGAGCACGACAGGCACGATATCTCTCGAGCTTCTTGAGATTGTGAAAGTGTGTTTCAGTTTGAGATCGTAACGGCGGTAATCGAGTTTCATTCTTGCTCTTTTTCTCCTTTGTCGTTTGAATCACATAGGCCCATCACTGCTCGCGGTTTTGATTCCGAGGCAAGCTGTGCGCCCGTGTCTGTGAATTCGCCGATCGGTAACTTTCGTCACCGGACGACCCTATTTCAATGTTATGGAAGTATTCTTCTTGCCATGACGAATCTGTGCAGCTCGAAGGCGTCAAAAGCTGTGTCGCCCTTCAACAGGCTGCTGATCTGCACGCGATTTGCCGATTGTATGAAGTAACCGCCGCCAAGATATATCGCGACATGGACAATCTTTGCAGGCTTTCCGTTCTCGGCTTTGGTGCCGAAAAAGAGGAGGTCGCCTTTCTTGAGGTTCTCGAAGTTCGGACCAGGATCGACTCTCTTGCCGACATGGACTTGCTGGCTCGCGTCGCGTGGCAGGCGAATGTCGTTCATCCGGAAGACTGTCCTTGTCAGACCCGAGCAGTCGACTCCCTTTGTGCTCGTGCCGCCCCAAACATAGGGGAAGCCGACCATTTTCAGCGCCACCTTTTCGATTCCATCGGCCGTCGGTTTGTGCTCGGCAATGTATTTGTCAAAGTACTCGACGTCGCCAGCCGGAATGAAGCCAAGCCTTCCGTCGGGGAATCTGACTTCGTAGGTCGAGCCGCTCCTTCCGACAGGCAAAAGTAAATCTGCCATTACAGCGTCCGACATTGTCGCGGCTCCGTTTCCTGGTTTGCTTCGAAGAGTTGAGAAGAGGGAGGTGACTATCAATTTACGCTCGGAATTGTATGCAGCGAGGCTGGCAGAATCGATACGGGTTATGATACCCGGCTGCGCCCAGCCGAGATAATCGTCATCCGATTGCACGAAAAGCCACCCGTGATGTTCCTTCAGAACTTTCACTGTATGCCCGAGCAGAAGCTGGCAGACCATTTCGGACTGGTACTTGGGCGCGTGATATATGTTCCCGACGCTCACGTCGACAATCCCGTAGATCTTGTCGCCGAGTTTCGCCTCGGGGAGAGTCACAACGGAGTCGATGATATGTCCTCCGGCCACCAGGGCCGCTTTCGACAGCAGGAGCGTTTTCGCCTCGGGTTCATTTGTCTCCCCGCGGAGTACAATTGAACCGTCAGTTTGCCCCGCGGTTATTTCGAAGACCGCCGTCCTGGGATCGGGGGCGAATTTAACTCGGAGTGAATCGATTGTATCGTTGATCTTTGCTACGCGCATTGCCGTGTTACTGCAGCCGGCGACAACAATGGAGAAAAACGCCAACAGTAATAGCCTTTTCATTATCTTCACCTCATTTATGATAATTTAATTATTCAAGACGCGAAACAATTCGCGAACATCGTACGCTTTGCAGCGATTATAAAATCTTCGTGACGGTCACGCCTCACTTAACTGATTGACTTTCGATTATGATTCAAGCCTAAGCCGATGCAGTTTCAGGACGCCTGTTCCACTTCATGTAGAATATTACTCCGATAATCATCCAAACGATCCCCACTCCGATTGCTTCCCAGCCTGAGCTTAGGAATATGAAAGAGAACCCGATGAAGGCGATAATTGATGGGATCGGGTAAAGCCACATCTTGAATGGCCTCTTCCGTGTCGGTTCGTTTTTCCTGAGAAGAGTCAAACCGACAATTTGCCCGAGGAATTGAATCAGTATCCGGCTTGACAGTGAGGCGGCTATTATGAAATCGAGATTAAACAGGCTCGCGATGCAAGTCATGATCCCGATCGTGAGGAGAGAGAAGTGAGGAAAGTGCTTTTTTGGATGTATCTCTCCGAGCCACTTGAAGAAGAAACCGTCTCGCGCCGCCGCGAACGGGAGCCTGGAGTAGCTCATCATGAGTGAATAAGTGGAGCCATAAGCTGTGATGATGACAAGTATCGTAAGGATTATTGCCCAGTGCCGCCCAAGAGTCTGACTGAACATATCGGAGGCGACGTGAGTGGATTTCGCGATTTCCTGCCACGGCATCGTGGAGAGAATAGAGATATTCATTATCGCGTAGATTAGAGTCACGCCGATTACGGACAGTATAATCGCGCGTGGAAAGACGTATTCGGGCCGCTTAACTTCTTCCTCCAGGTAGCAGATATTGTAATATCCCATCAGGTCATACATCGCGATCAGGGTGGCGGATCCGAGTCCGGAAACAAATCCCCACGAGAAGCTGAACCAGCCGTGCGTGAAGGTAAAGGCGTCTCGCACATGGAAGTGTGTCAGACCCACGAATATCGTGATGGCTACCGTAACAAGCATGACAATCCAGAGGAAGACAGTCACTGCGCCGACGAACTTTACGCGGTTGTAATGAAGAATGATCGTTAAGACTCCAACGGAGAAGGCGAGTATTCTGATGTTAGTCTCGTTGAGCCACGGCCAGATGAATGACGCGTACTGGACCATGCCTACAAACCCTGAAGCGATCTCGAGCGGGCCGCTTAGTAGGAACGTCCATATGAAGAGGAACGCTGCGAGCTTTCCAAAATATCTCTTGTAAGCTTCCCGGAGATAGACGTACGATCCGCCTTCTCCTGGAAGCGAGGTGCTGAGCTCCGCCCACACCTGTCCGTCGGATATCGCAATTATCGCGCCTACCGCCCAGCCTATCATGGCCTGCGGCCCTCCCATGGCGCTGATGATGAGCGGGATAGTGATGAACGGCCCGATACCAACCATCGTGGCCATGTTGCTGGCCGTGGCGTGGATCAGTCCGAGACTGCGTTCTAGATGTGAGTTTTTATTTTCCATATGGCATTATGTTCCATCCTGAAAGTTCGAGCCGCGGCAATTGACCGCGCAGGTCCGCCGTGTGGAAATATCCCCGCACGGTTCGTGTCTCGCCGGGTTGAAGACTAATGTAATTGTCGTCCCAGAAAATCGGAAGGACTGAATTAGCCGTGCTTCCTTTTCGTACGGATAGATATACCATGAAGGCGAGATGATCGGTCGGGTTATGGAGCCGAACCGTCACGTCGTATAGGTCTCCCTTCTTCTCGAAAGTCTGATTTTGCTGAAGCTTTACCTGAGGAAGGTCGTTAAGCTCCTTGAGATTCGCGTAGGAGCTAGCCGTAACGTAGTAGGTGGATTTCTTCTCTATCAATGAATCCGGTTTCGTCGATAGTGCATACAGATTGTCGTTCAGGAGCTTTGTCCCTTTGTATAGCCGGAGGTCTACAAAGTATGTCGGTGTCAGCGATTTGATGCGGGGTAGCGCCGTTACCATTTCGGAAGTATTGGCGGCAGAATTCATTGTCTTTTGTAGCCGGAACATGTCTTTCATGTCGAAATTCAGGACGCGAGCACTTACCGTAATTCCCTCGCTCGCCCGGAGTGTCGAGTTCACGACATAGATCCCGCGCGTAGCGTAATCGTAAACCACATGTATTGGCTTGCAGGCTTCCTGCGCGCCGTAGAAAGCGCCTGTCGGATCTAGGTAGTAATCGAACAGCTGCCACCACATCTTCGGCCATGCGGAGTTGTACATCCACTGAACGACTCCGGTCGACGTGAATTTCTCAGCGCCGAAGGCTTCGAACATCGCGCGCATCCCCTCGTAGTTAATGAACTGCGCCTTTCTCTCATAGTCTGAAAGCGTCTTCGGAGTGCCGAGCCGGCCATCGATCGCGGCATTATATCGCTTGAGATTTCTGAAAATTCCCCGCGAACAATGAAAATACCATTGCGTGTTTATGGGCCACAACGAGTCCGGGGAAAGCATCCTGCGGAGCGATTCCGTCCGAGGCACTTCGGCGCCGGGACTCGTTTCCGTGTTGAATCCGAACGCGCCGCCGTGCGAAGTATCCGCGTACCAGTAAACAGGAGGGACATAATCGTATGGTCCCCGCATCTTAACTGCGGAAGGGCCTGTCAAAATACTTGTGTGTTCCGCGGCTGAAGAAAGAAACGGGCGTGTTGTGTCGTACTGACTCAAATCAGTTTGGTACATCTTCTCCAGCCCCGGGCGGGGATGGAGGTCGCTGCCATAAAGCCATACGAAGATGCTTGGATGATTTCGGAGCCATAAAATCTGGTCCTTGAAAGACTCCGCCGCGAGTTTCATGTCCCGAGGTGAACGTATGCACCCATACTCGTCGTTGTCCGCCCCGAATAAATTCTTCCACTCCCATTGGCAGCTGAATCCGGCCATGATGAGGATCCCCTTCTCATCGCAGAGCCTGAATATGTCGCTGTTCTCACCCCAGAAGCCCTCCATCCTTATCGCGTTCAGGTGCATGTTCACCGCGTAATCAATTTCCGCCTCCAGCTTGCGCTTGTCCTGTTGAAGGAAAATCTGGTCGGCCCATCCTCCTCCGCGTATCAGTATCTTTTGCCCGTTCAGTTTGTAGCCGCGAAATCCTTTTGAGTTTATGTAATCATTTATCTGCCTGATCCCGAACTCCACGTTCTTGCTGTCCGTGACGACTCCGCCGGAGCTAAATTTAAGTCTAAGCGAATAGAGGTTTGGTGTCCCGAAATCGTGCGTCCACCATAGGCGCGGGTTCTTAATGATGAGCTGATGAAACTCTTCCGGCTTGAACGCGACGTTCTTTTTTTCAAACGGACGAAGCTTGATTATGCGCGAAAAAGAAATTGTCCCGATCGTTCCGGTAAGCGTTCCGATGACGCCGCGCCCCACATTGTTTTTGACCACAGTGGACACGGTTAACTCAGCCTTCTTCAATGTGGCTGTGTCAACTTCGGATGCTACAAAAGGATGATGAATCGCGACGTCGCCGCTGATATGGAGCTCAACTGGCCTCCAGAGGCCCATGTCGCGATCGGGCGGCTCGGGACTCCAGTCGACAAAGCCGAGAGTTAGCGAGCCGGGGCCGGGTTTATAAATTTTTACGGCGAGAACGTTCCTTCCGCCGAAGTGAACGTAATCTGTGACGTCGAAATTGAATTGTTTGAAGCCGCCAAGCACGGAATCACTGCTCGCGATCATATGCCCATTGAGCCAGATATCAGCTCTGTAATTTATGCCGAGGAATTTCAGCACGACATGGTCGAAGTCGGGCTTTATTTGCGGCAGTTCGAACACGGTCCTGTACCACCATGGCACCGAAAAGAGCGAGTCCGGTATTCTGTCGAGGTTCCTGCCGTGAAACGGATCCTTGAATATTCCATCCGCTACCAGGGTCCCAAGAACGGTCGAGGGGACCGCGGCCGCGTGCCAGCCGGGACATCGGAAAGAACCAGAAGAGATGACAGCTCCTCCTTCGTTTACTTCCGCGGAGGACTGAATGTCCCAATTGTCTTTTAATGTTATTCTGTGAATGCCCTGCGCCGCGCTGGCAGAGGTTGCCAGTACCGTCAGAGAGAGGATGGCCGACAGAATTAAGGACCGTTTCATATTGCTCCTATAAATTGGATAACGCCCGGGCGAGACGGAGGAGTCTCGCCCGCGATAGACATTGCTACTTCTGATTTTCCAAAGCTTCGATTACCTCGTTGCCTACAATTGGCCTGACCCTGCCGATTTTGTAATTGTAACGAGTGGGGCAAACTCTGTTAGTCAGCAAGATTACGAAGAGATTTCTAACGGGGTCCACCCAGATCGAAGTTCCTGTGAAGCCGAGATGTCCCCACGAATTGGGCGAGAAGAGGCTTCCGGCGCTCGAATAACGCGGCGCCTTGGTGTCCCATCCAAGGGCTCTCGTGCTGAGGTTCGACTGTTTTCTCGTGAATAGAGCGATTGTCGAATCCGTCAGGTATCGCCTTCCATCATACACACCGCCGTTCCGCATCATCTGGATCAACACGCCGAGGTTGTAAGCTGTGGAGAAGAGGCCCGCATGTCCGACGGCGCCGCCGAGGGATCGCGAGTTCTCGTCGTGTACGTAACCCTGAATGAGCTGACCGGCAACCGAGTCATACTCCGTCGGCGCGCACATGTTCTTCATGGATAGCGGGGGAGTGTACATAGTGTGAGTCATGCCGAGCGGCTCGTAGAAACTCTTCTCGACATACTTCGCCAGCGGCATGCCCGTGATTTTCTCGATTACCTTTCCAAGTATGAGGAAGTTGATGTCGCTATAAACCATCTTCGTGCCGGTCTTGTAAACGAGCGGGGTGGCATAGAGAGATTTCCACATCGCGGCATGGGCCGAATTGAAGTTCGTGCCGAACGAATCGGGAATGACGAAATCCCACGGACGCTTTAGGAGTCTCGCCAGCTGCTCTTTCGGTATGTTTCCTACCCACCATAGATGTCTCGGCGGATCGGGAGGAAGGCCGCTGTCGTGAACCATGAGATTCTCGATCGTGACATGCTCTTTGCCGTTCTCCCCGAACTGCGGAAGGTATTTGACGACGGGCGCGTTTAGATCGAGCTTTCCCTCGCCGTAGAGTTTCATTGCCGCTTGCGTCGTGGCGGTCACCTTCGTCAGGGATGCGAGATCGTACATAGTGTTGAGACTCACCGCGCGAGATGTCGGAGAGTAATCGTACGTGCCGAAGGCCTTGTCGAACACGACGAGCCCATTCCTTACGACAAGGAGCTCCGCGCCGGGGAAGGCGCTGTCCGCGATCCAATAATTCATCGTGGAATCGAGTCTCGCGAGCCTTGCCGGCGAAAATCCGGCCTCCTGTGGCATCGCGAACCTCAGGCTAGTCTGTGGCATGTCGATTCCCTGGCCGTAACTGGCCACGCCGGGGATCGTAACCGGTAGTTTTCCTGTAACATTGATCTCGCCAAAGAGCGCCTGCACGGCTGCCTGAACTGAAACTCTCATCGCACCGTAAGCGCAAACATAGGCGTCTACATTGGGTACGCTCCGAAGCAGGTATGGATTGCCGAACGAGACCATCACAACGGGTTTCCCTGAGCTTGTCACCTTGTCGAGAAAGCCTTGCACCTGAGGAGTGAAGTCGATCGTACCGGTGCCTGATCGCCACTGAATGTAAGCAGGGATAACGACGAGACTGGATGTGTCGACAGCATTCATCGCTTTCTGAAAATCGAGTTCGTTCGACTCGGGGCTAACCTGAACGAAACTCACATTGCGGTATCTCTTCAGAAGTTCTTGTCTGAAATAATCCGCAACGCTAGGATTGCCGTTGTCCGAGACCACCAGGCAGAGGATATTTTGCGGCTGGCGGTACTGCAGCGGGAGGACGTTATTTTCGTTCTTGACGATGGTTATCGACCGCCGCGCGGCACGCTCCGCGAGGAGCTGATGGCTTTCGGTGCCGACGTATTTTGCGATATCATTGACGTCGACCAGCCTTGCTGTGTTCAGTTTAAGTTCGGATTTCACCTGGAGAATTTTTCGGACCGCATTGTCGATCCTCGACATTTTTATCTCGCCTTCCTTGACCGCTTCGACGATCGCGTCTATGGCGAGGTGATTATCCGGCGGCATAAGCAAAATGTCGGCGCCCGCGTTGACCGCTCTGATTGCGGCCGCTCCGTCGGTGAATTCTTTCGTGACGCCCCCCATTGTCAGGGCGTCGGTGACGACAAGGCCGTGAAAACCGAGCGAATCCTTAAGTAAGTTGGTGGATATCACGCGCGATAGAGTGCCTGGAACTCCCGGTTCGCTGTCGATCTTAGGGAAAGCTATGTGCGCTACCATGATGGATTTTACGCCGGCGGCGATATCGGCGCGGAATGGAACCAGCTCGAGCGTGTCGAGGCGGCTAAGGCTGTAGTCGACGACAGGCAGACCCAGATGTGAATCCGTGTGCGTGTCGCCGTGACCGGGAAAGTGCTTCGCCGTCGCAATCGCGCCTTCGCTCTGTACTCCACTTACGAATGCAGACGCCATGCTCGCGACCAGTTGCGGATTCTCTCCGAAAGATCGAACGTTGATTATCGGGTTTTCGGGGTTGTCGTTCACGTCGGATACCGGTGCGTAAACCTGTCCGACCCCGACCGCGCGTGCCTCTTCTCCCACGACTCGTCCGAATTTGTACACGAGCGCTGAATCTCTTGTTGCCCCGAACGCCATGTTGCTTGGGAAGGATATTCCTCCCTCGAGGCGCATACCCAGGCCGTTCTCATAATCGGAGGAGATAAGAAGCGGGATTCTCGCAACCTTCTGCAGACTATTTAGAAGCATGGCCTGTTCGTAAATGTTTCCTATCGAAACCGCGATGCCTCCGATCTGCTGGTCCTGCACCATATGCGCGAGTTTGAGATAATCCGGATCGTTATAGCTCATATACGGCGTCATGGAAAAAGCAACGATCATCTGGCCGACTTTCTGCCGAAGTGTGAGAGCATTCAGAGTGCTGTCGACCCAGATGTTATCGCTCTTCCATTTATAGCTGTAGCCCGGGGAATTGTCGGGATGATAAAACGAGCTGCATGTTTTCATTCCAGAAGGCATGGCTACCGACGAGGAAGGTGCCGCGCTGTTGTTCACGGATCTGCTCGTTGAGGCGCAGCCAAGTTGGAGGAAAGCTGCGAGCGTGAGAATCAATGTAGCTTGTTTAAAGTAATAATGGTGCTTAGAAATGGATATCATATTTCGGTGGCTCCTTTCGTTGCCCGGATGCCTCTCCGGGCCAGTAATGCTGCGCCAGCTGCAGCTGATTTCTCGGGATGGCAGACTTTGACTGCGGGCAGCTCCCGGGAAATTAGGTTGGTGAGTTTGGTTACAAGCAAATTTTTGTGCGACAATATGCTTCCCATGAGAGCGAGAGGGATTTCAGTTCCGATCTTCGACACCGCGGCCCTGATATGCGTCATAAGTTCGACGGCGGCATCTTCAAGTATCGACGAGGCGACTTCGTCTCCGTGGTAGGCAGCTTCAACAACGATCTTTGCAACTGAGGCAATGTCGAAATTCTCGTGATAAATTTTCAGTACCAGCGACTGAGGCGATTGTATGTCGAGATTCCTGAGCAGTTCAGAGATTTTTGTTTTCTTTCCGCGGCCATCGTACTCTTTCACGTACGCCGTCAGGCCCGCCTTTCCGATGAAATATCCGCTCCCTTCATCGCCGATAAACCGTCCCCATCCTCCGGTCCGGATGACCTTGCCGCTATCGTCTTTGGCTAGCAGAATCGAACCGGTGCCGCTGATGAGTATCATACCTGCCTTGCCTGGGAAGGCTCCTTCGAGTGCCGCAAGCGCGTCGCTTTCCACAGCGATCCGGGGAACAGGCAGACCGTTCTCCCTGAGATACTCTTCGAAACCTTCCTTCATCCGTACCTGATCGACTTCTCTTCCAGCGCCTGTCAAGCCGAGAAATATTCCCGATACATCCGAAAACTGCAGCGCGCTTGCTTCAAGGACCATCTTTGCTACTTCTACGATATTACCTGAGGCCCGCGGAATCCCGAGTATCTGAAAATTCGAAGGTCCGCCAGTTCTTTCGGAGAGGACTTCTCCATTTGAATTGACAATGGCTCCGGAGGTCTTCGTGGCTCCTCCATCAAAACCTAAGAAATATTCTTTTGGATCAGTCATTTAAGAAATCCGTATTCATAATTTACCTTTCATAATTGACCAAGCGTCGCAAACGGGGAAGAGAGACTCCTCTCCAAGATTGTTATATTCGATCTCGAAAGCACTCCCGTTTACTTAATTGGTTGTCGCTCGACTTTATCTGTATGGTTCTACCGCCGGCAGTTCGTCCTAACTTATGTTTTGTATGTACCTATTTTACGAGCACGAGTTTCCTGGTGATAAACGTGTCCTCGG
>JAJYRM010000077.1 GCA_021794075.1 Bacteroidota bacterium | reverse complement strand
CTTCTTCGAGGAACTTCACGCGAAGGGTAACACGATTATTCTCGTGACGCACGAGGAGTATATCGCCGAACACTCCAGGAGAATTATCAGAATCAAGGATGGCGAAATCGAAAGTGACCTGACGATCGAGAAGAACGGCAAAGTGAAAATGACACATTCAAGCGAGAAGGCGCAGGCATGACTTTAGGGGGCGAACTAAAGGAAGGGCTCAAGCTTTCGCTCGCCGCGCTGCAGGCGAACAAGGCGAGAGCTGTCCTGACGATGCTGGGTATCATAATCGGGATCATCTCCGTGACGTTGATGGGAGCCGCGATCGAAGGGCTGACGCGTGCTTTCAACAACAGCATTTCATCGATCGGTGCCGACGTCCTCTACGTCCAGAAGTGGCCGTGGATGGACACGGGCGAGGATTGGTGGAAATTCCGAAATAGGCGTGACCTGGAGATAGATTACGCCGACAAGATTCGAAAGGAGACCACGCTTTTTGCTGCCGTGGCACCCGTGGTTGGCAGAATGGGCACGCTCAAGTACGAGAACATGACGGCCAATAATGTCCAGGTGCAGGGGACTACCTCGGATCTTCTCTATGTCACGAACATGGGCTTCACGGAGGGGCGTTTCTTCACCGACGAAGAAACAAGGGGAGACCGCCCGCTTGCCGTGATCGGCGCCGACGTTGCCGATCAGCTGTTTCAGAACCAGGACCCGATAGGGAAACATATTAAAGTGAACGGCCTCTCTTTCAGGATCATCGGCGTAAGAAGCAAGCAGGGAAGTTTCATGGGAATGTTCAGCCTGGATAACGTCGTCATCATCCCTATCGGACGTTTTCAGAGTATTTTCGGAAAGCATTTCCATCCTTCTATAGAGGCGAGAGTCTCAGATCCGACCGACATGGAGAACGCGAAAGAAGAGCTCCGTGGCATTATGAGAAAGATAAGAGGATTGACTCCCCTCCAGGAAGACGATTTTTCCATTAACCAACAGGATTTGCTGACAAGCGCGTTCAATAAGATCGCGGGAACTATAGGTGCGGTGGGACTTTTTGTGACCGCCTTATCGCTGTTTGTAGGAGGCATCGGCATAATGAATATTATGTTTGTCAGCGTTACTGAACGCACCAAGGAAATTGGAATCAGGAAGGCAATGGGCGCCAAGCGGCGAACGATACTCGTACAGTTCCTCATAGAATCTTCACTCATATGCCTGGGAGGCGGCCTGATTGGACTGGCATTCTCTTATCCGCTGAGCCTGCTTGTCGACAAGGTCCTCCCGACGTCGCTGCCGATCTCCATAGCTATGATAGGCATTTTCATTTCGCTGACAGTTGGAGTGATATCGGGTATCATTCCCGCGTTTAGAGCCTCGAGACTTGACCCGGTTGATGCTTTACGTTATGAGTAGAAACGAAATTGTGTCCTGTGGGACGGAGGCGCTAAGGCATGAATAAGAGTTTTCTTTGGTCTGAATGGTCGGAGAGTTTTCTGATGGCTCTCGCGGCGATACGGTCGAATAAACTTCGATCCATACTCACGCTCCTAGGCATAGTCATCGGAGTGTTTTCGATAATCGCCGTCACGACTGCGATGCGTGTGATGCAGAATTCAATAGAAAGCGAGCTTAATTCACTCGGATCGAACGTTTTCGTAATAACGAAATACCCGGTGTTCCATGCCGGCGGACCTGGTTCGTGGGCGAAGTACAGGAATCGTAAGAACATTACGTACGAACAGATGGTCCGGTTGAAAGAGCGGGCGACTCTGGCAAGCAACGTTGGTGCGGAGGCGGGCAGAGGTGGAAGAGTTGCCCAGTATGGTGATCTGAAGTCGAATCCGAATGTTACGATCAATGGAGTGACCCCCGATATTTTCGAGGCTGAAAACAAGAAGATAGACTTCGGGAGGCCGATAAGTCAGAGCGACCTGGAGACAGGACGGCTTGTCTGCGTCATCGACCCGAATTTGGTCAAGACACTCTTTCCTCATTCCGATCCGATCGGCGAAGAAGTTAAAGTGGACGGTATCGGCTATCAGGTTGTCGGCACGATAAAAGACGAAGGTAACGTGCTCGGCGGTGGGCAGCCATACATGATGATCCCGATTACAACCTTCTTCGCCCGCTACGGCAAGGAGCGAACCCTTGACGTTTATGTTCAGGCGAAAAGCCAGCAGGTCTTCAGCCAGGCGCAGGAACAGGCGCAGGGAATAATGAGGGCTATTCGGAATGTTCCACCGGGCAAGGAAAATGATTTTGAAATGGTCTCGAACGCATCGCTCATCGACCAGTTCAACCAAATTACATTCTACGTTAGAGTAGGCGCAATCGTTATAAGCGCGATAGCTCTTCTTGCGGCGGGAGTGGGCATTATGAACATTATGCTCGTCGGCGTCACTGAGAGGACCCGCGAGATCGGGGTCAGGAAATCGGTGGGCGCGACGCGCAGAAACGTTCTTACACAGTTTCTCCTCGAAGCTGTCGTGCTTTGCGAGGTTGGAGGAATATTCGGCATTTTGTTGGGCCTAATCGGCGGAAACCTGGCTGCTCTCGCGATGCATATGAAAGCTGCCTTCCCGGTCGACTGGGCAGTGATCGGGTTGGTGGTTTGTTCAATGGTTGGAGTGACATTCGGCGTCTATCCGGCTTACAAGGCCGCGAGCGTCGATCCGATTGAGTCGCTGCGTTACGAGTAGAGACCAAATCCCCCATGGGATTGAATAGATATCGTACGTACGGCGTTCTCGAAGGATTTCGGAAACATAGATAGAATTTTGTAAAGTGATGATGCCCTAAACCAGGAATCGAGTTCCTCTTTCAGGGAATCCATCCACAAAAGCGCGGAGGTTGGATCTCCATTCCTCCGGCGCTCTTTTGCAGAAGGACCTGTAAAAATGAAATTACCGGCTCAACCGGGCAGATACAACTCGACTTCGTTCACCGAAGCATACTCGAATACATTAGCCGATAGTCGGAAGGCCACACGCTTTCGACTCTCTTGGATGCTACAACTTTTGCTGTCCTTCTCCAATCATAGTCTCCATCAACTCAAGGCGCGCCTTCCCATCCCGTCACAATTAGGAGGTCCGAGTAGGGATTTTTCATCTGAAAATTATTGTTTTCTAATTGATGATCACCCGCACGGCAATTACATCTACTCGACGTCGGCCGCGAAAGCAGGAAGTTTAACATGATGAAATTTAGTTTAGAACTGAAAGAGGGGTTCAAGCTCTCGTTGGCGGCGCTGGCCGCGAACAAGGCGCGGGCCGTTCTCACGATGCTCGGTATTATTATCGGCATAATCTCCGTTACTCTTATGGGGTCCGCTATAGACGGCCTGAACAATGCCTTTCAGGCAAGCATTTCCTCGATCGGGGCGGATGTGCTTTATGTTTCGAAGTGGTCCTGGCTTTCTAACGGCCAGTGGTGGAAGTATCGTGACAGGCGGCGACTGCATGTGTCATACGTCAGCGAAATCAAAAGAGACGCAACACTCCTTGCGGCGGTCGCTCCAATGGTGCAAAGGCTTGGTACCATCACTTACGGAAATAAATCGGCACAGAACGTTCAGGTGGAAGGAACCACGGCGGACTATGCGTACGTGGCAAAAATGGATTTCACACAGGGACGCTTTTTTACCGATATGGAAGCTCGGGGAGACGCACCGGTCGCGATACTCGGAGCCGACGTGGCATCCCAGCTTTTCCCGCTCCGCGATCCAATCGGTCAGACTATTAGGATTGACGGTCTCCCCTTCAGGGTCATAGGCGTGAGAAGCAAACAGGGAAGTTTCATGGGCATGTTCAGCCTTGACAATGAGGTGCTCATACCCATCGATCAATTCCGCAATATTTATGGAAGACATTTCTTCCCGACAATTGAAGCTCGAGTGGCTAACCAGAAAGACATGAATAATGCCAAAGAGGAACTGATAGGAATAATGAGAAAGATAAGGGGGCTATCTCCTTACCAGAAGGATGATTTCTCGATAAACCAGCAGACGATGTTTCTTGACGCTTTCAACAAAGTTGTCGGTGTCATAGAAAAGGTCGGGCTTTTCATAACTGCTCTCGCACTCTTTGTAGGAGGGATAGGCATTATGAATATCATGTTCGTCAGCGTGACTGAACGAACGAAGGAGATAGGAGTCAGGAAGGCGCTCGGAGCGCGCAGGCGGACGATACTGTTGCAGTTCCTTATCGAGTCATCGCTGATCTGTCTGGGCGGCGGTCTCATTGGCCTTGGTTTCTCGTATCCCTTGAGCATGCTCGTCGACAAATTTCTACCTACCACTATGCCTGTCTCGTTGGCAATCGTTGGAATAATGATATCACTTTTAGTAGGAGTCGTTTCCGGAATCGTACCTGCCTTCAGGGCTTCGCGACTCGACCCCGTGGAGGCGCTGAGATATGAATAGGAGCTCGATCTTTTCAAGATTTTCGGAAAGTTTTTTGATGGCGCTTGCCGCGATACGCTCGAATAAGCTCCGATCAATTCTGACTCTGCTTGGAATAGTTGTCGGTGTCTTTTCAATAATTGCCGTGACGACAGCGATGCAGGTAATGCAGAACTCGATAGAGGGGCAGCTGAATTCGCTCGGCTCCGACGTTTTTGAAGTCACGAAATTCCCTGTGTTTCACGCCGGCGGGCCGGGATGGTGGACCAAGTACTGGAACAGGAAAGATCTCACTTACGATGATGTCGTGAAGCTCAGAAAGCTTGCAACTCTGGCGAAGAGTGTTGGGGCGACGTCGGACGAAGGTGGAATGATTGCCATCCATGGTCAGCAAAAGACAAATCCGAACACCGATATAATGGGAGTAACTCCGGAAATCTTCGAGGCTGAGAACAAGCCTCTGGGTGAGGGAAGGGCGATAAGCACGAGCGACATGGATGTTACCCGGCTCGTATGCGTGATCGATCCGAATATGGCAAAGACTCTATTTCCGCATTCGGATCCACTTGGTCAAGATGTAATGGTGAATGGGATTGGTTATGAGGTTATCGGCGTAATCAAGAACCAGGGCGCCGTTCTCGGCAACAGCAATCCGTACATGATGATCCCGTTGACGACTTTCTTTGCGAGATACGGAAGCAGAAGGAGCCTCGATATCTATGTGGAAGCCCAAAGCCAGAAGCTTTTCACTGAATGTGAAGAGCAGGTGGAAGGAATACTTCGCGCTATCCGTCAGGTACCCCCGGGTAAGCCGAATGATTTCGAGATGATCTCGAACGCTTCGTTGATAGAGCAGTTCAACAACATTACGAAATATGTCAGGATCGGCGCCATTGTAGTGAGTGCGATAGCTTTGCTTGCTGCAGGTGTCGGAATTATGAATATTATGCTTGTCGGCGTCACCGAGCGAACGAGGGAGATAGGAGTCAGGAAGTCAATCGGGGCTACGAGGCAAAATATTCTCACGCAATTTCTTATGGAGGCGATAGTACTGTGTGAGGTGGGCGGTGTTTTCGGTGTCCTCCTTGGTCTGCTTGGTGGAAACCTCGCTGCGGTGGCGCTTCACATGAAGGCCGCGTTCCCTCTAGATTGGGCGATAATTGGTCTCGTTGTGTGCTCGCTGGTTGGCGTAATATTCGGCGTGTATCCAGCTTACAAGGCCGCCAGCGTAGATCCGATTGAGTCGCTGAGATACGAGTAGGGCAGAAGACGGAACAATGGAATTCTGGATTAATGGATTGATGGAAGACCCAGTGGCAACGGCGGGGAGCAATGGAGCCTGAACCCCTGCATAACGACCGAAGCGACGACTTCGGTCGTTCATTCGTCATTCATTAAATCATTACTCCACGAATCCATCATTGCCTTACTCACGCCTTCATCCTGAGCCCCTTTTCCTCGTACGAGAAAATCCAGCCCACGATCTTGCCGGGTTCCATTGTCTCGAAATTGTTCCAGTAGTCCCTGGTGTATATGAATCGGGAACTAGTGTCGCCAGAAGGTATCGGAGAAGTCATCTTTTTGATTTCGATGAATCGTTCCTTCCATAGCGACATATTCGATACCCGGAGATCGACCCAGCCGTCATGCGCCCAAGCGTCGATCGCTTTGGGACTCGATTGAAGTATGTTCTCGCCTCTGAACGGAGGAATCTTTATTTCTTCGCCGCGCAGCAGACTCTTCCCGTCAGAAAGGAGAATCGGAATCCCTATCGATATGATTTCGGAGCGGAGCTTGACATCGCTGCGAATGAGCTCGCAAAGCTGGGCAGACATTTGCTCGGGCGAAGCCTTCTCGACTTCAGAAAAACTTCCGAATCGCTTCGACAGCAAGTAGCTCTCATAAAGGAGCTTAGAAAGTCGCGGCGGACCGAGGAGTTCGAAGGCGACGCTGTCCACCTGATGTTCGCGCTCGAGCTCTCGCATCTTCTCAAACGCTGAGTGAAACATGTACCCCGCGCGATAGGTCGGCGCCAGCGTGGCATTGTCCAACGCGTTAATTATATCATGGCCGGTGTTTCCACCTTTTATCTCGAAGATTACATCTTCTGCTATCTCTTCCGGAGTTACGAACTCCATCTGCCCGGGGGTTGTTATCGCTTCAAACTCTCCGCGTGAGAATAACCCATTCTCGCCGGTGTCGATGAATACAGATTTCAACGTCCCATCTGTCTTCCTGGTCTTGGCAGCAGTTTTCAATTCAAGCTTCTCGTCTATCCGATAAGGATCTTCTGGAGAGCAGTCCTGAAGAACGATCGGCTTGCCGCGTTTCATAATTTCGCCAAAGGTGACCCGCTTCCACGCGATGGCCGCTGTGGGTTTGATCTCTTTTGTAATCGGCGCGTCGGGAGTCCGTCCCATCAGAAACATGAGTAACGTGTGCGCGCCCGCGACGGCTGATTTACTCAACAGGACGCTGCTCGGCTTCTCTTCGCTGTGAGTATAAGGTATGTTCAGTCCCATCCCCCCAGTCCCGCTCGTTCCGATTTTGACATAAATCTTTGTGCCAGCATCGTGCATTGATCTGTAAAGGATTTGAATGTGTCTGATCAACTGGGGAGTGTAAAGAGTGCACAGCATTCTCTCGATGGAATCATAAAGAATGTTTTCAACCCCTTCTTTGGCCTTATCGAGTTCCTTGAGCAATGACCGGCTTGACTGAAATTGATCCTGGTAGGCTATCGCAGTTGCGGAATTGATGCAGTCGACTATTACGTCGGGACGGTAGTCGGTAAGCAAATTGAAGATCGTACTCTGTTTGAACACGTCTTCTGATAATTCACCGATCGTGTCGGCGATGAGCGTCCGTCGGCGTTCCGGATCACCGATGATTTCTTCGCGCTGGAGATTTTTGAATTCTTCTCTGACAAAAATATTACCGCAGTAGGGGACAAAAAAATCTGGTGCCTGATCAGGGTATTCGTTCCGCAGTTGAGTCACTGCGTCCATGGCCTCCGATTTCAGGAGCGAGGAGACGATTATCTTCTCCGGTTTTTCCGGGATAAGTCGGCGGCATACTGCCGACCCAACCAGGCCCCATCCGCCAAGAACAAGGACTGTTTTTCCTTTGATCTCCATTATGGGTTCCTTTCTTTAGGTGCTTACAAAATAATCGGCATGAACCGCCTGAGCAAGCTCGAAAAGTATCATGGATAACCTCTATTCTTAAATGGAGATTCCGAAATACTTTTGTTTGAATTTGTGTCACTCATCGAGTAAACTAGGCGGGTCTACAGACAAAAAAATGGAGGTGGTCAGTGGCTTCGATGCGAAGAGTCTTGGCGTCGCTTGCGGTAATAGCAGTATCGGTTTCTACTGCATTTGCCGGTGGTTACCAGCTTAACGAAACAGGCGCGAAAGCTACCGCGATGGGAGGTGCTTTTGTAGCTCGTGCCGATGATCCGTCGGCTATATTCTTCAACCCAGCGGGATTGAGTTATCTTAAAGGTCTGAACGTGATGTTAGGCGGAGAGTTGATTTTACCTAGCACTACATTCAGATCCCTTGGTCCTATCAGCACGCAAACTAACATGAACTCGATCTCCTTTTTCCCACCGAATGCCTACGTGACCTACTCGATGGATAACGGGCTCGGCTTCGGAGTCGGATTGTTTACCCCGTACGGACTCGGCACCGATTGGCCGACGAACTGGCCGGGGAATACCATAGTTACAAAAATTACTTTGCAGTCCTTCTACATCAATCCGACAATTTCCTATTCGTACAAGAACATGGTTTCCATCGGCGTCGGTTTCGACTATGTTCTCGGAAGCGTCGAGCTTGCCCAAAGAGTCGCGACTCCATTTACTACTGAACCGACGGCGACATTGAAAGGGAATGGCAATGGCTCGTCATTCAACTTCGGCATATTGATTACACCTGTAAAAGAAATTTCTCTCGGATTTTCATACAGAGGGAGAGCGAACCTCAAAGCAACGGACGGCACGCTTTCGTTCTCAGGACTCGGCGGACTTGCCGGACAGTCCCAGTTCGCCGACGGTACAGTATCGACTTCAGTCCCGCTACCGGCAACATGGTTCCTCGGAGTTGCATACAAGGGCGACAGATATTCGATCGAAGCTGACTATCAATGGGTAGGTTGGAACGCTTATACGAGCCTGAACCTGAATATCGCTCAGGGCAGCACAACGACTGAGAAGTCCATTGTCGGAGATTACAATAACAGTTATATCTTGCGCCTCGGGGGCGACTACAAAATTAGCGAGGTGTTTACGGCTCGTGCAGGAGTGTTTTATGACAAGAATCCCATTCCCGATATGTATCTGGAGCCGTTGCTTCCGGATGCCGACAGGCTTGGATTGAATGTAGGTGTCGGCGTGAACGTGACCAACAAACTAACCATCGATGCTTCGTATATGTTCCTACCGTTCAAGCAGAGAACTATTACAAATTCTGCGATTGGCTTCAACGGGACGTATAACACCACGGCGAATCTCCTTGGTATTGACATCAGTTACCGACTGTGATTTGGCTTCGGAAAATGCTTCGACAAACAAAAAGCAAAAAGGAGCAGAAATGAAGAGCTTTTATTCGAGGGCGGCGATCATCCTTTCGATCGCGGTCGTCGCTTTTATTGTTGCGTCATGTAATTCGTTTAAGAAGACGCCGGTTTCCGTCGCGCCACAGCCGGGTTCAGCAAATTTTTCCACGACTGTTTTCCTGGGAAATTCGCTCACTGCCGGGTACCAGAGCGGGGCCCTCTATGAGTCTGCGCAGAAATACAGCTACCCAGCCGACATTGCCAAGGAAGCCGGCATAGCCAACTTTGAACAGCCGTTGATCAGTGACCCAGGGATTGGCGGGCTTCTGGAGATTACAAATCTTTCGGGTCCGGTCATCACGGCCCTGCCAAGCAGCGGCCAGCCGCTCAACTCGACTTTGAGCCGTCCATACAACAATCTTGGCGTGCCGGGTGCCCTTGTCTATGATATGATCGATACTTCAAACTTTGCTGCAAAAGCAGGCCCGCCGAGAGACAATCCTTTCTTCCAGATTGTACTCAGGAATGCTGCTCTTGGAAATAGTCCCGTAGCACAGGCTCTGGCACTTCATCCAACTTTCATTTCGGTCTGGATCGGCGCGAATGACGTTCTCGGGTATGCGACATCAGGAGGAACAATTGGCACGGACCCCGCGACTCACTCTCTACCGACGGATATACCGACCTTTACTTATCTGTACACCACTATGATGAACGCACTACTTGCAGGCGCCCCCAATGCGAAGTTCGTTGTAGCGAATATTCCTGATGTGGATGCTATCCCATTTTTCAATACCATACCGCCGATTGTCATCAACCCCGCGACAGATGCACCGGTCATTGTTAACGGCAGTCCGGTCCCTCTACTCGTTATGAGACACGATGCCAACGGTAATCTCTATGCCGGGCAGGCCAACCCTCTTTATGATAAAATACTTCTTCCCGCGCTCAGCCTCGAACTGGAGGGAGTGGGAATACCGACGGAACTCGGCGGGAAAGGGACGCCTCTGCCTGACTCTCTTGTTCTCGACTCGGCGGAAGTTTCGAAGGTCCAGACGGCCATAACCGGTTACAACTCAGTGATCCAGTCTGTCGCAACCGCGAACCCAACGCGGGTCGCCCTAGTGAACGCGTATTCGGTATTCAACAATTTCGCGGCGAATGGCTACACCGATCCAGCAACCGGAGTTCATTTGACCGATTCATACATTACGGGAGGGTTCTTCGGCCTCGACGGAATACACCCGACGGATCAGGGTTATGGTTACGTCGCCAACATGTTCATTAAGGCGATCAATACTACCTTCGGCGCAAATCTAAGTCAGGTGAACCTTGCATACCTACCCGGCTCCATTCAATTGGCAAAATCGTCATCGACCCAATCGAAATGGCCGGTCATCCCGCTTTCGGCGTGGGGGAAGATGTTAAAAATCTTTCAAGTAAGCAATATGTATTGAGCTCTTCTGAGTGAAGCCTTTTCTCCTAAAGCCCCGTGTATGCGGGGCTTTTTTTTCGTAAATTTACACGCATGCTAAACAGTACAACAATTTGTCCCAACTGTCGCTCGACTAACCTGCGTCGAAGCCACTCGCGAGGAATTCCGGAAAAGTTTCAAGCTGTGTTCAGGAGGAAACCGTTCCGATGCAAAGATTGCGGATGGCGCGGCATGCTCTTCTCGCCAAGGAGGCATACCGGCAATGTCTCAAAACGAAAAGCCTATACATTCGCGACGCTTTTCTCATTGATCGTTCTTGTGCTTTTGGCTGTCTTTAACCTTCGACCGGACATCATCGAAAAACTCATCAGACATTTGATTGGCAATTAATAATGGAAATAGAAGTTACCTTGCAGGTCGCCCAGAGTATGGGGCTGACCTCAGAAGAATTTGAAGGAATAAAGAAAATACTTGGCCGAACCCCAACATACACAGAGCTCGGCGTTTATTCGGTCATGTGGTCAGAGCATGCCAGCTATAAGAATTCCATACTTCAGCTGAAGAAGCTCCCGAGGTCTGGAAGAAATCTTCTGGTAAGCGCGGGTGAGGAGAACGCAGGTCTTGTCGATATAGGGGACGGACTGGCGGTTGCTTTCAAGATTGAGAGTCACAATCATCCAAGTGCGGTGGAACCGTACCAGGGAGCCGCGACAGGAGTCGGCGGAATACTACGCGACATTTTTACAATGGGTGCGAGGCCCGTTGCCGCGCTTGATTCTCTGCGTTTCGGGAACCCTGATAGTCCACGCGTCAAGTATTTGCTTGAAGGGATCGTCAAGGGTATTGCCGATTACGGCAATGCGTTCGGCGTTCCGACTGTTGCGGGGGAAATCTATTTCGATAAATGTTACGACGAGAATCCGCTCGTCAATGCGATGGCGGTTGGAATAGTTAGGCATGACCGTGTCGCGAAGGCCGCGTCGACCGGAGTAGGAAATCTTGTCATGATAGTCGGCTCCTCTACGGGCCGTGACGGAATACATGGGGCCACTTTCGCATCAGAAGATATTTCCGAGGCGTCGGAGGCGAAGCGTCCTTCCGTGCAGGTCGGCGATCCGTTTACCGAAAAGCTTCTCCTTGAAGCGACACTGGAAGCTATCGAGGCGGGCCTTGTGGTCGGCATACAAGACATGGGGGCCGCGGGAATCGCGTGCTCTACTTCGGAGATGAGCGCCAAGGGGAGCACGGGCATGGATATCAATCTCGATCTCGTTCCTCTGCGTGAAGCGGATATGTCCGCCTACGAGATAATGCTCTCCGAATCGCAGGAAAGAATGCTTGTCATCGTGACGCCGGAAAACGAGAGCGCGATTAAGAAGATTTTCTCAAAGTGGGATTTGAACGCGGAGGTTATCGGTAAGGTGACTCCGGACGGAATGCTTCGAATTCGTCGCTTCGGAAAACTTGAGGCGGACATTCCTTCCAAGACGCTCGCTCTTGGAGAAGGCGCTCCGGTCTACGTTCGGGAGAGCAAAAGACCGGACTACCTGGATAAACTGGCATCGGTTGACACGAGCTCGATACCGGAGCCGAAGGATTACAGCGACATACTGAAGAGGCTCCTCGCTTCACCGAATATTTCCGCGAAACATTATGTGTTCGAGCAATATGATTACATGGTCCAGACGAACACGGTGGTCCAGCCCGGCGAAGGGGACGCGGCGGTTATAAGACTCGAACGTTGGGCGAAGAGCGAGGAAGGGAAGAAGCGCGGTTTGGTCGTGAAGACTGACTGCAACGCGAGGTACGTTTATCTAAATCCAGAAGTGGGTGCGGAACACGCCGTCGTCGAATCGGCAAGGAACGTCGCCTGCGCAGGCGGAAAGCCGGTTGCCATAACGAATTGTCTCAACTTTGGTAATCCTTACAAACCGGACGTCTATTATCAATTTGAACAGGCTATCAAAGGCATATCCAGAGCATGCTCTGAACTTGAGACTCCGGTAACCGGAGGGAACGTCAGCTTCTATAACGAGAGTCCGAACAGGACCGTATATCCTACTCCTGTCATCGGGATGCTCGGGGTTATCAATGATGCCTCGAAAGCCTTGCGATCCGCCTTCGCGTTAGAAGGAGACATCATCGCCGTTATTGGCACGAACCGCCGCGAGGTTGGCGGAAGTGAATACTTGAAGGTTATACACGAGATCGTCGGCGGCAAGGTTCCTGAGATCGATTACGCTTACGAACGCGGCCTCCATTCGTTTCTTCAGGAGAGCGCTTTGGGTGAAATCATTCATTCGGCGCATGACGTATCGGAGGGAGGTCTGGCTGTTGCGCTGGCCGAGTGCTGCATAATGAATCGCGAACGAATGCTGGGCGCAAAGATCGCGATGGATTTCGTTTCACGGCGAGACGCTGATCTTTTCTCCGAGGGAGACGGCAGGGTCGTGATATCGTACGATTCCGCAAAAGCTGACGAAGTCCTCGCGCTCGCAAAATCCCTGAAATTACCGATCGAAGTCATAGGAGTGGTCTCTGGCGATAGCCTTCAGATAAATGAGACGATTCTTATCGGCGTGCGCGAACTTGCCTTGGTTTATTACGGCGTGTTGCCTTCGAAGTTTGTTCTTCCTGTTTCCGCCTAGTGCGGGAGTAGTCGCGCGAAATCGTCAACAAAAGAAATAGTGGCTGAAAGGTAGGTCATCCCTGCGGGTCTTTTTCGGCAGACTTTGGCACGTCATTTCTTATTACTTGAAATCCGTGACCCGGGATTATTTCGCGGATGACGTGTTTTTCTATGCCTCGGGACTTTCCTTCCAGTTTGTACTCTGTTTGATACCGACTACACTTCTGATCATGTGGGTGCTCGGGACTTTCCTGTCACGTGAGACTCTTCTGAAACAAATAAATGTCCTGAGCTTCTACGCCCTACCGAGGCGCCTCCACTCGCTGGATGAAGTGAGGCGGTTTATCGTGGTGAGGGCTGACGTTTTCGCACGCCACAAAGATATTTATGGCATCATCGGTTTCGTCGGATTCCTGTGGACTTCGCTCGGCCTCATCGGTACCCTTCGCAAATCAGTTTTCAAAGTGTTTGGAATCGAGGCTAATCTGTCTTACTTCAAGCAGACACTCTACGATCTTCGCATACTGATTATTGCGGGATTCTTTTTGACCGCCAGTACCGTGGTAACCGCTTTCTTCGCAGTTGTACGGGATGTCGCGTTAAATTTGCCGCACGGTCATTTTCGGCTGGCTCTTGTCAGAACCGCGGTTCCGCTCATGTCCGGACTTGGACTGACGTTCCTGCTTTACTTTTCAATATACCGGTTCATTTCTTACGGGAAGCTCGGCTCCGCGCCGGCAGCGTTCGGAGCCTTTTGGGCGGCAGTACTGTTCGAGTTGTCGAAGAGCTTCTTCACCGTATACATAACACATGCTTCCACACTTAGCCAGGTCTACGGTACCATTGAGATCATAGTCGGGCTTTTAATCTGGATATTTTACTCGGCGACTGTGTTCATAGTCGGGGCGGAACTCGCGCACGCTAACTTAAAAAGGAGGGTACTGTCATGAGCAAATTATTCATTACAGGATTTCCAGGCTTCGTAGGGGGAATGCTCGTCAGTGAGTTAATTAGGCGAGACGATAGTCTGGAAATTGTTGCGCTTATTCAGCAGAAGTTTCTTCACGCCGCGGAGACTTGCAGAGGCAAATTGTACGATGAATTGCCGGCTGCGGCATCAAGGATGCGGTTTGTGTTCGGCGACATAACCGTTGATAATCTGGGAATTGACGAAGGGGCTCTGGACACAAATGAAATCACCGATATATTCCACCTGGCGGCGGCATATGACCTGGCCGTTCAGCGAAACAAAGGGATGCTTATCAACGTCGATGGAACGAGGAACGTTATCAATTTTGCGGCGAGGTGCAGGAATTTGGCGCGCTTCGACTACGTGAGCACCGCGTATGTTTCCGGTACGCACAAGGGGACCTTCTCGGAAAATGACTTCGACCTTGGTCAGCGGTTCAAGAATTACTATGAAGAGACGAAATTCCTTGCAGAAAAAATCGTCAGGGAATCGAAAGCAATACCGTGGACCATTTACAGACCCGGCATAGTAGTGGGACATTCACAGACCGGCGAGACCGTGAAATATGACGGACCATATTACGCTCTTCTTACTATGAATGCCCTCCCCAACGGTTTTCCATTTCCGAAGATTGGGAGCGGGAAGACAGAAGTGAATCTGGTACCAATCGATTATGTTGTGGGCGCGATGGCGGCGTTGCATGGAGATCCCGCGGCAATAGGGAAGACTTTTCATCTTACCGATCCTTCACCGATGAAGGTTGCCGAGATTCAACTCCTTTTAGCGCGGTCACTCGGAAAGTCTTTCATGAGCTATCCGCTACCCCCCGGAGTGGCGAAGGCTGCGATGAAGTTTAAACCGGTGCGATCCATCTACCGGATGCCGTCTCAACTTATAGATTACTTCGTTCATGACATTCACTATGAGTCAGGTGAAACTGCTTCAGTTTTGAAGAATCATAAAATATCCTGCCCGAAATTCACGGAGTATTTGCCCAATTTGATTAAATTCTTTAAAGCGCACAGCGAAGAAGAACTGCAAGGTATCCTTATTTGACCCCGAGGAGATATGACTCAAAAGTCGTTTCATTTTGCCGACGAAAGAAAAAAAGTATATGAACTGGCACATAACATGCGGTGGGCCTTTGACTGTCCAACGCAACAGTTCTTTGCCAAACTTAGTCCACGCGTATGGGACCGGTCCAGCCACAACCCGATTGCGGTGCTGAATGAGATCAGTGATCAAGAGCTTCATTCCCGCCTCTTGAATAAAGAAACTCTTACCGAGCTCAACTCATGTTACGATTCTCTCTGCCGGTACATCGCGAAGGTCAATACTCCACCTCAGATGCTGAAGAAATTTGAAAAACACCCCGTCGCATACTTCAGCGCCGAGATAGGAATTCACGAGAGCCTTCCGATCTATTCGGGCGGATTGGGAATCCTCTCCGGCGATCACACAAAGAGCGCGAGCGATATCGGACTTAATTTTATCGGGGTGACGCTCTTCTACAGACAGGGCTATTTCACTCAGCGTATCAACAGCGAAGGGTGGCAACTGGAAGAGTACGCTCAGCATGATTATACTAACCTCCCGATCACGCCGGTAACGGATGAAGGAGGAAACCTCGCAAAGGTGCAAGTCCAAATAGGAAGAAGCCTCGTCTCGGTAGCGGCTTACAAGGTGCTTGTGGGGCGATCCATCCTTTATCTTCTCGAGACTAACCTGCCGGAGAACGAGGAGCATTACCGTGACCTGACCTCCAGGGTTTACGGCGGCGACAGCACAACTAGAATTTCCCAGGAGATTATCCTCGGCATTGGCGGCGCGAAAATCCTGAGGACGCTCGAATATGAACCGGCAGTCTATCATATGAACGAAGGGCACTCCGCCTTTCTTACCCTGGAACTCCTTCATGAGCAGATGCTGCTGGGGAAGAGTATTCACCGGGCGGTTGAAGAGGTTAAGAAAAAGTGCGTCTTCACGACCCACACACCGGTGGCCGCGGGGCATGACAGGTTCACGCAAGACCTGATTAACTTCAGTCTGAGCGGGTTCGTCTCTTCGCTCGGGATTTCACTTGATGAGTTTATGGGGTACGGACGAGTGAATCCTTCAGATAAAGCCGAGTCATTCTGCATGACGGTCCTCGCTCTAAAGATGAGCCGGGGAGCAAATGCGGTTAGTGAGTTGAACGGCAGGGTGAGCAGACAAATGTGGACTGGGCTCTACCCTGGAAAGAAGGCGGAACAAGTCCCGATTGGGCATATCACTAATGGTATCCACAACCTGACATGGCTGTCAATGGAAGCAAGAGCGCTATACGAAAATTCAATCGGACCCAAATGGCACGAAAAGATCACGCAACCAGCGTCATGGAAAGCCGCGATTGCGAAGCTCCCTGACGAGGAGATATGGGCGCTTCGCTACACACTTCGTCGGAGGTTGATCGAATTCGTCCGTGAGAAAATGCGGAAGCAGCAGATCAGATACGGTAACTCGTCGGACTGGGTTGAGAAAATTCTATCCGCGGATGCGCTTACGATCGGGTTTTCACGAAGATTCGCCACGTACAAACGGGCCCCGTTGATTTTCACAGATATGGATAGGGCGGCGCGAATACTTGGCGATCCCAAGCGGCCGATTCAAATTATTTTCAGCGGCAAGGCTCATCCGAGAGACGATGCTGGCAAAGCTTTCATTCAGCAGGTCATACGTCTCAGCCGCGACCCAAGATTTACCGGCAGGGTCGTCTTCCTGGAAGATTATGACATGGCCGTGGCCAGACAGTTGATCGCCGGATGCGATTTATGGTTAAACAACCCCCGACGTCCTTTGGAGGCAAGCGGTACCAGCGGACAGAAAGTCATTCTCAACGGAGGGTTGAATTGCAGTGTCATGGATGGCTGGTGGAGGGAAGCGTACAACGGAAAGAACGGATTCTCAATTGGAGAAGACAAGGATTCTCAGCTTTCCGTGGATCAGCAGGACAAAATCGATGCGGCAAATCTTTATGATGTGATCGAGAACAAGGTCATCCCCCTGTTTTACGATAGAGTCGCATCCGGCTTGCCTCTGAAATGGATCAAGATGATAAAAGATTCTATAAGGACTATAGCGCCGATATATAATACAGATAGAATGGTGAGAGAATACGTAACCAAGTATTACCTAGCAAAGTAAGAGAGGTCGGAACAAAATGACAAAACTTGAAGAGCAATGCATCAATACAATAAGATTTCTGGCGGTCGACGCGGTGCAGAAGGCAAATTCGGGTCACCCGGGAATGCCGATGGGTACTGCGCCAATCGGATATCTTCTGTGGACAAAATATCTGAAGCATAATCCCGGTAATCCAAAATGGGTCGACCGTGACAGGTTTGTTCTCTCCGCAGGACATGGCTCCATGCTTTTGTATTCGCTCCTTCATCTGACCGGCTACAAAGTTTCACTGGATGACCTGAAAAATTTCAGGCAGTACGGGAGTATCACGCCGGGGCATCCGGAATACGGACTCACGCCTGGAGTGGAAACCACAACCGGTCCGCTCGGGCAGGGACTCGGCAACGCGGTCGGGATGGCGATAGCCGAAGAACATCTAGCAGCATATTTCAACCGCGACGGATTTAAGATAGTGGACCACTATACCTACGCGATCTCCGGCGACGGCTGCATGATGGAAGGGATTACCAGCGAAGCGAGCTCTATAGCGGGGCATCTCAAGCTCGGCAAGTTGGTGGTTTTCTACGACGATAACCACATCACCATAGAAGGGAAGACGGACATTGCTTTCAGCGAGGATGTCCTCGCTCGCTATGCGGCCTACGGCTGGCATACTCAGCGTGTTTCGGATGGCAACGACCTCGATGCAATCGCGAAGGCGATCGAGGCTGCCAAAGCGGTTAAGGACAAACCGTCAGTCATTGCAGTCAGAACACATATCGGTTATGGTTCACCGAACAAGCAGGATACCGGCGAAGCACACGGCTCGCCGCTCGGCGATAAGGAAGTCGAGTTGACAAAGAAGAATCTCGGATGGCCTCTCGAACCAAAGTTCTTAGTTCCCGATGAAGCGCTGAAGGTGTTTCGCGGCTGCGCCGATACGGGTAAGAAATTCGAGGATAGTTGGACCAAACTGTTCGAAGAGTACAAGAAGAAATATCCCGATCTTGCTAAGGAATTTCTCGCATGGATGTCAGGAGAAGTGCCTGCGGATGCTTTCAAGGACGTACCGGTGTTTGATCCTGCCGCCGGGCAAGTGGCCACGAGGTCAGCATCCGGGAAGGTCATGAACGCTTTCGGGCCGAAGGTGAAGAACTTCCTCGGCGGCGCCGCCGACCTCTCACCGTCAACCGACACCATAATGAAAGACACCGGATCTTTCTCGGCAACCGACAGGCTTGGACGAAACTTCCACTTTGGAATCCGCGAGCATGGCATGGGTGCGATAATGAACGGCATGGCTGCTCACGGCGGGCTCATCCCGTTCGGCGCAACATTCCTCGTCTTTTCTGATTACATGCGCCCGCCTATAAGACTCGCCGCCCTATCGCACTTCCGGACGATTTACGTCTTCACACACGATAGTATCGGTCTCGGCGAGGACGGGCCGACGCACCAGCCCATAGAGCATTTCATGGTCCTCCGGGATATTCCGAATATGGTTTTCGTGCGCCCGGCGGACGCGAACGAAACTGCGGAAGCATGGAAGTTTGCCATAAATTATAAGAAAGGACCAGTCGCGTTGGCCCTCACCAGGCAGAAACTTCCTGTAATAGACGCGAAGAAATATTCCGGCGCCGAAGGACTTCAGAAGGGCGCGTACGTATTGGCCGAATCGGGTAAACCCGATTCGATAATAATCGCCTCCGGCAGCGAGGTCTCAGTCGCCATGGCGGCTTATGAGCAGCTTGCTACCAGTGGAAAGAAAGTGAGACTCGTCAGCATGCCGAGCTGGGAAGTATTTGACCAGCAGGACGAGAAGTACCGCGAATCAGTTCTACCTTCGTCCGTGACGAAGAGGGTCTCCATCGAAGCAGGCATCACAAAGGGATGGAGCCGGTACGTTGGCGACAAAGGAATCTCAATAGGGATCGATAAGTTCGGCGCCTCAGCGCCCGGACCGATAGTTATGAAGGAATACGGAATAACGAGCGAGGCGGTCGTTGCGGCGGTGGAAAAACTGCTGAAGTAGAAATTGAAGCGGACATTCGGCGGTTCGTGCTCGGGCCGCCGATGTGCCACGTCCATGTAATTTATTCCCTGAAAACTTCGCGGAGTTCCTGAAGCAGGCCCTTCTCCCGCTAGGGCAAGGTTCGCGAAGCGGATGCCACAATTCTCCGCGCTCTCCGCGAGCGTTCTTTATGTGCGCGTTGCTATTGTGCGGGAACCTGCGGAAGATACCAAGCTTGGCGCTGCTCGATTAGCAGGAAGAGGAACGGAAGAGCTGCAAACTGTGAAGATATTATTAAAACAACCTGCCATAGTCCTCGGTAAAAAGGGGTGTAGGATGCCTGTTTGTACTGCCGGGAAACGGTACACGCGGGAAATTGAACTTGGATAAAGCGAGTCTCCAGGAACGCACGTCCCGGTATTTTAACCGGCTAGTGAAGAACGACCTGCGAATCGAAAATGCCTTCCTTATGCTCCACTCCGACAAGTATGATATCCATATTAATATGGCCGAATCGAGATCGGGTACTCCGTCGCCATTCCAGCCTTACTATGTCGCAAGCGTTGGAAAGCTGTTCACCGCTGTTCTTATCGCAATACTTAGCGAGCACAAGCTCGTTTCATTCGACGATTACATCGTCGATTATCTGGACGATGAAGTAATTAGAAGACTGCACGTTTATAAGGGGAAGGATTACAGCCGGGAAATAAAGATAAAGCATTTACTGAACCATACCTCGGGACTTCAAGATTATTTCAGTGACAAGCCGAAAAAGGGAAGCCGAATGCTGAACATACTCCTTGAAGAGCCGTCCAGACGCTGGACGCCAGCTGAGGTCGTCAGGTGGTCGAAGGAGAACCTGAATTCTCATTTCCCTCCTGGTAAGAGGTTTCACTACTCGGATACGGGATACCACCTCCTCGGGCTGATAGTTGAGAAGATTACGTCGCGGCAGTTCCACGAAGCTCTCACTGTTCACATTTTTCGCCCGCTCGGAATGAGCCACTCAAACTTATTGCAATATTCCGAACCTGACAGAAAAAGCGGGCTGCCCGTTTCAGCATGTTATGTTGGTGACAAGAATATAATCAACTACGCCAGCCTCAGCATCGATTACGCAGGCGGTGGAATCGTCTCGACCTCCGACGACCTTCTGAAGTTCATGTCTGGTCTAACACATTTCTCGATCATTCGCCGGGAGACCTTTGACAAGATGAAAGATTGGGCGAAGTTATTTCCAGGTGTCGATTATGGTTATGGCGTTATGAACATTCGGGGGACACCGATTATCATGCCGCGTAAGTACAGCTCGTGGGGCAATGCAGGCTCGACAGGTTCGTTCATGTTCTATCATCCCCGGCTCGATCTGTATTTGATGGGTTCGCTGAACCGGTATGGCTACCACAGGAAGGCCTTCCGACTGATGTTCAAATGCATCGACATCTTCTCACGCTGTGAAAGGAACTGACGAAGCATAGTTGAGGGAAATCGGAGGGGAATGGAATTTTCAGCGATCACGATTCAAATGGATCATTATGGAGAAACTTACGCTAGAAGGAGAGAATGAATGAGTAAATGGATCGAGGCGATCTGCGAAACAAAAGGAATTAAGATACATTATGCCAGAACCGGAGGAAGGAAGCCCTCGCTGGTTTTGCTGCACGGGTTAGCTGGCAATGGTGCCTGCTGGACTCCTTTGGCTCATGCGTTGGAGGATGAATACGATGTAGTAATGCCCGACGCCAGGGGGCACGGAAAGTCAAGTTCTCCAGACGAGGGGTATAGATACGAAGAGCTCGCGAGCGATGTAGTGGGCCTGATTAAGTCGTTGGGGCTTTCTTCGCCTTTCTTGCTTGGACACTCAATGGGAGGGCTGACGGCAGCGGTGGTGGCAAGCCTCAAACCGAATTTGCTTCGAGGGGTGATCTTAGCTGACCCGA
>JAJYRM010000076.1 GCA_021794075.1 Bacteroidota bacterium | reverse complement strand
CGAGGATAAGGTACAGGAGATGATCGAGCAGGACGTGCTGATGATCGACACGACAGGCGAGCGGGTCGGACAGGTGAACGGGCTGTCGGTCTACGACATAGGCTATTATTCGTTCGGAAGGCCGACGAGGATAACTGCAGCGGTAGGAGCGGGAAAGGCAGGCATCACAAGCATCGAGCGCGATTCAAATCTTTCCGGCAAGATACACGATAAAGGTGTGGCCACACTCTCCGGATATTTGCGCGAAAAGTTCGCTAAGGAAAAACCGCTTTCGCTTTCGGCGAGTATTGCGTTCGAGCAATCATACAGCGGTGTCGACGGCGACAGCGCATCGTCCACCGAGCTTTACGCGATACTCTCGAGCCTGAGCAACCTGCCGATCAGACAGGGCATCGCCGTAACAGGAAGCGTTAACCAGAAGGGCGACATACAGCCGATCGGCGGAGTGAACCAGAAGATCGAAGGGTTCTTCCAGGTGTGCAAGGCGAAGGGACTAACGGGAAATCAAGGAGTGATCATACCGACGAGAAACGTGAAAGACCTGGTCCTCCGTGACGAGATAATAAAAGCGGTTAAGGAGAAGAGGTTTCACATCTACCCCGTCGCGAAGATCGAGGAAGGGATCGAACTGCTGACGGGCAAGACCGCGGCGAAAGTTGGAGTGAAGGGCGAGTACGCGAAGGATTCGGTGTTTTACTTGGTGGAGAAGAGATTGGAAGAGATGAGCGGCGAGAATGAGAAACGAAGGCGAGGAGTCAGGGGTAAAGGGACTACGGGGAAACGAAGGCCGAGATAGAGTCTTGAGCTAAGTGATAGCTCAACTTTCAAGGTCCGGTATTCCAATATCGAGGTTGTCCCAAGAGTGGCATTCCGAGGAATCGGACGGTTGCCAACGGCATATACCCTCGTGGTTGGTGTCTTGAGAGACATTGATTTCAATCGAAGTCTCGTTTGAGACAGCCCCAGCTCCCATACAATTAATCCGTTTGCGCTCAAGATCTCTGCCGACTGGAAGTCGGCGTGCGCCAGGCTTGCTTACTTCAGGAAGAGCATCTTCTTTGTAGCAACGTGGTTTCCCATCACGAGTCTGTAGAAGTAAACTCCGCTCGCCAGTCCGCTTGCGTTGAATACGGCCGAATGTGTTCCTGCGTTCTGTCGACCGTCGGCGAGGGTCGTGACCTCCCTGCCCAGTACATCGTAAACCTTAAGCGATACCACCGCGCTCGATGGGATCTCGTACCTGATGACGGTGGTTGGGTTGAACGGGTTGGGATAATTTTGTCCGAGCGCACATGATGATGGCTGCACAGAATTGGAGACGATGTAAGCCGCCGTTTGCGAATGTTTCACTCTCAGCGCAGGATCGCCGAGAAGCGTGATGCGCGACGTTATGCTCGAATAGAACGGCGTCGATGATGTCGCCTCGGACATCGCTTCTTCATACGCCTTCCCTATAGGCTCGCCAGGATGTTTTATCATTGCCTGGACCATGCAGGTAAAGAACGGGACCTCAGATTCCTCTAACATAAGTCCTTCGGAAGAGACCACCGCCACTGCACCTCCACCTTTGTGCGCGAGAAGATGAGTCGGGATGGACGCTACCGGCCCGGTATCGTAGGTCAGATCGCAGCCGCCTAGAAGACAGACAGGGAGGCAGTTGCCGTTCGTCAGCGAGTCTACGCTCCATGTCGTGAAGTACCGAGAGTGAGAAAGCTGAACTGCATTTGCGTGTCCAAAGTATGAGACAACCGCCGCACCATGGTTCCACAAATTCAGAAGTGCGGCGGTATCTAGATAAGCGGGAGAATCTTTCCGTATATCGACCGCGACCGTGTCATTCCACAACGAACCTAAATACAGCCTGAACTTTTGTGCTTCGTACTCGAAGATATCCCCGTCCTGCTCGCTGTAGTCCGAAATGGAAATCGCCCGGTTGCACCATGCACCTGAAGAGTCTGTTTCATATCGTATTGCTTTACTGACCATAACCGCAAGGTCCGTTGAGTCCCACGCCGGGAATCTGCCGAGACACGCATCGATTCCGACGTCCGGACTCGGGCCCTGAACGAACCATTGGTCGACCATCAATAACGTGTCATATCCACCTGGCAAATAAAGCCTTTCGGAATCGGGATGGGAAGGAATTGCATTTATGTTTCCGGCAAAAACGAAGTACTGCGGCCTCGGATTCTTCCAGCTGTTGATCGTGTACTGAATAAAATCTTTCAGCGCGGTGTCGGGAGACGTCGAAGCTCCGAATTGCGAAAGGATCGAGTCGATGTTGACCACCATCGTCGAGAAACCGTTGTACCCGTGGCGAAAAGTTGCAAGCTTTTCTGCGATTCGGGAATAAGATGTGGGAGATATGACGATGTAGTCAGCCTGGTTCGTAGTGTCTCTTAGATCGTTCGCGCTAGCTGCGACCGCAAAAGTAAGGAGAATGGGGATATAAATTAACCGCACAAATCTATGTAAGCTCAAATCTCCCACATGCCCTCCGATTTCTCCACTTCTTCTGATATTCCCGGTCCGAGCCTCCTTGGAAAAATATAGCCGACGATGGGGCAAATATCAACAATGCGCAAGGCCGAGAGCCTTGCCAGGTTCCAAGGGAAAAGGTCAGAATTTCATGGGCAAACGCACCTCAGTCCACGCGCTGGCGACGCGAAACACCGGGATATTACCGGACGGGTGGGCGCTTCCTCAGATTCGTGTGGTATCCCGCTCCGCTGACAGCGGCGCCCCTCGCTCGGGCGATGGTGACAGCGGAAAATCACAACCACTTGAGACCTTCTCGCGGATGGAAGGGGCCTGAAAGAATGGCGATTTCAAGAGATTTTCAAAATGCGCCCCAGTTCAAAAGGGAGGCGCGCTTCGACTTCACTTCCCTGCCTTCTCGTTCAGCAGCATCTCGAGCTTCTTCAGCTTTGACTTCCAGAAGGTGTCGAAGTAATCGATCCACTCCTGAAGCTCGTCAAAGCCCTCCTGGTTTAAAATGCAGTAGCGCTCCTTGCCGATGTTCTGTATGGAGATGAGTCCGGCGGAGTCGAGCGCCTTGATGTGCTTCGAGACCGCGGGACGGCTCATGTCGAAATTATCGGCAAGCGCGTTTATAGTCATCGTGTCGCGGGAAAGGAGCCGGAGAATCTCCCTCCGGCTTGGATCAGCGATCGCCTGAAATGCATCCATGTCGTCCCCTCACTTTCCTGGGCCTGCCAGAAGTGCCCCGAGTCTCTTCCTTATCTTGCTTCCCCAGCCGTTCTTCATCATCAGGTAGCCGAAGTAGTTCTTCATTCCGCTGAAGCCTGTATGTTCGAGGAGAAGCTCCGTGCCTCCGTCCTTCAACGTGAGCGTCCAGGTGACGAGCGAATCGAGCGCGATCTTCCCGTTCCCCGGTCCGCCCTTCCATGAGTAGGAAAGGCGCTTCGGCGGATCAACCTCCAGGACCTCGCAGTAGACGATGCCGTCGAAGCCGAACTTCAATAGCGGGTTTGTTGTGAACCGGAATTTGTGGCCGACCTCCGGTTTGATGTCGTTGGCCATCAGCCATTGAGAAAGGAGCTCCGGCTTTGTCAGGTGCTCCCATACTATCTCTGGCGACTGCCGGAATTGCCATCTGTGTACTATATCTCTATTCATGTTATGTAACCTCCGGGTTACATCAAGATATGCGTAACCTACGAGTTACGCAAGAGAAAAGTAAAAAATTGCGACTCGCCTCAGGGGTGAGTCGCAATTCAAAATCGCAATTGACGTCTACCTTACGTTGAATCCCTCCACGACCACCTCGGGTTTCTCGCCGCGAGTGTCGGCGTTCTGGACCTGTATGTCGATTGTGCGGCGATGTCCCGGCATGATTGTTATGAAGTTGTCGCTGTAGATAGCGGGCAAGATCCTCCTGCCGTCTTTGCTGCCGACAACCTTGAGCTTCACGAGAAGCGCAGGATACTTGGTGTGGTTGACAAGCATCGTCCTCATGTACCAGCGACCGTCCCGCCGGTACGCCTTAGTAGCCGCGGCGAGCCTGATTTTTGGCACGCTTGTGATCGCCTTCATATCGCCCCCTTCCTGCGACAAGCCTTTGTGCAGCCCGCGCCAGTAGAAGTTGCGGGAGATTAACTTTTTTCCCCGCTTAAGTTTAAGGCTTATGAAGTACACGCTGCTCAGCCCCTTCGGATGGCCGACGGCAAAGACCGGCACCATACTGTCTTCCGGCACGCTCACGCCAGTCACGCGCTTCAACATCACCGCGCCGTCCAAGTTCAGAATCTCCATCTCCGCCGTGAGGGCGGAGCCGTTCGGGACGCTGTAGTTGACGACCTCGATGCTGTCGGTGTAGGCGTTCCATTGTATGTGCAGCGGCTGGCACGCCTCCTTGCAGCCGAAGTACGCCGCTGTCGGATCGAAATAATAGTCGTAAGTCTGCCAGACCATGGAAGGCCACGAGGGGTGCGTCATCCAAAGAAGGAGGCCCATGCGGTTCTTCGCCTGCGCCTCGAACATCGCGCGATAACCGGTGTAATCCATCCAGTCGGCGAACCAGAGCCACTCTCTCAGACTGTCAGCCTTTCCGAAGGTCTCGTCGATCGCTTTATTGAACGTCTCACCTTTCTGCGCGCCTTCGAGCGTGAAGTCGTGCACTCCCCACATGTTCGACTGCGGCCACATGTCCTTCAAAGGCATCATGCGTTTGAGGCTCGAGTACGAAACCGTCGCCGGCATTCCCATCTCGCTGTGAAGCCGCTTCGTGGCTCTTTGCTCAAAGTAGAATTTGAGCGGCATAAGATTGTAAGGGCCGTGCCCGCTCACGGGGCCGTCGGCGGAATTAGGAATGTATTTGATATCGGGATCGAGCCGGCCGATAAGTTTCGTAAGGCCGGTCTCGATAACGGGCGGCGGATCGCCTTCGTTCCTACCGACCCATAGACCTATGGAAGAATGGTTGCGCATGCGCTCGATGAAATCCTTCGCGTTGTCAAGAAACATGTTGTCGTGCCTCGGGTTCGGTCCGTCGAGCGGGTTCGCCAGCCAGAAATCTTCCCAGACCATTATCCCGTATTTGTCGCAGGCATTGAAGAAGGCGTCGTCGCCGGTCTGGCCAACCCAGTTCCTTATCATTGTAAAGTTCATTTCCTTGTGATACTGAACGGTGATGTCGTATTCCCTCGCGCGGTATCGCAGCATATCCTCCGAGAAGCCCCAATTCCCTCCCCGGGGAATAAGTCTTCTCCCGTTAACCCATATTCTCAGCGGCCCGCCTTTCGTGGAATAAGTCATCTGCCTCACGCCGGTCTTGAAAGAGTTGTAGTCAGACACCTTTCCTCCGGTCACGAACTCCAGGCTTACCTTGTACAGATTCTGCGCGCCGTAACCGTTCGGCCACCAGAGCTTCGGATGGCTGAGTTTGAGCTGACGGTTGGTCGAAGGATCTAGAGAGATCGTCCTGGTTTCCATCGACGCAAGATTGACTTCCCTGCTGAACCTGATGTTTCCAAACTTTCCGCGAAACATCCCCTTCACTTCGTGGCTCGCATGATTATGAAGAGTTACTTGTACGCTGACGGCAGCCGTAGTTGTGTCGGGAAGGGGAAGCGTCGTGGTCACGTAGGGATTTCTTATCGTAACCGGCCCGCTTTCGGAGAGATAGACATTGCTCCAGATGCCTGTATTTCTTCCCCGGATTGTCGGGATCCAATCCCAGCCGACGGCGGCATGGAAAGTCGGATTGTCAGCACCGAGCTGGCCGCCGTTCGCGTCGGTTGTGTACCTGTCCTGTTCAGTCGGGAAACCGGGGGTTGAATTTTTTATAATCTTCACCGCAAGGACGTTTTCTCCTCCCGGCTTCAGGATGTCTGTGACGTCGAACCTCCCTCTGGTGAAAGCGCCTCTTATGACACCAAGATATTGGCCGTTCAGATAGACTTTGGCGAGCCAGTTGATTCCATCGAAGTTGAGATATGTCCTCTTTCCGCAGTAAGAAGCAGGCGCCTTAAAAACGTCGCGGTACCACCAGTCAGAATAGAAATATGAATCTGATATCAGCACTTGGTTATCGCCGAAATTGGGATCGGGAATGGCGCCGTCGTTCAGGTAGCTCGCAAGAATGGTCCCGGGTACGGTTGCTATCATCCAGCCGTCATCATTGAAGCCTGCCTTAGACAAAATCTTTCCATCAGCATTGACCATAGTCGAGCGCTGAAGTCGCCACGATCCGCCGGAGAGTTCCATCTTCCCGTGGCTTCCCATCGGGGCGAGCGCGTGTTGAACTGGAACCGGGCCACCGGTGCCAAAGACTTCGAGCTCGCTCAAGATATATCCATCGGCAACATCGGCGGGTTTCGTCATTAGGACTCGGACGTACCTACCCTCGACCTCCCTTTCCAACTTCAGATCTTCCCTATCGTTGGCATTTGCAGGAAGGGAGACAATATCGGTCCAGTCCTTTGCATCGTCCGAGACCTGGACTGAGCCCGCGACGGCCGGACGAATCCAGAAGAGTCTCACGTCGTTGAACTTGCAGACAGCACCGAGGTCGACATAGACCCACTCGGTGTCCGAACCGGCGCTCTTCCAGGCACTCGTAAAATGATACGGACCGCCGATTTTTGCAAAGTGTCCGCCGTCGTACAGTCCGAATATTCCAACGTTCCATGATTTGCCTCCATTCGAATTGACGTTCAACCGGTAGTACCTGAAGTGAACTACCGAGTCGAGTTCGAACTGGTAATCGAAGGCCCGCATGTTTCTCGGAAAATAAGTTCTTCCCCAGCCGGTAAGCGTATCTCCCGGAAAGCCGTCACCTCCGACGCTGCCGAGTCTTGTCCACGTCGTTCCGTCCTGAGATCCGCTGACAGTAACGCTCCACGCGCCGGGCGTGAGCGTGTCGACTACCGCTGAACCGAGGACGCTTATGCTGTCGACCGCCGGTATGTCGTAGTTGCCCGCCATCTCGATTTGAAGCCAGGCATTCGACGAGTCGAGGGTCACCTGAGATGTCGAATGACGGTCGAGCACCCATTCTCTTTCCTGTTTTGGGACAATGCCGCTATTGGTAGTAGTGACGATCCAGCCGGGCATCGCAGTATCGATTATGCCATCGGTAACAAGCTGTGCAGTCAAGTTATAATTATATGCACTCGACTGATAGGCGGGCCGCAGCAAAGCAAGGTTCCTGTAAGTTGAATTATCGATCTTCGTCGAAGGAGAGAAGTTCTCAGAAGGATCTCCAGGATACACGCCCACGCCCAAATTATATTGCTGTGCGCGGGAAGAGGAAATAAACAAAAACAGGAGCGACAGCGCTATCAAGAAGTGATTTAATGAAGTCGGGAAGCAATTCGCTACGTGTTTGTACCGAGACGCAAGTTTCATTCTGTCCTCAGTTTTGATGTTTCGAAAATCGACCCAACACTAATACTCTCGCCACAGGACGGTGATCCCGCGGTGCAACAGAAGGCCTTTCAATATACCGGCGTCACCGGCGCAGGTCAAACGAAACTTAGAAGGCTAACGCGTAATGTTTTAAACGACAAATCTTAGCCCGTTTGCCTTTCGAGCATCACCAACTCGCGAGTCTTCGTTGATAGCGACCCGTGACATTTGACCGGAAGAAGAGCGAGTCGTGGCATAACCGTAATTCACGCAAACACAATTTTTCCGGCGCCTCCCCGCTCCAGATCACGATATGCCTGGCAAGCATTGCTCAGTGGGAGTGTCACGAACTCGGTCGGCGGGAGAAGGAGAGATTCATCGAAGTTACGACGGAGACGCTCAAGTATGCCGGCGCACGAACGAGAATCGTGAAGCATTGAATCGACGCCTATTATCGATCCCCCTCTCCGGTACAACGTTCTGAGAGGCACGCTGACGTTTCCATCTTTCGGAGCCGCAATTACCGCAACGCGTCCATATTTGGCGAGGGCGTCGACCGCCGGCGCGAGCCAGTAACCCGTTGTGTCGAAGATTACGTCCGCTCCATCCCGGAAAAATTTACGCGTAAGTTCCGGCAACCTATCGGGCTCATTAAGCAAAATCGGTTGAACGCCGATCGATTCGAGCTGCTTTGCCTGGTCGTCGCGGCGGACCGCCCCGACGACATTCGCGCCGCGGAGCTCTGCGAGACTTACGGCCGCGGTGCCAACGGATCCAGCCGCACCGATCACCACAATGTTTGTATCGGGACCGACGTTGGCCCGCTCCATCGCGAGCCATGCCGTAACGTACGGGACGCCGCAACTGGCGGCCTGGGCGAAAGTGAGTGATTTCGGCTTCGGCGAAACACCCGTGGCGCTGACGGTCAGATATTCCGCGTGGCTGCCGTCTCTTGTGAAGCCAAGTTCATTTCCAGTGCCCCAGACTTCGAGACCGATTAAGACTTCAGGGCCGTCCACGATGACGCCAGCGAAATCGCGCCCCGGAGTCCGAGGAAGTGTCGTGTACGGAAAGCCGCCCAGCACGTTTCGCGGGTCGCTCGGGTTTAGTCCTGCGGCTTTAACCTTAACCAGAACCTCGCCCTCCTTCACAGCGGGGAGAGGCACTTCTTCCAGCTCGAGTTCATCGAGTGAACCCATCGAGGAAAATCTCAGGGCTTTCATTCTTCCGTAACAGCCTTTCTCATACTTTGCCATTTTTCAAAAGTCATGCTTGCGGCTGAAAAGAGAGATACGCCGCTTCCACCCGAGGCAAAGGACACCAGGACAGCATTCGAGAGATCTTCGTCGCCCAGCTGTCCGACTGAGAGACCGCTGTAGACCGGGGCATGATACTTCTGTGATTTCACTTCCTCATTTGTCTCCTTGCCTATCCACGACACGTCCTCATCATAATATCGAGCGTACAACATCGGCATTGCTCCGTCGAGCTTCCAATGCGACCACTGTTGACGGACATCCTTCCAGTTTGGAAAAACCGCCGCCGTGAGCTTTTTTCCGCTCTTGTGGACAATGGGACGAAGCACATCGTTGACGATATGAGTAACGCGGTTGTAGCGAAACTGATTCCACGCAATGTTAGAAGATGGGTCATCTAAGTTCTTCGGGTCGATGCCGGTCCCTTTCTTGAAATCACCTCGGCACACGTCGCAGTAGCAGTAATCGTATTGTGGATACTCCTTGTCCTGGACGATATGATATTTTGGTTGAAGACCGACGGGCAGGATTACGTCAGGGTATCGAATGTAATCGAGATGGACTCCGTCCAGTTCTGAAATCCGAGAGAGCTCCGAGACCGTTTTTCCGATGAACTCCCATACTTCCGGCCGCGAGGGACAGAGGAACTTGTAGTAGCTGACATAAGCTGGTTTAATTGTCGATGATTCGCCAAGCCTGTTGACCACAAACCATTCGGGATTTTTCTCGACGATGGCGGGGACATTGCACGGCATCGTCCACATCCAGGCATGGACCTCAAGTCCCGCATCTTTGGCGATAGGAAGTATCGTCTCGAGCCAAGGTTCGCCAACCGGAAGGTGTTTGCTTTCGTAAAACGCTTCACGGCTGTTGTAAATTTCCGGCAGGATCGCATCGATGCCTGCATTTCTCATCACTTCGAATCTCTTTTTCCATTCATCCGGAGAAGCGCTCGTATCCGTTCCGATCCACACCCACTCCTTCTTGTTTTTGTTCTTACCCGATGCATGCGACGCCAGAGCATCAGGGAGAAATTTCTTAGCCGCTAAACCCGCGCCCGTCAATCCGATTAATCGTGCAAATTCCCGTCTATTCAATCGAGTACTCCTTCAGAAAATGATACAGATGAAAGTCATAAGGAATTCCCCCTGAGAACGCCCCTCTCACTCACGCAGGTGAGATGGAAATTAGGAAACGAGACAATCCCCAGCTTGCAGGGTCAGTCCGTTCCCTTCTCGTTCCTCAGTCGTTCGTAAGCTTGTTCAGCCGCTGCCTGCTCTGCGGCTTTCTTTGTCTTACCTGACCCAGAGCCGTAATGAGTTTCATTAACAATGACTTCCACGGTGAAAGTTCGGTCATGGTCGGGACCCTCTTCCTTCACAAGATTATAACGAGGAGCGCCGAGTCCGATTCCCTGGGAGAGTTCCAGGAGAGCGCTCTTGAAGTTCCTGTCTAGCGCCTTGAACATCTCACGGTCGATCTTGAATTCGCCCGGCATGACCCTGTCGATGACAAATTTCTTTGCGGCGCCAAGACCGCCATCCATATAGATCGCCGCCACAACAGCCTCGAACGCGTCGGAGATAATCGTTTCGTATCCTCTCTCGATGGTCTGTTGAGCGCTGTTGCTCATTGAAAGGAACGCCGAGAGATTAACGGCGGTTGCTTTCTCCGCCAGTGCATGCTGATTCACGAGGAGGGACCGCAGCCGGGTCATTTGTCCCTCATCGAGCTCGGGAAATCTCTCAAACAAAATTTCGGCGACTAGAAGATTGAGGACAGCGTCGCCGAGAAACTCCATCCGTTCGTTTGAATTTTTCCCGCCGTTCGAAGGTATGGAAAGGGCGGAGCGATGCGTGAGCGCTTCAACGAAATAGCCTTCGTTGAGGATAGTTACTCCTAGCGCGTTTTCAAGACCACTTTTCTTTTTGCCCAGCGAGCCGACACGAGTTTCAGCGCCTTTACGATCGAAAAGACTTCTGAGCCATCTAAATTTCATCAGCGCAACCTGATTCCGATACGGTATGGGGCGCCCGGCGAGAGCGTGGGCCGGATTTCATGATTGGACAATGTCTGAGAGAAAATTAAGTAGCAGGCCCGGCGGAAGATTTCGTATATCAGCAGGTGATTGAATGTATTGCGCATCGGTAGATTAGTTATCCCTCGCGGGGATGTCCACTTTTGGCGTAAGAAAGCAAGCCGGCGGATTCACGCCGGCATGATTTCAGTTATTCTCTAAATTTCTTGAAGAGCAGGCATGCGTTATGTCCACCGAACCCGAACGTATTGCTGATGGCCGCGTTGACGGTTTTCTTGATGGGCTTGTTCGGGACATAATTCAAATCGCACTCGGGATCAGGGAACTCATAGTTGATTGTCGGAGGAAGGGTGTCGTTCTGTATGGCGAGTATGGTAGCCACTGCCTCCACACTTCCGGCGGCGCCGAGCTGGTGGCCGGTCATGGACTTTGTCGAGCTCACGTGGAGTTTGTACGCCTGTTCGCCAAAGACCGTCTTGATCGCTTCGGTCTCGTTCTTGTCGTTGAACGGAGTCGACGTTCCATGGGCGTTGATATAGTCTATGTCCTCAGGTTTCATCCCTGCATCCTTGATGCAAAGACGCATCGCCCTGACGGCGCCTTCTCCGCCGGGAGCCGGCTGAGTAAGATGATATGCGTCGGCGGTCATTCCGAAACCGGCAAGCTCACCGAGTATCTTCGCGCCGCGTTTGACTGCGTGATCATAACTCTCGAGGACAAGTATGCCGCCGCCCTCACCCATAACGAACCCATCGCGCTTGGCATCAAAAGGCCTGCTTGCCTTAGCGGGATCATCGTTGCGCGTCGACAGGGCTTTCATCGAATTAAATCCGCCGATTCCCATCGGGCAGATCGCCGCCTCCGACCCGCCGGTGATCATCACATCAGCATCCCCACGTTCGATCAGCATCGCGGCGTCCGCGATTGCGTGTCCGGAAGTGGCGCACGCCGAGGTGGTGGCATAGTTCGGTCCCCGGAGCTTGTACTTGATAGAGATGTTTCCCGCCGCGATGTCGGATATCATCATGGGTATAAAGAAGGGGCTTATGTGGTCAGGTCCACCGACGGAGAAAAGGTTCTCCTGCTGTCTCTGATAGGTCCACATACCGCCGATCCCGCTTCCCACGATGACGCCGACGCGATCCCTGTCGAGCTTCTCGAAGTCTACGCCTGCATCCTCGATAGCCTGAGCGGCAGCGGCCATGGCAAACTGCGCGAACAGATCCATGCGCTGCACGCTTTTCCTGTCGATATACTTGAGAGGGTCAAACCCTTTGACCTCGCAAGCGAACTTTGTGTCGTATTTCGAGGTGTCGAAATACGTAATGGGGCCGGCACCGCTCTTCCCTTCAAGCATCGACTGCCAGAATTCCTGGACGGTCAGCCCTATTGGCGTGACGACACCGAGACCGGTTACTACGACGCGTTTATCGCTCTTCATATTGTATCCGCTATGGGTTTCTTTCGACCGTTCTCAGCTTACTTTCTGCTTCAGGTAGTTTATCGCATCGCCGACAGTACGGATCTTCTCAGCATCCTGATCGGGGATCTGAATGTTAAATGCCTTTTCGAATTCCATCACTAACTCGACAGTGTCAAGCGAATCCGCGCCGAGATCGTTCGTGAAAGAAGCTTCCGGCTTGATCTGCGATTCTTCAGCGCCAAGCTTGTTCACGATGATCTCTTTTACTTTTGCTTCGACATCTACTGCCATGGTATTTCCTCCATTGATTTGATTTTAAACTGACATCCCGCCGTCAACCGAGATTACCTGACCTGTAATGTAATCTGCGTAAGATGAGGCGAGAAAAAGCACCACTTTAGCTACTTCTTCGGGTTTAGCAGCTCGTTTCAGCGGTATCGTTTCCGCAACCGCCTTCCGCTGCTCTTCTGTCAAAGCCGCGGTCATGTCCGTGTCAATATAACCAGGGGCCACAGCATTGACAAGTATGTTCCTGCTGGCCAGCTCCTTCGCGATAGACTTCGTGAAGCCAATTATGCCCGCCTTCGATGCGGAATAATTCGACTGACCGGCGTTTCCCTTGAGACCGACCACAGAACTCAGATTGATTATTTTTCCGAAACGCTGCCCCATCATGGTACGGGCGGCAGCCTTCGTATAATTAAAAACACTCTTCAGATTTGTCTCGATCACCGAATCCCAATCCTCCTCATTCATCCTGAGAAGGAGATTGTCTTTCGTTATGCCTGCATTGTTTACGAGTATATCGAGTCTCTTGAATTCGGCCACCGTCTTTTCAATCACTTCGACGGCGGATTTCATCGAAGTCGCGTCGGCCTCGATTGCCAGCGCTCTCCTCCCCAAGGCGTTCACTTCAGACACAAGCGATTCGGCCAGGTTTGCTGAACTTCTGTACGTGAAGGCGACGTCAGCACCGCCGCTGGCAAGCTCCAGAACGATCGCCCTTCCGATTCCGCGTGTCCCGCCCGTGACGAGAGCTATTTTACCTCCCAGTTTCAACTGAACCCTTCCGGACCTGCAGCGAGGAATCCTCTGACTTTTTGTTCGCGAAATGTTCCCGGTAATAATCCAACACCTGTTTGTACTTCTCGGCGCCGAGAGCGTGTTCCATTTCGATGTAGCATGACTCGACCATCTTCTTGCCGCTCCCTCTGGCAGCCGTGCAGCATTGGGACTCGCCCGAACAAAAATCGTCGTATTCAATGACGCCGTCGACTTTAACGATCGGAAAGAGCACGCAGTAGTAAGGCTTCAGAGAAAAGCGTTTCATGCCTTCCTCCTTTTCGGTTATCTGGAGCGCGCACCTCCCCTTGCTATCAAGGAAAACGCACCTGTCGTTGTGCGTTTGCGTGCTCACGCAGACTCCAGAAGGGAAATCCTGGTCCTTTTCCTCGGAATTATCGAACCACTGGCTCTTGTCTTTGAGCTGCGTCTCGTCCATGTACTTCACGACGGTGTCTGCATGGGCGAGTATGCGGTCTCTTTCAACCGGGTCGAGATAGACGCCATGACGGCAACAGAGTGAAGTGCACGCGTTCGGTCCGTCCTTGTGCTGGAATCCTTCGGTGAAGAGCCTTCGCTCGAATTTCGTCCCTGCTATTTCAATTTCCTGATCGCTCATTCCGACAAAACACTCGCTTCGTTTACTTTGTCAATTCCGACGACGGTTCCACCGGAGACCGTCCGCTTCACGAGTCCCTGCAAAACCTTACCGGGCCCGATTTCCACAAATTTCGTGACGCCATCTGCCGACATATTCGCCACCGATTCCTGCCACCTGACAGGGTTTGTCAGCTGCATGATCAAAGCCTCTTTTATCTCCGTAGCGTAGCGAACCGGTTTCGCGGTAACGTTCGCGTACACGGGGACGGCCGCGTCTTTTATCGGAGCCGAGTCTATGGCTTTCTTGAGTTCCTCTTTGGCGGCCTCCATAAGCGGGGAGTGAAACGCGCCGCTTACCACAAGCTCTTTGACTATCTTGGCGCCGGCGTTTTTTGAAAGCTCCATCGCTTTGCGAACAGCCTCCACGTCTCCGGAAATCACTATCTGTCCGGGAGAATTGTAGTTCGCTGGTTGCGCGATGCCGTTCACGGATGCTTCCCGGCACGCTTCCTCCACCTTCTTCTCGTCGAGTCCAACCACGGCGGCCATAGTCCCTTGCCTCACGTTGCCCGCGTTTTGCATCAGCCTGCCGCGAAGGCCGACCAGCATCAGCGCGTGCTCGAAGTCGATCGCGCCCGCGGCGAAGAGTGCCGAGTACTCGCCGAGCGAGTGCCCCGCTGCGGCGTCAAACTGTCTATTGCCTGCGATAAGGCTGAACGCTATGGCGCTGTGAAGGAAGATCGCGGGCTGAGTGACAGAAGTCTGGCGAAGTTCGTCTTCCGGACCCTGGAAGCATATCTTGGAAATGTCGAAGCCGAGTATTTCGGTAGCGCGATCGAACATTCCCCTGGCGTCAGGATTTGAGTCGTACCAGTCCTTCGCCATTCCGACGTACTGCGATCCCTGTCCGGGGAAGATATATCCTGTCTTCAAAAAGCTTTGAACTCCTTCTTCTGAAGTCTCACTCGATAAATATAAAGCAAATTCTAAGCTCTAAATCCTAATCACGAAACGCACTGATCCGTGCGCGCCAGCGACTGGTCACAAGCTTCTGGTTTATTTTTTCGTATTCTGAACATTGTTTAGAGTTTCGAGTTTAGTATTTAGAGTTTCTTGTCAACAAAACGAAATTCTTCAACCCTGCTTGTCGAATGCCCATTTCACTAGTATCGATCCCCAGGTGTAGCCCGCGCCGAACGCGGAAAGGACCAACGTTTGATCTTTCCTAAGCAGGCCGTTGGAAAAGTATTCCGAGAGGCAGAGGGGGATCGTGGCCGCCGTCGTATTGCCGTACCTGTCGATGTTCAACATGACCTTTGAGCTGTCGAGCTCCATTCTGTTGGCTGTAGCGTCGATGATTCTCTTGTTCGCCTGGTGAGGCACGAGCCAGTCAACGTCCTTACCGGTCAGATTGTTCCTTTTCATGATCTCGTAAGATACGTCCGCCATACCGACTACCGCCACCTTGAAGACGGCCTTTCCGTCCTGATAGAGGTAGTGCATCTTGCGATCGACTGTTTCGTGAGTGGCAGGGTTCAGGCTGCCGCCGCCACGAATGTTGAGATAAGGTTCGCCCGAGCCATCGCAATGGACTATATGATCGAGAATTCCGTACTCGCCGTCTTCCGATGGCTCAAGGAGCACGGCCGCTCCCGCGTCGCCAAAGAGTATGCAGTTCGATCGGTCCGTGTAATCTGTTATGGACGACATCTTGTCGGCGCCGACAACAATAACTTTCTTATACGCGCCCGTCTCGACGAACTGAGAAGCCGTGACGAGTGAGAAGATGAAGCCCGAGCATGCGGCCGATAGATCGAATCCCCAGGCTTTCTTCGCGCCGATTTTTTCCTGAACGAGGCAGGCGGTTGACGGGAAAAACATATCTGGGGTAATTGTGGCGACGACGATAAGATCAATCTCTTCGGCGGGCATGTTCTTTTTCTTCAAAAGATCTTTAATGGCCCCGGCCGCGAGATCGCTAGTAGCTCCATTCTTTAGAATTCTTCTCTCGACAATTCCCGTCCTGGTCCTTATCCACTCGTCTGTGGTATCGACCATCTTCTCAAGATCGGCGTTCGTCAGCTTGTCTTCGGGCACATAATGGCCTACGCCGGTTATCACTGCGCGCTTTGGCATTTACTCAGCCTTGTTTTCGATTTTTGAAATTGAGTTTTCGATGAGCTTGCCTATATCGTGGTTCACCATCTCTTCGGCCCGCAGGACCATATTCTTAACCGCGAGGGCAGAAGAACTGCCGTGACCGATTATCGGAACTCCGTTTACTCCTAGGAGCGGCGCCCCGCCCTGAGTTTCGTAGCTGAAACCCTTCAACACTTTTTTCAACGTCTTTCCCATGAGCCCCGCCCACGCGAGCTTGAGTGGATTGCCGCCCGCGTAAGCTCTGAACCTCGTCCTCAACGTCGGCAATATGCTCTCCGCAAATTTCAAAACGATGTTGCCGACGAAGCCATCGCACAGGACGACGTCCGCTTTCCCAGCGAAAATGTCTCTTCCCTCGATATTGCCGACAAAATTCAGGCCGCTCTTTTCCAAAAGAGGATATGAAGCCTGCGCGAGCTCGTTTCCCTTCGAGCTCTCCTCGCCGATATTCAGCAATCCAACGGTCGGGTTGTCTTTCTTCATAATCTCTTTGGCATAGATCGAGCCCATAATGCCGAATTCCACCAGGTGCTGCGGGCGACTGTCTGAGTTCGCGCCGGAGTCTATCATGAAGCAGGTCCCGTTGACGGTGGGGAGCGGCGTTCCCACCGCCGGGCGTCCGACTCCCTTCACGCGGCCGAGCATCAGCGTTGACGCCGCCATGAAAGCGCCGGTATTACCCGCGCTCACGAACGCGTCTACCTTACGCTCCTTGTGAAGGTTCGTTCCAATGACTATCGAAGAGTCTCTCTTCTGTTTGATGGCGACGTTGGGCGTCTCGTGCATCTCTATGACTTCACTAGCGTTGACGACTGAATAGTTCAACCCGGCAGCCGAGTGCTTTGAAAGCTCTTTTTCGATCTCATCATTTCGGCCGACGAGCACGAGTTCGAAGCGGTTGTCCGATTCTTTGAGAGCCTGCAGCCCACCTTCAACGATTTTGAGCGGCGCGTCATCGCCGCCCATCGCATCGAGTGCAATTCTCATGGGAGAAATTCTAAAGCCTGATTCCTAAATTTTGAACGACAAATTCAAAATTCACAATCAGTTTACGCGCCCTTAGGGATGAAAGTGACTCTTCCGCTGTAGTAACCGCAGTTAGGACAAGCACGGTGCGGGAGCTTGGGTTCATGGCAATGCGGACACTCGGACACGGTGGGGGCCGTTGCCTTATAATGAGTACGCCTCTTGGCGCCTCTCGTCTTAGAGTGTCTTCGTTTTGGATTCGGCATTTATACTGCTCCTTGATCCTAATTTTTGTTCATAATCTGTTTCAATTTTTCCCATCTCGGATCTGTGTCCTCTGTCGGACAGCCACAGGGACCGCGATTAAGATTCTTCCCGCATTTTCTGCAGAGCCCCGCACAGTCATCCTTACAAAGGAGTTTCATGGGAACGGACAAGAAAATGTAATCCCTGACGTCTTCAGCAATGTCAATTTCGTTCGTGCTCGCGTGAATCACGGTCACCTCGTCCTGATCAAGCCCCTCAGCATCGTTCATCTCGTACACATAGGTCATTCTATAGTCCTGCTCGAGATCTCTATCGAAGTCCTCAAGGCAACGGTCACAGACAAATCTTCCCGAAGTTTTAACGTGAGCCGTCAAAAAAAGCTGCCTTCTGCGCTTTTCAAGCTCGACTTTGACAACAACCGGCTTCGAAAAACGCTCATCCAGCTCTATAGTGGAAGGAGTCTCCTCGAAATCATACTCGTGAACTCCCTCCGAGAGGTTCGAAATATTTATCTTCATGCGTCAATGATCTCTTTATAGTGCCGCTGGCAGACGAAATCCCTGAAGAAAAATTCCGGACTGCCATTCGAATTCCTCGCTCAGCGTTATTAAATAACAGAAAATTCACATTTTCCTGGAAAAAAAGCATGGTAATATAACCCCGTAAGGAATTTTAATCAAGAATTGAAGCGTCGCCCCATCAAGCTGCGCTGATAGGAGAAAGTACCGCTAATCGCGCGAATCATCGTTTGGACCCTCATGGCATTGAATGATGCTTTCATTGAGCGGGATGTTCAGTCGCGAAAGCCCGCGGCTTCAAAGAGCTCCCAATTTTCAGCCACATTTTTGTTCGTCCCACTTTGGCGTTAACCTAATGGTCAATCTCCCCCACACCTGATCGCCTCTTTACCCTGCCGCTTCTCCTTATCGCCCAAGGCCTGAGCGGATCGTAGCTTCTTTTCTGCCGGCACTTCTTCCCCGTCTCCCGAGCCACCGGAAATTTTAACTCGTCAATAAGTCCGCAACTTAGAGCAATATCCCAAAACAAAAACGAACATCTCCGGGCAGGAACGGAAAGCGTCCCACGGGGAAATGTTCGCTTTAGGACCGCCGATTAGTTCGGTCCCGGAGCCAGGAAGGCTTCTTGCAGCCAGACCGGCTTCACATGTCAGTCACGACCTTGATTTATTCACAGAGTTCAGAAACAGATCCCTGGAACGCCAGTCGGTGTCAAATACGCCGCGCATCGCGGTTGTAGTAGTGGCAGAGTTTTGTTTCTCGACGCCGCGCATCATCATGCACATGTGGACAGCCTCGATCATCACCGCAACGCCACGCGGGTTAAGTGTCGACTCTATATACTCAGCTATCTGCGTCGTCATCCTCTCCTGCACTTGGAGCCTGCGTGCGACCGCGTCGACGACTCTCGGAAGCTTGCTCAATCCCACGATCTTGCCTGCCGCGAAATACGCGACATGGACTTTTCCGAAGAAAGGGAGAAGGTGGTGTTCGCAGAGCGAGAAGAACTCTATATCCCGCACCATGACCATTTCATTGTATTCTTCCTCGAAAACCGCGGACCGTAGAATCTCCACTGGGTTCTCTTTGTAGCCGCTTGTGAGGAACTTCCACGCCTTCGCCGCTCTCTCTGGAGTCTTTAGGAGCCCGTTCCGGTTGGGTTCCTCACCTGCTTCAATCAAAAGAAGGTTGTAAGCCTCTTGCAACGGGTCCAAATGGTCGACAGTCTCAATAGCGCCTTTGTCAGTCCTAATTACACGCGGGCTCAGCGCGTCTTTCCCTCGCGACAGTATCTGTGCAGTGTACGACATCGTAATTGTACTCCTTGATTAGTTCTTCTCTGTTCTACTGAAGTCAGAAGCATAACGGCATTCATTCTGTCAAGACTTGCCGTTTCGCGGCGGCAGATTCTCCGTGAAGCAAATCAACTGCGAAAAGAACGGAGAATGTTATGCAAGTGGCTCAATAATCAATAAAATTTGGCATACACCTTAGCGGCTGACGCCGGAACCGAGAAAATCTCGGAAGCGGAAAGGTAAGGATCGGAACCTAACACCCCACTACCTCTGCAAAGATCCGGACCCGAGCGGCAAGACAGATAGAACCGGACAGACTCCGGCCATGTAAATGGTTCTTCAATTTGCACCTCATCCTTGATATTACGCACCGCATTTCTCGCTCAACCGAGAAGCAGTGGTTAGAAACTCAATCGTACTATAACTATCGGACTTACGGTTTGTAACTTTAGGATCCGGCGGGGTAAATATTAATAGAATAACATGCTTATCGGGTTTGCTCACCGCCAAGAAAGACGCTATTATGCGTGAAAGACGGAGTGAACCATGCAAGACTTCTATTGTTGGGTCAGGTCAATCGTCAGCTATTGGTATTGGCTGTTGGGAGGCTTTGTCAGCTTTGTGTTCACTTATGGAAAGATGCTTATAGGTGTGCACATGCCTAACTTTATCCCTTTGTCTGTCGCAATGGGCTGCCTGCTTGTGGCATCATTCTTGGCTTGGAGAAAAGAGTATCGCGGCAAGCCACGGCTTGAGCTTCATTATCAGAGCTACAAGGCAATAGCCTTCGGCAAACAGGATGGCGTTGTATTCTATTGCACCGCCGTTGCTTTGCGTGAAAACGCTACGGTACTGCAAGGAGAATGGTACGCAAAGATAATCGACGAAACAGGTCAAGAATACAACGGGTCGCGGTATCAGGCAAGCATATATACCATCCCGTCAGGTTATGACGGGGTCCAATCTTTGAATTTTTCGCCACAGGACACATTGTTTGCAAAGCTTCAGGATGGCTTGCAGAAAGACAGCCCTGCAAGCGGATTTTTGCCGTTCATTTTCCACGGAATGTCGTTGGAGATGCTTGAAAGGGATAATGCTAGAATAGTCATAGAATGCTATGACCAATACAGAACCTTGACACGCCTAGCAGTCTCGATAAAGGAAATGAAAGCAAATGACCAGGGATTTCCGTCTCCTGAACTACCAAGAGGATCATACAACCATGCCTAATTTTCCTACTTCCATAATGGAGTTTACGCAGCGCTTCTCAACCGACGAAGCATGCAGAGAATATCTTGAAGAAGTCCGCTTTCCCGATGGTGTTTACGACATTCGGGATGGGCACACGAGACCGGTACGTTATCTCGCAAGCCGCAAATTGTGGGTATTTCCTGACGGATATCAACAGAGCATAACTGTCGGGACTGTAATGGAGCAAACACATACCCCGTTGACAAAATGGTTTTGGGCCGCATATCTGGTCTCAACGCATACCCCTGGTATTTCTGCCCGTCAGCTTGCAAGACAGATCGGCGTATCCTATGAAACTGCATACACAATGCTCCACAAGCTGAGAGCCGGGCTTGTTAATCCGTTCCGGGACAAGCTCAAAGGGACAATTGAAGTCGATGAAACATTTATCGGAGGTAAAGCAAGCGGAAAGCGCGGACGGGGAGCCGGTTCAAAGACAATCGTTGTGGGTGCTGTTGAAGTCATAGATACGTCGAAAAAACAGATCGGAGGACGGATCAGGCTGAGGGCGATTCCGCAAGCATCAGGCAAGCACCTATTGCAATTCATAGCCGACAACGTTGAAAGGGGCTCTGTAATCGTTACGGACGGGTGGCAGGGATATAACGGCGTAGTCGAATTAGGATACGACCACATGGTATTGACAGGCGACGATTCCGTAGAAGTTGCGAAGCAATTAGTCCACATACACAGAGCGTTTTCCAATCTCAAAACGTGGCTTATGGGAACGCACCACGGAGTTTCAAAGAAGCACTTGCAGGCATACCTAAACGAGTTTGTCTTCCGGTACAACCGGCGACGTGTGCCGTTTGAGGCTTTCAATTCCGCTTTGGGAATTGGATCTATCAATCTTTCACCAACCTATCATGAACTATACAAAACAGGAGAAGAACATGGCTGGACGCACCCGAACCCGAAAAGAAGA
>JAJYRM010000217.1 GCA_021794075.1 Bacteroidota bacterium | reverse complement strand
GCCTCGTAGATTACCTGATGGTCGATGACACGGCCCGGGAAAAAACAGCGAACGATCTTCGGGCGCACACCGTGACTCTGAGCGAGATACTTGGTCGGGCAGCGGGCCGCGAAGAAATAATTGCTGCCGTGAAGGACGGCTTTACGGACACTTTCGGCGCCGAGTTTTCAAGCACTTCATTCCCCGACCGCAAAGATGTCGAAGCAAATACTTTTGGGGAGAATTGAAAAGAGGCCGACGGCTGATTGCCGGGAAAGGAAAAAGAGATGGCAGAGAAGAGTAAAGTGAAGGCGGTTACGACTCGCACGGTGATCGAATCTAAGAAGGGTGGGGAGAAGATTGCCGCGCTCACCGCTTACGACGCGATCACTGCACACATCCTGGACGAGGCCGGGATAGATATCATTCTTGTGGGCGATTCACTCTCGAACGTTTTTCAGGGGAACGAGACTACGATCCCCGTGACCCTCGACGAAATGATTTATCACGCGAAGGTGGTGACCCGGGCGGTGAAGCGCGCTCTCGTCGTGGTCGATATGCCTTTCATGAGTTATCAGATAGATCCGCAGGAAACGCTGCGCAATGCGGGCCGCATACTTAAGGAAACTGGCGCGAGCGCTGTGAAAGTCGAGGGAGGAAAGGCAATCTCCGAGTCTGTGAGGCGAATGACGGAGATAGGAATCCCGGTCATGGGACATCTCGGCCTGACGCCTCAGTCGATAAACAAATTCGGCGGTTATCGTCCCCGCGGTGAAGAGAAAGAGGAAGCTGCCGCGATATTGGCGGACTCGAAGCTTCTGGAAGCGGCTGGCGCGTTTGCGATCGTCCTGGAGAAAATTCCAGCCCAGCTTGCCGCGAAGGTCACGAAGGCGGTGAAGGTTCCCACCATTGGTATAGGTGCCGGCCCGGCCTGCGACGGCCAGATACTCGTCTACGCAGACATGCTCGGGCTGACCCAGGAGTTCAAGCCACGGTTCGTACGCCACTACGCCAATCTCGCGGAAGAGATGCGGAAGGCCTTTAACGCTTATGTCGAGGACGTGAAGCACGGGAAGTTCCCATCAAAGGAAGAGAGCTACTGACGCTCAGCAAAAGGTATGTCCAGGCACCTACGGGTATTTGAGGGGCAAGGAATAAGCGCTCCTATGTGATCCAGGGTGAGATAAGTCTTAGATCAAACGGATAGCTCTATCTACGATAGCCCCCGCCCAGATTGGCTTCCATACAACACTCTGGCGAGGCAGCAATAAACTTTCCAATCACCCCCGTCATTACCCGACTTGCTTCGTCAAACATATCATTATAATATACTCGAAACAGTCGCGTCGGCGCCGAAACGAGATTCGAGGAATCAAGATGGGCTCTATGGAACATTGCGTCAATCATCCCAGCAAAAAGGCAATTTCAGTCTGCCACAATTGTGGTGAAGCCTATTGTGAGTCTTGTCTTGTAGAGGGAAAGGAATTCTACTACTGCAATAAGCCCGCCTGCCAGGCCGCGATGAGGCAGGAATCTGCGGCAGCCTTACTTCCCGAAAAAATTAAATGCCCGAGTTGTTCCAGCGAGCTACGGTTGACCAAGGATGAACGCGCGGCGAGAACATTCCATTGTCCTGAGTGCGAGGCCTACCTCGATTTCACCGTAACACCTCCCATGGTACTGAAGGATAAGAAGTACTCCGAAGTCTTCTCCTCAAGAAACCAGGGAGATATCGCTCTTCTCAAATCATTTTTGGACGATTCAGATATAGACTACTATGTTTCTGGGGAGGATTTCCTTTCAGTCTATCCACTTATCCAGCCGGCGAAATTTTTCGTTCGCGATGACCAGGTGGAAGAGGCCAAAGGGCTGCTGAAGGAGTTCAACGCGAACCTATTTGGGGTTTCCCGAAGGAAAAATCCGGAGGAGTGATACGTAGTCAACTCTTCCCGTGGCCTGATTGTAGGGAATCCCGATTTGTGTTGCTGTAAAACTTGACATTCACTGCATGTCGGACTAAATTATTTCAAATTTTGCAGAATATGAGCGCTGACATATCGACGAAAGGCGCCTCTCTAAGGGTGCTGACTCCAAGAAGCTACCAGAATCTTTGCGGAAGTAAAGAAATTTCCGGATGCGATTTTCCTACTCAAGCACGATTATTAAACGTTCGACTAGAACATCAGGCAGCCCGAGTGCGGCAAAAGCGGCCGTGACTTAATTATCTCATCGTCCTGCCTGAATAACGGCCGCCAGAGCTGCTGACTTATTTGGAGGAGGTATTTATGCCGAATGGTAAAGTTAAGTGGTTCGATGGAAAAAAAGGTTTCGGATTCATCGAACAGGAGAATGGCGAGGATGTCTTCGTCCATTACAGCGATATTAAGAGCGACAAGCAATATAAGACACTTGATAAAGGTACCGAGGTCGAATTTGAGATCGTAGAGGGCGCAAGAGGCCTGAAAGCCGTAAACGTTACGGCAAAATAGGATCGCGGACCAATTTCTTTGAAAAACCCAATGTCGGAAGGATTTCACGGCATTGGGTTTTATATTACAACACTGAGGAAATCATATGAGTTTTGAGTTTAAGCCCAAAGACATCGAAAGCATCGGTTCGGTTCTCAAGACCAAGGGCGTGAAACGTGGGAACTTCTACCGCTTCGATCTCTTTGACAAGAAATCCAAACGTAAGCTTGCCGTGGAAATATACCCATCCATGAAAACCGGCAGGCAAAAAAGTAACCTGATCACTGTGTACACGATCAATTCGCATCTCCAGCTCCATCAATGCACCGGTTACCTCGCGTCGGATCTACTCGGCGAAGTAACATTTTACTCTGAGGCTGATGGCAAGATAAGCGGACTGATCATCGAGCGTGAGGCCGGCTGCTCGCTCTATGCTAACGTTGACAAGAGCGCTCTGTCGGGTGACTTCTCGCGAATGGGGCCCGAGGTGATGTTGAGCAGCATCGCGCTCTCTCTTGCTGAGACAAGCATTAAGTGAAGATAAATCTCTTCGTAAATTGCCCGCGCGCTCCGAAGTTCGAACGCGGACCGCTCACCGCGATGGTCCGTCGAATCTTGGAAGAGGAAAAAAAGGCAGCCGACATGATAAGCCTCGTACTGGTTGACGACGTCTACCTCCTCGAAGTCAACAAGAAATTTCTGAATCATAATTACCGCACCGATGTCATATCTTTTGACCTGGCCGATGGTGGGGCTATCGAAGGCGAGATTTACATAAGCGTCGACAGGGCCCGGATCCAGGCGAGGCGCTACAAGGTGTCTTTGGAGAAGGAAGTTCTCCGGCTGATGGTCCACGGAATTCTACACCTCTGCGGCTGGGACGACGCGACGCGGTCTCAAAAGCTGAGGATGAGAAAACGCGAAAACACGTTCATTGAGCCGTTTTTTGACAGGCATGGAAGGCGATAACTTGACTTTGGAATTTTTCAACATATATTGGTCTTGAGGATACATATTAGATGCAAGAAAAGATCATAGAACTGATAGTTGTTCTCATGCGAGAGATACGGGAGACGAAGGACATTTCGAAAGTGGATGTGTCTAAGTTGAGCGAGAGCGGCTACAGTCAGACAGAAATCTCGACGGCCCTGAGCTGGATTTACGACAAGATGAATTTGCGAGAGCCGCTTAAACGCGTGAAGGTCTCGCGCGCGAGGTCGTACAGGATATTCCATGAGGCCGAGCGTCAGATAATGACGAAAGAAGCGAGAGGCTTTCTCGTCGAGATGTATGAACTCGGGCTTATCGACCAGCTAGACATGGAGAACATAATTGAGCGCTCGCTGATGTCAGGTTCTAACGTCGTGGACAGGGACGAAGTCAAGTCGATCGTGGCGAGCGTCCTTTTCGAGTACAATT
>JAJYRM010000075.1 GCA_021794075.1 Bacteroidota bacterium | reverse complement strand
CGCGATTTTCAACAAGGATGAATTCCTTAAGAACGTCCAGAAGCTGGCCCCCGCGGCAAGGGTAAAGGATATCCCTCTCGTCATGACAAAGATTACCCCCCTTCCAGAAAGATTCGAATCTGCAGCGAGAAAGTTTATGATGAAAAGGAGACAATGGAGTCTCAATCGGTCCCCCGATGGGTTCGACCTGGTTGTTCACCCGGAAAGCCAGGACATTGTAATGAATAAGAATACCGCGGATATCTTCATAGGGACTAACTTCGAACTGATGCTAAGGAACGCGGGTATTTCAACAATCGTTTTCACCGGAATTTCGACCGAGATGGGGATAGAGTCCAGCGCTCGCGCCGCGAGCAACAGGGGATTCTTTCCGATAATTGTCGCCGACGCGGTATCTTCTCCCTCGAAGGAAGGCCACGAGCGTTCGCTCGCGAACATGAAGAACCTCATGCCGATCGTTTCCACGGACGAGCTGACCGGATACTGGAAAAAATAACAGTCCGCAGCCCAGAAAGATTTAACCCTTCTCATGGTTTACGCATCTAACAAAAAGTGAATTATCCCGGTGTGCCGCCGGGTGTGGAAGCAGTTGCGTCAATCAAATCAATGAAGGGAGCACAAAGCATGAAAAAGTTTCTCGTATTTTCAGCGGTAACGCTGATGGCTTTCTCGGCATTTGCCCAAAGGATGGGACATCGTCCGATGTTTTATGACCCGACGACGGTCACTACCATCACAGGGACCATCGAGAGCGTTGATACACTCACCGGGCCGAGGGGAAATTTTCATCTGATTGAGTTAATTGTGAAGGACAAGAGCGGGACGATTCCGGTAAATATCGGGCCTGCTTTTTATCTTGACAGCCAAAACATCTCGTTCAAGTCTGGCGAGGTCGTTGAGGTAACAGGATCGAAGCTGCAGTTCAATGGGAAGGATGTAATTGCGGCTGCCAAAGTGAAGTATGACGGCAAGACAATACAGCTCCGTGACGATAACGGCAGGCCTGTCTGGGCGCGCGGAGGCATGAGATAGCTCGAGATACCTCATCGATTTCTACAGAAATGACGTGGCCGGGAGGAAGAAGACTTTTTCCTCCCGGTTTTTCTTATATGCTAGTTCAAGCCCATGTTTCGGGCGCACTTTGGAAAAGTTCAGACGATTGGCCATATTAACGGCGAGTTGCCCAGTTGTATGGGATTACGAAACCGATGTCTTGATGAATACTCAAAACCGGTTTTGGCTTGTTAGAGAAGGACCTTTCGCGGAGGGCGGGAAAGGGCACCTGATAGCCGAAATTCCGTTGGTGGTATTTGTCTGAACCGGTTGAGATATCCCCATTCAGAAGTTCCCGAGCATGGGAAATTGTGCTGCCGTTCGTACAAAGCCGGCATGAGGTTCCATTCGCGGACAAAATGAGACGAACAAAACGCCGTTGTTTCCCGAGATGCCATGAGCAGGCTTAGAAAGTTTGTTAAATACCGGTCGCAATCAAATCTCTCGACCGAAATCGGCCTCACGCTGTTTGAGAAATCCACCGACGGGATTATCATTGTCGATTCCACAGGAAGATGCAGGCACGTCAATAATGCGGCATGTCAACTATTCGGATACACGCGTGATGAGCTGCTCCACCTTCCTTTTTCCGACCTGATTCCATCTCGTGAGTATGATGAAGTCACCGGCGAAATCTCGGGCGCAAAGCAAGCCGACCGGGCCGGGGATACGTTAATCACGCGAAAGGATGGCGCCGTCCTCAATGTCGAGATGGCAGTACACGCTATGGATGACGGCACTTACGTCTCTATCATTAGAGACTTAAGTGGCCAGAAGAGATTGTCAAAGGAGTTAAATCATCTAACCGGAATCTTCGGAACTCTAAGCCGAGTCAATAACGTGATCCTTCACGCCGCGAACAGGGATTCCCTCTTTCAGGAAATATGCAGGGCGGCAACAGATACCGGCAGCTTCACCCTCGCCGCGATAGGCTTGATTGATGAGACGGGCAAAATTTTACGCCTCGCCGCCTGGAAAGGATCCAAAGGTGACAAGCCTCCTTATGATGAACTGTCGCTTGACTCCCAAGTTCATGATGGCGCCTTGCTGAATCGAGCGTTAAGGTCAAAGAAAGTCGTCACAAGCCATGACTTGCAAAACGAAAGCATGTCGCATTACTGGCATAATGAAGCCGTTCAACGGAATCTTCATTCAGCCGCGGCAGTGCCTTTTGTGTTTGATGGCAAAATCGTGGGAATTCTGACTCTAGCCGCGGCGGAAGTGGAAGCATTCCAACGATCGGACATTCACTTGCTTGAAGCTTTGGGGGATAACGTTGCAATCGGTCTTGAAAGAATTAAAGGGGCCGAAAGTCGGAGGAATATTGAGCGAGCTCTCCTCGAAAGCGAAGAGAGATACCGCTCGGTATTTGAAAACACGACCGTGGGTCTATACAGGACTACGCCGGATGGGAAAGTCCTTATGGCCAATCGGGCGCTTCTGCATATGCTTGGATATGAAGCTCTTGAAGAACTACAGAAGAGAGATCTTAGCAAGGAAGGATTCGGGCCAAAATACTCGCGAGAGCAATTTATTTCCCGCATCGAGTCTGAAGGACAAGTCACAGGTCTGGAATCTGGGTGGACACGGCGAGACGGCACCATTATTTATGTCAGGGAAAGCGCGAGAGCCGTCAGGGATCGGGAAGGGAAGACTTTGTACTATGAAGGATCGACGGAGGACGTGACCGAGCGTAAGCTTGTTGAGCAATCAATCATGGAAAAAAGTTTCCTGCTAGACGAAATGAGCAGGATGGCAAACATAGGGGCCTGGGAATTTCGCACGGATGATTTGACGGGGACGTGGACCGAGGAAACCGCCAGGATTCACGGGCTTGAATTTGGCATGGAGACGAACGCCACGATGGGGTTGAGCTTCTATGAAGGAGTAGACAGAGAACGCATAGAGTCTGCCGTGAAGGAAGCCATCGAGAATGGAAAGTCATACGATCTCGAACTCGAGTTGAGGGCCGCGGACGGACATCGCAAGTGGGTAAGGACCATAGGCCACCCGATAAAAGAAGACGGGAAAGTTGTCAAGATAAGAGGAACATTTCAGGACATCACAGAAGCCAAACAGGCAAAGGACAGGATAAGATATCTCACAAGGCTCTATGCCGCGCTAAGTCAGATTAATCAAACGATTGTCCGCGTTAAAGGGCGCAGGGAACTCTTCGCGTCTATCTGCGATCTCGCGCTCCAGTTCGGCGAATTTCCACTGGCGGCCGTCGGACTGTACGACAAGAAATTTCACCACATCGAGTTGAATGAATGGAAGGGATCGGGAATTCCAGATCGTCCGTATTCCGTCGTTGATATCGAGCTGCCACAATACCGTGACGGTCTTCTAAGTTCGGCCATAAAGGAAGACCGCGTCGTAACAAGCAATGACGTTCCCGGCCTTATTGAGACCAAACATTGGAAGGAAGTACTCCTTCAGTACAAGTTGAACGCCGCGGCCGCGGTACCGTTCCACATCAAGGGAGAGGTCGTTGGTGTTCTGACGATCTATGCCTATGAAACTGACATCTTCATGCCGGAGATCATTAGACTCCTCGAGGAAATGGGCCTAGATATTTCGTTCGCTCTGGATGCGATGGAAGTGGACGAGGAAAGCCGAAGAAACGAGGCGGCGCTGTCCGAAGAGCGGGACAGGATAGCCATGGTCGCGGAGTCCGCGCCCGGGCTCATACACTCTTTTCGCATGAGGCCGGACGGCACGGCCTGCATGCCGTACGCGAGTTCCGCGATAAAGGATATCTATGGCTATTCGGCCGAGGATGTTGCCAATGACCTGTCTCCGGTATTCGCTCATTTTCATCCGGACGATGTTGGTCACATATTCGCGACGATTGCCGAATCCACACGCACCATGACGATGTGGCATGATGAGTTCAGGTATATACATCCCGTGAAAGGTGAGGTCTGGATCGAAGGAAGATCCATGCCTGTTCGCGAGAACGACGGAAGCATCACATGGCACGGCTTCATACAGGATGTTACCGTCCGAAAGCTAGCGGAAAAAGCGATCAGGGAAAGCGAGGAAAGATTCAGGTCGATAATGGAGCAGATGACGGATACCGTGTTTGTTTCGGGATCGAACGGCATCGTCATTTACGTTTCCCCTTCCTGCGAGCGGATGTTCGGACTTAGCGTCGAGGAAATTACCGGGCGACATTTCACGGAATTCATTGAAGCCGGTGATGTGGAACGCGCTGGTAATTCATTCAGGAAAACTCAGACCACCGGCCAGCCGACGAAAAATCTGGAACTAACGTTGAGACGAAAAGACGGAACGACGATCATAGGCGAGATTGATGCCACGCCGTACAATAATGGTCAGGTCCGTGGTTCAGTCGGTGTTATCCGCGACATCACTTCTCGAAAGAGGGCTGAGGAGGAACTTCGAGAGATCGAGTCTAAACGGAACGAGCTGGAACATCAACTAATCCAGGCCCAGAAACTGGAGAGCCTCGGAACTCTGGCGGGCGGCATCGCGCATGACTTTAACAATCTTCTCGGTGTGATTATGGGCTATTCGGCGCTCCTTAAGGAGAACGGCCTCGACAAGGAGAGCACGAAGAGAAGCATTGAATCGATAGAGAAGGCCTCCGAGAGGGGAGCCGCCCTTGTGAGTCAGCTCCTTACTTTCGCAAGGAAAACCGAGACCCTCTTCAAGCCTGTTGCTGTCAACGAAGTTATCCGTGATACCGTTGCCTTTTTGACAGAAACTTTTCCAAGGACAATTACGATCGCGACAAACCTTGACGAGAGAATCCCTGCCGTTGTCGGAGATTCCACGCAGCTGCACCAGGTGTTCATGAACCTCTTCATAAATGCCAGGGATGCCATGCCTCAGGGAGGAACTGTGTTAGTTACATCCGCGCTCATGGGAAGAGAAGATGCTGTTTCGAAATTTCCCGCGGCAGCCGATAGCGAATATATTGTCGTCTCGGTTACCGATACAGGGACCGGCATGGATGAAAAAACGAGACGGAAAGTTTTCGACCCGTTCTTCACAACAAAGGGACCGGGGAAGGGGACGGGGCTTGGTCTTGCTGTTGTGTATTCCATTGTTCAGAGTCACGGCGGGTTTATTAACCTGGAGAGCGACACCGGCAAGGGCTCGACATTTGAGATTTATCTTCCTTCCGCCAAAATCGAAAGTGAAAAAGAGTCGGCAGCGAGTTCAACGGTCTACCCCGGAGGAACCGAAACTATACTCGTCATTGAAGACGAGGAGATGCTCCGCAATATGATGCTTGACGTGCTTGTCCCGCGAGGGTATTCCGTCCTTACGGCAGAGGACGGCGAGGAAGGGCTTGAAAAATTCGCGATCCATCAGGAGTCGATCAATGTTGTGATAACCGATCTTGGACTGCCGAAACTCGGCGGAGACCAGGTCTTCACGCGGATAAAGTCTATCGACCCGAAAGTTAAAGTCATAATCGCCAGCGGTTTCATCGACCCGGAACTAAGGTCCCGGCTCTCAGAAGCGGGCGCGAACCATTTTGTCCAGAAACCGTATGTGCCTAGTGAAATTCTCTCCGTGCTTCGCAACATTCTTGATTCTGGAGAGTAAGACACCGGATCTCTTTCCACAAGGCTCATTCCCGAGGACCCCATTCATCGCTCACCCGGTGGTGGAATTTCATTCCCGCGCGTCACACGCCGCTTGGCGTCTTTGAAATAAAACTTCAAGTGATCCTCCCGAAACCCGAATTATTCAAATGAACAAAAGAATATTCATAATATTATTCATTGCCACAGTAATTACTATGCTCGGGCTTGGATCTGTGGATCCTATCCTCCCCCTTTACGCAAAGAGCATGAATGCCAACGGCATCGAGCTTGGGATTATCTTCGCGGGGTTCGCCCTGTCGAGCAGCATATTTGCCCCGATCGTTGGCAGGTTCTCCGATCAGCACGGCAGAAAAAATCTTATGGTTGCCGGACTTTTTCTATTTGCAATCGTATCTGCTCTGTACGTGATTGCTGTAAATCCACTTGAACTAACTTGCATACGAATCCTTCAGGGATTCTCGGCAGTATTGGTCTCCCCGATAGCTCAGGCTTACATCGGAGATCTGACTCCTCCCGGGCAAGAGGGAAAGTACATGAATCTCTTCTTCATCTCTTTCTTTGGCGGTATGGCCCTCGGCCCGCTGCTTGGTGGATATCTCACCGACCGTTTCAACATGAACACCCCATTCTACGCCATGGGTGTCCTCTCACTCCTTGTAATGCTGTTTACTCTCTTGCTTGTACCGGAAAGCCGCGCAATCAAAAGACATGGTTCACAGAAGGGGAAATATTTCAAGAGCCTGATGCCCGTTTTCAAGGACAAACCCATGATCGGCATAATGTCATACATGTTTACGCGCGGGTTCTACAGATGGGGTTTCAACACATTTTTTCCTCTCCTTGCTGTAGGTACCGATCACATGAGCCTTGCCAGCATCGGCCTCATCCTTTCGCTCTACATGCTATTCGGTTCTTTGATCCAGTATCCTTTCGGATTGCTCGTCGATAGATTTCCGACCCAGAAAGTCAATTTTATTTTTTGGGGAGGCGTGTTGAGCGCGTTATCGATGTGTGCCATAACCTTCTCGCACACTTTTGTGATGTTTTCCATCCTAACTGTATGCATGGGCTCGTTCAGCTCCATCGCGCGTGCGTCAGCCATTGCAATCAGGACCGAAAGAGGCCGCGTTTTCGGTATGGGTGCTGTAAACGGAGCGTTCACTACTTCTCTCAGCGCCGGCCAGGTACTGGGCCCGCTGGCTTTCGGAGTTATCGCGGACGTGTCCAACATCCCGACCGCATTTTTGATAGGCGGACTTTTCGGCCTGGCAGGAACAATTGCCTCAGTAATGTTCTTCAGATCGGAAACTTCATTGTAGATCGTCCGATAATCTGTCGGTCTTCCCCCTAATTTCTTACATACCGATTACCGATACTATTCGCATGTCGGATTACCCGACAGTGTAATTAATCCGCAATCTACACCAGCAAAATACCACAATAGTGGAGACGCGTCACGTACTTGCAGCGAATTGGAAGCGGAGTCCGGCATGCTTCCTGCATCTTACTTCATTGTGGTCCATTTACAATAAGTACCTTCAAAAAGGAAGAGACGAAGATGAAGATCAAGAAAACGATTCTCGTATTTGTATTACTGCTGTCGAGTTCAGTCTACGCGCAGCAGAGCAACGGATTGCTTAAGAAGTGGGTTCACCCCGGAAATGAAGTCATCAAGGAAAACGGATATCAGGGAGCGCAGACCTGTGCGATGTGTCATGAAAACGCGCTCAACGACATCGTCCACTCGGTTCACTGGAACCTGGCCTCCCCGATCAGAAACGTAAAAGGACTCCCTGACAGCTCAATGTGGGGGATGATTAATAGGGAGTGCGCGCTCGCAGGTTCCACTTGCCCGGCCAACTGGACCGCTTCCACCAATGGAAAGTTCACCGTTGAGTCGGCGGGCTGTGGTCTGTGCCATATCGGCTCATTGTCGAAACCACCAATGCCCGGTCAGCACGTCACCGAAGCTGAGGAGAACACTGTCGATTGCCTTGTCTGCCACGCCAAAGACTATGACTGGCAGAAGCGTGCGACTCTGGTGAAAGACTCCACCGGCGTACATTGGGGTGAGGATATGTCAATGAAAGCCGCGCTCAGCATAACAAAAATCCCGACCAACGAGGCTTGCCTTAGATGCCATGAGCATTCTTTCTCTTGCGACTATAAGAGAGGGACGCCTTACACGCCGGCAAACGATGTCCATGCGGCGGCGGGGATGCGATGCATCACGTGCCATGTCACCGAGCATCACAAAATTGCCAAAGGTCAGTACGAGTCCGACATGGTAGCGAATGATCTTCCCAACGTCCCTGTCACATGCACGAAGTGTCACGGTGAAGATCCGCACTCCGGAAAGAATGCCGCAGTCCTCAACGAACACACGCAGAAGCTCGCTTGCCAGACTTGCCATATCCCGCAGGCAAGCGGCATCGTCTATGAGAACTGGGGCAAGCCGGTGAAGGATAACATCAACGGCAAATATAGCGAGCTCTCCAAATACGACAAGATTCCTTCCATCCCGAATATGTGGGTTCCGACCGATACTATCCAGATGGGACACCCGGATTACATCTGGCGCGTGGCGAACAAGCAAGGCGAGAAGGCCGCGCAGAGCTGGATGGCCTTTGCCACTTCGAACATAAGCACTTCAGGAGCGAAGATATTTCCGGTGAGAGCGTTGACACAGGTGATGCTCTTCGACAAGAAGCTTAAGATGTGGCAGGCTCCCGGTATGGCTTTCCTGAAAGATGATCCACAAACGGCCCAGTTCCCACTTCTTCTCGCTCCAAACAGGGAAGTCTATAACAAGACCGGTAATGTGAAAGAGGCAATTGATGCCGGGATGAAACCTTACGAGGCCATGGGGCTCAAATGGAGCGGTGAATGGATGGCGATGCAGGTGCCCGGCACGTCTTACATCTCCGTGAACCACGGCGTGAAAAAAGCCGGCCTCTCATGCAACTCGTGTCACTCGAAAAACGGTGTCATGGATTTCAAAGCGCTCGGTTACTCCCCAGCGCAGGTGAAGCTGCTCGAGAAGAGTAAGTGATAACTCTTCGCGTTCCTTAGCTCCGGAGCAATAGGCCGGGGCATCGGCGCCGGTACTCCAAGGCTGTCCTATTAATCATGGGACAGCCTTTTATGTTTTCGTACCGTTCATTTAATTAGTAAAAACTAGGCAGGGTCAGTCTGAAATGAACATTCGGAAATTGTTATTTGCGTCTGCCATTTGTTTCCTGATGGCAGGATCTCTTCCGGCGCAATCTTATCTCGGCAACTTCACTTCCTACTCTTCAAATGGGAATGTCGTAACGATCCACGCGGATACGGCTGCAATAACGCTGATGTTTTACAGGCCTAACATCGTGCGGGTCGATTACCTGCCTTCCCCCTCGTCCCGGATTCCCAGATCGATTGTTGTAATCCCAGACTCGAATCAACAAGTCGCCGTCACGGTTACCAACGACGACTCAGCGCTTGTCATGACAACTTCCGCGCTGAATGTAATATGTCAGAAGTATCCGCTGAGGTTGACCTTCCGTGACGCGGGCAACCGGCTTCTGGTCGGCGAGCCGGATTCCGGAGGACTAATATCCTACGGGGCACAGCGTCTCGCGAACTTCGCGATTCAACCGACCGAACATTTCTACGGAACCGGAGAGCGCGGGACAAGCTTAGATTTGCGCGGACTCAATTTCGACAGCTTTAATGAACAGCACGGCGGCTATCCGACAGGCGGCATGCCGGCGACAATGAATGTGAATATTCCGTTCATAGTATCATCCAATCATTATGGGATTTACTTTGACGATACGTACAAAGGGTATTTCAATATCGGCAGTTCGGATCCGAATATTCTCGGTTATATCGCGTACGGAGGTGAGCTGTCTTACTACTTGATTTATGACCCAACTTATACAGGCATCCTTTCCGATTATACTTGGTTGACCGGGAGAGCGCCTCTCCTCCCCAAGTGGGCTTATGGGTACATCCAGTCAAAATACGGTTACCGAAATTATCAGGCAGCGGAGCAGACTATCCAGACGTTTCGCGCCGATACCATCCCGTGCGACGCGATTGTCCTGGATCTCTACTGGTTCGCTAACATGGGAGATCTCGATTGGAACACCGCGGCATGGCCGAACCCGATCCAGATAACTTCGCAGTTCCTTTCGCAGGGGTTCAAGACGATAGTAATTACTGAGCCGTATATCACGGCTAATTCGCTTAACTACCAAACTGCCGGTCAGCAGGGTTACTTCGCGAAAAATCAAACGGGCCAGAACTATACGATTAGTAATTGGTGGTCATGTGGATGCGACGCCGGTCTACTCGATATCACGAACCCGGCGGCGCAGAGTTGGTGGTGGAGCAAGTACCAGCACATTTTCAACACCGGCGTTTCCGGATTGTGGACCGATCTGGGGGAACCGGAACGAGACTATACCGATATGCAATTCTATATGGGACCCGACCTCGAAGTCCACAATGTCTATGATTTTCTTTGGGCAAGAACTCTTTTTGATGGATTTAACAACAGCTTTCCGAACAGGCGTCTTTTCAATCTAACGCGTTCCGGTTATGCCGGCATACAAAGGTTCGGCACCGTTACTTGGTCCGGCGATGTGGCTAAGACTTTTTCCGGACTCGCCGTTCAGCTGCCGCTGCTTCTCAACATGGGCATGTCGGGAATCGTCTATCACAATTCCGACATAGGAGGATTCACCGGGAGCAGTCCGACGACACCCGAACTCTATACTAGGTGGATGGAGTTCGGCGCATTCTGTCCTCTGATGAGGGCTCACGGGTATGACGGGCTTGGAGGGACTGAGCCATGGGTGTTCGGAGATTCCACCGAAGGCATCGTCAGGAAGATGATAGATCTTCGCTATTCACTGCTGCCGTATAACTATACAATGGCCTACGAGTCTTATAAGACCGGGGTTCCGCTCGCGCGTCCACTCGTGTTGGAGTATCCGGATGACCCGAACGTGACGAATGAAAGTTCCGCGTACATGTGGGGGGACGATTTCCTTGTAGCTCCCGTAGTGCAGTCCGGTCAGACGAGCCAGACATTTTATCTTCCGCAGGGAAAATGGATCGACTACTGGAACGACAAGGTGTACAACGGAGGTACAAGCATCGCGGTTGACGCGCCGATAAATGAGGTCCCTCTTTTCGTCAAGGCCGGAAGCATCATACCGATGCAGCCGGTGATGCAATACGTTGGCCAGTACCCTGCGGATACCATCATGCTCTCGATCTATCCGGATCCGGGTATAGCGAGCAGTTTTACGATGTATGAAGACGATGGAACTTCACTCGATTATCAATCGGGTGCTTTCGCGGAGACTACTTTCGAAGATGAGATGACAACGGCGGGGAGCGGAGGGGCAAACGTATTGAATATTTCTATCGGACAGTCGTTAGGAAACTACGCCGGCAAACCGTCGAGTCGAGTATACATCTGCGAAGTTCACAAGATATCGTACGACCCTGCTGCCGTGCAGATTGGAAGTTTGTCGCTGAACCGCGCCGGTTCCGGAGATTCGCTCGAAAACTCAAAGACGGGTTTCTACTACAACAAGGCGAGCGGTGTTTTGTTCATAAAGATGTCCGCGAGTTCGGACAGCGCGTATTCGATTCGCATAGACAGTGTCGAAGTGACTGGAGTGAAGAAGCCTCCGGTAAACCCATCCGGATATAGATTGAACCAGAACTATCCGAATCCCTTCAACCCGTCGACGACGATAAGCTACAGGCTTCCCGGCCGGAGCTTCGTTACGTTAAAAGTGTATGATGTCCTGGGAAGAGAAGTGCAGACGCTCGTCAACGGAGAGGAGTCGGCGGGTGAGCACACAATAATGTTTGATGGAAACGGACTTTCAAGCGGAGTTTACATTTACAGGTTGACTGCCGGGCTGTACAGGGAGAGTAGAGAGATGCTCCTTCTCAAGTGAGGGAACTCGACGGAGAGTTGTTTTGAACACAGATTGATCGAGAAGATGGGAGATGGTACAGTAAGCAGTTGGTGGTGATCCATGTCACTGTTATAAGCATTGGTTTCGGAAGGGGTTCCGAGAGAATTCATAAAAGGGGAAAGAAATGACTTGACAGAGTGATCTCATTTCTTTAAGCTTGGAAGCGTTTCCGCAAAACGTCAGGGCATGGCGAAAAAAATAACGATTTATGACATCGCGCGGGAGGCTGGTGTCGGCATCGGTACCGTTTCCAGGGTACTGAACAACAATCCGAGCGTAACTCCCGAGACCCGTACACGGGTCACTGAGGTAGCTAAACGACTTAGCTATCAACCACATACCTATGCCCAACGCCTCGCGCGCCAGCAGTCCGAAACCATCTCCGCAGTAATTCCCTTCTTCACAAGCTATTTCTTCATGGAAGTGCTCCGCGGCGTGCAGGAAAAGGTATCCGAGTACGGCTACGACCTCGTCCTCTACGGCGTCGAACACGCCGATGAAGTGGAAAGCTACGTCGCCAAAGCGCTTCGGAGAGGAAAAGTCGACGGCATTCTATTCTTCTCAATGAAAATGCCGGACCGGGTTCTCGCTGATCTTAAAGAAAGCAACCTTCCTGTCGGCCTCGTGGACGCTGTCTCTCCCAGTTTCGATTCTATTTCTGTGGCCAACTCCGAAGGGGCGTACACTGCCACAACCCATCTGCTGGAGCTCGGGCATCGAAAGGTGGGGATGGTGAACGCACAGTCCATGAGCACGCCGGCGCTCGAACGCTTGCAAGGATATCGGCGCGCTTTGGAGGAGCAAGGCATACCGTACTCCGATTCGATTGTGAGGTGCGGGAAGAACACAAGGCACGATGGCTTCAACAGGGATTCCGGTTACGAGGCGATGCTGGATTTTATTGCGATGGGACCGGATATGCCAAATGCCTTTTTCATCTCGTCGGACATACAGGCCTTCGGAGCGATCGCGGCGCTGAATGAGAAAGGTCTCAGAGTTCCTGAAGACGTTGCGATGGTCGGGTTCGATGACATCGAGCTCGCGCGCCTCATGAGACTGACAACAATGCGTCAGCCGATGTTCCAGATGGGGGTACTCGCGATCGAGCGCCTCGTGGCGAGGATGTCACACCCCGAGATGGAGATACTTCACACGACATTTTCTCCAACGCTAATAGTGAGAGAGAGTTGCGGCGCTCTCATGACCTCCGAAGGAACTCCTTCGGCAAAATCAAGACTGAGGTAAAGCATGCGAAGACTTACCAGTTTGATGATCGTACTACTGTTCTCACTCGAAGCTCTCGCCGGGGATACGGGAAAATTGGCCGGCACGGTCGTGGACGCGGTCACCAAAGAGCCGCTTATCGGCGCGAGCATACTTGTTGTCGGAACATCGATGGGCGCCGCGACCGACATGGAGGGTCGTTTCGTCATCCTGAATGTCTCTCCCGGCTCTTACATGCTTCGCGCTTCCGCAGTTGGATACCGACCGGTGGAGATCAAGGACAACCGCGTTTCGATCGACCTTACGACGACTGTCGACTTCCAATTATCTGAATCGGCTGTGACGACGGAGGCCGTCATTATCACGGCTGAGCGTCCTCTCGTGAGGAAAGACCTCACCGCTTCCACTGCCGTCGTGGACAGCAAGGAGATCCAGGCGCTTCCCGTCACGAGTTTTCAGGATGTCCTTCAGTTGCAGGCAGGCATCTACGTCGACAGGAACGGTGACCTGCATTCAAGGGGCGGCCGCTCAGGTGAAGTCCTGTACATGATCGACGGCATACCCGTGACTGATGCTTATAACGGAAAGAGCGTCGTCGATGTCAACACCAATTCAATACAGGAGATGCAGGTCGTGACCGGGGCGTACAACGCTGAGTACGGACAGGCGATGAGCGGGATCGTAAATATAGCCACAAAATCCGGCGGTGACGCTTTCCACGGAATGTTTACCGCTTACAGCGGAGGCTACGTAACCAGCAACTCGAACGTCTTCACCGGTCTGCAGAGGACAAATCCAAACAACACCAGTTGGCTTGAAGGATCGCTCGACGGCCCGATAGCTCGAGACAAACTCTTCTTTTATGTCGACGCCAGGTACCGTTACGACGACGGCTACGAGTACGGCATCAGGAAATTCAACACATATGACATAAGCGACACGCGCGCGCCGAGCCCCGCCGACTGGATAATCCAGGAAACCGGCAATGGAAAACTTGTTTCGATGAACCCCTACATGGAAATTTTCGGGCAAGGGAAGATCACTTATAAGATTACGCCGGAAGTCCAGCTGGCATACAATTTTATGCTCGACAACAGCAGGGGAAAGAATTTCGACTGGAACTATAAATATAACCCAGACGGACTATTGAGCAGGTTCGACAAGGGCTATATGAACACTCTCAGTCTTACCCAGACACTGAGCGCTACGACATTTTATACGCTCGGGCTGTCTTACTATTTCAAAGACTACAGGGAGTATCTCGATCAGAGCCCACTTGCACTGTCCGATCTCTTTTCAAGGCAGGATCCGTTCGACCAACAATATGTCCACACATCCTTGCTGGTCCAGCCCGAGGCGACATTTTATTCGGGCGGGACAAACATGGCGCATAACATTCACAGCACCGACACGTACGTGGCGAAGTTCGATATAACCAGCCAGGTTACTCCGACGCATATGGTGAAGGTGGGCCTGGAAGCCGACCAGTATCAGATATTTCTTCACAATATCAATCTCCAGATGTCACCCATCGATATCAACCGAGACCCGGTTGTCGATGGAAATCCGTACTTGATAGGTCCCGTGGTGATCCCTCCACTCTCGAACCAGAGCAACCTGATGTACTTGCACAGGCCGCAGCTCTTCTCGGCATATGCCCAGGACAAGATGGAGTTCAAGTCGCTGATAGTGAACGTCGGCGTGCGCTTGGATTACTTTCGACCGGATGGCCAGGTCCTCGCCGATCCTTCCGATCCGAACATTTATGTCCCTTTGAAACCGGAAAACCAGGACAGCATCGTGGCGCCAGGCGGGACGGCTGCAGATGCGGTCGCTGCGAGAATGAAGTACTGGTACAAGAACGCAAGCAACAAATGGCAGCTCAGTCCGAGGCTTGGTGTGTCTTTTCCGATTACCGACAGGGGAATCGTGCATTTCTCGTACGGCCTCTTCTTCCAGATGCCGTCCTTCGACCGGCTGTACGAGAACCCCGGATATAAGCTCAACGTCACAGGCGGCAGTACAGATCTCGGCGTGATAGGGAATCCTAATCTGAATCCCGAGGAAACCACAAAAGGAGAGCTGGGGCTTCAGCAGCAGCTGACTGAAGACATCGCGATGGACATTACAGCTTACTTCAACGACATAAGAAATCTGGCCGGAACTCTCAACGAAATAGAGTACGTCTATGGCGGATCTGCAATCTACAGTAAATACGTCAACACAGATTTCGCATACATACGGGGAATCGTGCTGTCGTTCAACAAGCGTTTTACGGGAGGGATCTCGGCGTCGCTCGATTACACTTTCCAGATAGCAAAAGGTGACGCTTCAGATCCGCAGGCCGCATACAATCTCAGAACAGGTGGGACACTTCCGGAAACCCAACTCATTCCTCTGGATTGGGACCAAAGGCATTCGGTGAATGCGACGCTGAACTACGCGAGCGTCGCCGACTGGGGGGGAAGCCTGATATTCAGATTTGGGAGCGGAACTCCTTACACGCCGCAACTTACTTCAACCTCAAACGTAGGCGAGCTGCTCTATAACTCGCAGGTCAAACCCGCGATATACGATTTGAGCGCACGCATATACAAAGATTTCCGAGTAGGCGGATCGACGTTCACTCTCTTCGCGAGGATTGACAATATCCTCGACACGAAGAACGCCCTCGACGTTTTCTACGACAGCGGCCAGCCGGGATGGTCTCTATACGAGCAGCACCTGCTGGAAAGCAATCCGTCCCAGCGTATAGCTACAGTTCAGGATTATTACACGAGGGCGAACTATTACGCTCCCCCTCGCAGAATACAACTTGGAATTACCTACTCGTTCTAACGCAAAGGCAGACTCATGCGCAAGGTTATTATATCGATACTCCTGTTGGCCTCATGCGGCGCTACCGCGTACGGCCAGCTGCAGGATAATCTAATCCCGTACGCGAAGACTCATAGGGGAAGCGCTTTGTACGTGCGCTTCGGCATCCATGATGGCAACCGCGTCGCGATCACTTTCAGAAACAACGGCCAGATATCCGGTACGGATCCGAACGACATTCGCGGCGCCTGGCCTTTCCCGAAGACACAGGACAGCTACATTGGCGACGTGACCCCGCTTGTCGGGGTGGAACTTCCCGGAACATATCCTGTCGGTGTCGGCAAGGACGGCAAGCCGATTTACGGAACGGTCCATTCGGTGACCATTTCGCCGGGACCGAGGAGCGGGCAGAGCGCGAAGACAGATCCAGCCGATGGGCATTTCCAGGGATTCGAGCCCGAACCGGGTTATGTCAACCCGCGGCAGGATACCGTTTCGCTAAGCAACATTCCGTCATCATGGCCTTCCGTTTGGCCCGATCACCCCGACTGGGTGGACTCTACCGGCCAGGCTGAGTGGAACGGCTATTTCGGTAAAGGTGTGTTCAGCGCTGATCAGGAATCGTACTGGGTCATGGACGATGCTCCGGATAACAGCGTCCAACAGCGGACAAGTTATACATTCCATCCCGACTCGACCGATACAACGAGGAACGGCATCGGAATCGTGGTCAGGGTAAGGGGAATGCAATGGTCGCAGGTGCAGGCGCAGGATGTGCTTTTCTGGCTCTACGACATTACCAACATAGGCACCACTGTCTATAAGAAGACTGTGTTCGGAGAAGTGGTAGGAGGATGCGTTGGCGACGTCGGCCAGACTTACGTCGATTGTCAGGATGACCTCGGCTTCTTCGACGTGAACAACAACCTTACATATACTTGGGACTCAGACGACAGGACCAGCGATCCTCTTTGGATCCCCCTCAACCGCGTCCTCAACGGAGTAAGGAGAAACATCGGGTTTGTCGGATATGCTTATCTGGAGAGCCCAGGTAATCCGTTTGACGGCATCGACAACGACAACGACGCGGTGGATCCAAGCAGCCCGAAATTCGGGCAGCAGGATTTCAGCTTCAACTCAGCCGCGAATACATATGTTATGTCCAGGATTCTATCCAGAACCAGCCCGGGTCCCAGCTCCAGCTGGCCGACAAATGAAATCATTACGATTAATCCGACGACCTATGCCAGGACGGTGGTGCGGCTCGACACGCTTTTGAAAAGCAGCACCGATACCGCCGTCGTTTACTCGCTGGGAGTCGCCTACAAGATCTACGACGGCGACACTCTTACTGAGACCCCCAATAACGGTCTGGATGATAACCTGAACGGACTGATAGACGAGAACTACAGCATACATTATCAGCGCGTTTTCATGACAACTCAGGGACAGGTTTACAAAACAGATCAGCGGCCACTTTACTACAGAAACTACTTTACCGGCGGCGGCACCAGCAACTCGATGATTGACGAAAGCCGTGACAGCGGACCTGGCAACATGGTCTCCGGTTGGGTGCCGGACTACACGCAGGACCGAGATCCTGTTACCGGCAAGTATCCGGGGGTGATCAAGTCCCATTGGTCGGGCGACGAAAACGGGAATTGGGATCCAAAGCGTGACGACTTAGGCGCTGATGGCGTCGCGAATACGAACGACGTCGGCGAAGGAGACGGCAGGCCGACTAACGGAGAACCGCATTTCGACAAGACGGACGTGAATGAGTCCGACCAGATCGGTCTGACTAGTTTCAACTTCTTTAACCAGACCGCTTCACCCGCGATGAACAACAGCGAGATTCTCTGGAGCAGGATGGTTCCCGGATATTTCGACGTTATTCCGGCGCTGCCGCAGGACGGAGACTTCATTTATTCATCGGGCTACTTCCCGCTCCTTCCAAACCAAACCGAGCGTTTCTCGCTGGCACTCGTTTACGGAGCGGACTCGAGCCAGATTTTCAGGAACAAGCAGATTGTTCAGCGAATATATGACAAGAACTACGACTTCGTCATGCCTCCGCCGAAACCTCATGTGAAGGCGATCCCCGGGGACAAGAAAGTGACTCTGGAGTGGGACAATGTTGCTGAGTCGGCCCCCTCGTTTGAAGGCTACAAGATATACCGTTCGACCGATCCCGGTTTCACTGAAGCGGGAGGAGCCGAGCTTGCCACGTACGATCTGGATGACGGCATCCGCGGAAATTTCCTTCCCCCGTCTCAGGATCTCTCACAACTACCGATGTTTTATCTCGGAGACGACGGCGGGCTCGTCCATACTTTCTCCGATACAGGTCTCCAGAACGGACAGAGATATTACTACGCGGTTTGCGCATACACGACCGGCGACCCGCAAGCGGACACGTATCCAGCGGAAGATCCGAAGTATATAAACGTCTCGTCGAACGGGCAGGTAAGAACCGATGTCAACACGGTTACCGTAATTCCGCAGTCGCCCACGGCTGGGTACGTCGGTCCCGACGCCCCGAACTTGATGTCCCCTGTCGGAAAAGTGCTCGGAACCGGTAAGGTTTATGTCTCCGTTGTGGATCCGAAGCTCGTGCCGGATAAGAAGTTCAGAGTCGGGTTTTCTGATTCGTTGAACGGCGTGATTAGAATTACAGACGGATATTATGTCGTCGACTATTCCGATTCTACAAATCCTGACACGCTCAAATTTTCAGCCTCCGGCGGAGCGACCAGGATACCGATCAGCCCTTCGTCGGGGCAGGGCGATAAGGACAAATATTTGTTTGATGGAATGTATGTGAATGTTGTGAACGACTGGAGCGTCACATTCAACACGGCAGCTTCAGGCTGGAACACTACTCCGGAACTTCCGCACCTTCCTTACAACTTCATGCCAATGAAGATTGCGGGGGTGCAGCAAACGGGCATCGCATATCCAAGAGATTATGTGTTTGTGTTCGATTCGACCTCCGCGTCCGCGGATACTTCTACTGAGATCACTCTTACGCAAATAAATCCACAGACGGGAGCCGTCGTACGCCAGGTAACCTTCCCGAAGCGGAACACTAATTTCAGGGTGTATGATCCGCATAGCGGTGAACTGGTGCCTTATGGATTTCAGGAGGCGAACTGCACTGCTTACGGTCAGCATTGCGGCGTACTCGCTCCGCTGGACCGCGTTTTCTTTTTCGAGAATGGGAAAGGAACTGCTGGTCAGGACTCCGTCTACTTCACATGGCTTATGACCGTGAGCGGCACTGACAGCACGAACCATCTTCCTACTGCGGGTGACACGCTAAAACTCTTCACGACAAAGCCGTTCGTAGGTACCGACGTGTTGGAGATAAGCACGAAGGCGGCGAAGGTTGACCAGAAACTGGCGGCGGTTTCCATGGCGAACATAAAAGCTGTACCGAATCCGTATGTCGCCGCTACTTCACAGGAGCCTCCTCTCCCCCCTACAATCACGAGCGGAAGGGGTGAGCGGAAGATTTCGTTCATTCACCTTCCCAAGAATTCCGTGGTCTACATCTTCACAGTCAGAGGCGAGATGCTGAGGAAACTTGAAATGCCCGCGGGCCAGAGCATAGACAACGGTTCCATCGACTGGGATTTACGGACCAGCAGCAATCTGGAAGTCGCTTACGGGGTTTATTTCTTCCTCGTCGACGCGCCAGGCGTCGGTCAGAAGTACGGCAAACTGGCCATCATAAAGTAAGCGAGGCGACACATGAAGAATAGATACTTGATCGTTGTGATTCTCCTGGCCGCGGGCCAGCTATTTGCCCAGAACAAAGTCGGCACTACCGCCGCGCCCTTTCTGGGGATCGGAGTTGGACCGAAAGCAGTATCGATGGGAGGCGCCTTCACGGCGGTGGCAAACGATCCCACCGCGCTTTACTGGAATCCTTCCGGTATCTCTCGCGGTGGGAGAACTCAGGTCCTCATCGAACACACAAACTATCTGCTCGGCACTTCCTTTAATTTCCTCGGCGCGGTCGTAGCGCTGAACGAAGACAACGCTATCGGGCTAAGCGTTACCAACCTGGCTTACGGAAACTCCGACGTGACCACGGTCGACCAGCCGGATGGCACGGGTGAAACCTGGAGCGCGAACGACTGGGAGATTGGACTTAGTTATTCGAGGAACCTTACCGATAGATTCTCAATCGGTGGCACGGCGAAGATGATCATGCAGCAGATATGGAGAGAGTCTGCCACCGGGTTCGCGATGGACGCGGGGCTCCTTTACATCACGCCTTTTAATGACATGAAGATCGGAATGGAGATAGCGAACTTCGGAACCGATATGAGACTTGACGGCCAGGATATTTTGTTGACCGTCAGCCCGAACTCTTCAGTCGCCGGCGCGAACTCGCAAATCCCCGCACAGTATTACACAAATTCCTATCCTCTTCCGCTCATCTTCCGAGTCGGGCTGGCGATGGATGTGCTGAACACCAGACTTAACAGGCTCACTCTGGCCGTCGACGCGATTCATCCAAGCGATAACGTGCAGTCGTTGAACATGGGCGCGGAGTACTCATGGAACAATCTGATCTTCGCAAGGGTAGGGTATAAATCCCTATTTGTTCCTGACAACCAGGAAGGGCTGACTCTTGGAGTCGGGTTGAATTACGATATTTCCACCTTCTTCAGCGTGAAGATCGACTATGCGTTTCAGAATTACGGCCTGCTAAAGAATATTCAGAAATTCGGTTTGACCGTGGGATTTTAGGTCATGATTCAAAGCGAGAGTTTTACTAACAGGATGTCAGATACAAATGATTCATATCGGAGGCTAAAAATAGGGCGCACTTCGTTAATCGGATTCTTCATGGACACAGGAGTACCACAGAACGTCTTGCGTCTCGGAATTATCCACACATCAAAACAAGGAGAAACACTATGTTAAAGCGCTTAACGGCTTTAGCGGTCGTGGCATTTTTGGTAACGCTGGCGGCGAGCAGCCCGACAAAGGCTACTGAGAATGTCACTTTTCAGGTTCACATGGGGGCTATGATGCAGGCCGGAACCTTCAACGCGTCGACAGACACGGTTGTCATACGCGGTGATTTCCAGGTTATGGCAGGAGACACCGGGCATTATGGTTCTTCCGGGAATCAAAACTGGGGTGGAATAGCGTTCAGGATGGCCAAGTCGACAACGAACGATTCCATCTTCACTCTGACGGTCGTGTTTCCTGATACAGCTTCGGGGAAGACCATCAACTACAAGTTTGTCATGATCAATTCAGCCAACTCCTATCGCGACAGCGTTACCAATGGCGGCATGTGGGAAAATATTCCTGGTAATCGAACCGATTCCATAACCACCGATGCCTCGCAGCAAATTCCATTGGCATATTTCGGCAACCAGAAGCCCGGTGTTACCGCGAAGGTGAGCATCACTTTTCAGGTAAACATGTCAAAGCTCATCGGTGAGGGGTTCGATGATGCGAATGATTCGGTGTTTGTGAACGGCGAAGCGCCGCTTCCAGGATGGGGCACGGGTGGTGCGAGATTGTACCAGAGC
>JAJYRM010000216.1 GCA_021794075.1 Bacteroidota bacterium | reverse complement strand
CGTCGTGGTCTGCGATCCACCGAGTTTTACCAGGAACCGAAAGAGCGTTCCTGCCGCCAAGGCGGCGTACCGGAAGCTCCACGAACAGCTCTTCGGTATACTGAGACATGAAGGAATTCTTTTGACTGCCTCATGCTCGCACCACATATTCCGGGACACGTTTGAAGAAGTCATAGCTTCGGCAGCCGGGAGATCCGGCAGGACTTTACAGCTTCTTCATCGTGCGGGCGCGTCGCCAGATCATCCCATCCTGCCGTCCATGCCGGAGACCGAATATCTGAAGTTCAACGCGTATCGCGTGATCTAGTAGGTATGAATGTCTGTTTGGAGGAACTTACGGCGCCGGGATTTCCGTTATTTATGAGACCCCGGTACTGTGTCTAACAGAAAAATGAACGATATTTTGGTGTTCACGATATCTTTTTAGGACCTAAGAATATGTACAAGAAAATAGTCCTTCTGGTGCTCTTGGCCGCTGCTCCGGCGTTAGCGCAGGAATCGTTTAACTCGTCATACCCTGACACCCAATACACCTACATGCCGATGAAATTTCTTCCGCCGGACACTACCACCATGAGGCACCACGCGCTCGGGCTGGATCTAATGATAGGCAACAGCGGCTTCGGCGGAGGGGTGTTCTACAGGCAGACGATTACAGGGACTCTTTCGTGGATGGCCTCGTTAGTAATTTCGGAGGCGAAAGCTCCGAATGAAGTTGCGTATTACGATCCCTTTACCGGACAGAAATTCATCCCCGGGAAAATAAATCAGCTGTGGGTAATACCTCTGATGGTCGGACTGCAATACAGGCTTTTCAAGAATGAGATCACGAGTTCTTTCAGGCCGTACATCTTCGCCGGAGTCGGGCCCAATGCGATATTCGCGGCGCCGTACGATCAGCCACTTTCGTACAGCTTCTCTCATGGCCGGGGCTATTTCAGCGGCGGTGGATTCTTCGGTATCGGGGCGTACTTCGGAAGCGATCCAAATAGCCTCATCGGAGTCAGCCTGAGATACTATGTGCTTCCGATGTCCCATGGCATAGAAAGCATGCAGAACGAACCGATGGCAAACTTCAATTCGTTCTTCATAGCGTTCAACATAGCGACACAGTACTAGAAACGGACTTCGGCTGTGCCATGATTCGGGGAGGTGCGGCTAAGAGTCGAGTACTTTCTTCAGGGCAGCGCCCGTCCGCGATTCCTTAACCCGCGTAATTTCTTCGGGTGTACCCGCCGCGACCAGTTTTCCCCCCTCATCGCCCGCCTCAGGTCCAAGATCGATCACGTAGTCCGCGCATTTGATCACGTCGAGGTTGTGCTCGACAACTATGATGCTGTTTCCCTTGTCGCGAAGCTCAAACAGGACGTCAAGGAGCTTCGATATCTCCTCGAAGTGGAGACCTGTAGTCGGTTCATCAAGTATAAAGAGTACCTCCGTCTCGCTGCTCCCGGAAAGGAATGTGGAGACCTTTAGCCTTTGCGCTTCGCCGCCGGACAACGTGGAGAGGCGCTGGCCCAGCTTCAGATAACTCAGGCCGACCCGTTCAAGAAGGTTAAGCGGCTTTACAACTTCCTTTCTATCGGAGAAGAACTCAAGCCCCTGGGCGACTGTCATATCGAGAACTTCGGCGATGTTCAGACCGCGGTACTTTATTTCGAGCGCCTCGCTGCTGTACCTCTTCCCTCCGCATACTTCACAATCGAGCGTCACATCGGCGAGAAACTGCATCTCTACAACCTGTATCCCTTCCCCGCTGCAAGCTTCGCATCTTCCTCCCCAGTCCACATTGAAGGAAAAGTAGCTCGGCGAAAGCCCTCGCTCCCGCGCGAGCGGGGTGTTCGCGAAGAGACTTCTTATCGAATCGAATGTCCCGCTGTAGGTGGCGACATTCGACCTGGAGATTCTCCCCACGGCGCTCTGGTCGATCATCTCAACAGAATCCGGGAAGTAATCGAAAGTGATTCCCTTTGCCCTGCTGGTCGAAAGAGAAACGTTCTCCCTCGATTCAGCGACTGGTGAATTACTTCCCTGCTCCTTCAAAGCGTCGTAAAGGACGTCGTATACGAGAGTGCTCTTGCCGGATCCGCTTACTCCCGTTATACAAACGAAAGAATAGAGCGGTATGTCAATATCGAGGCCGGCCATGTTGTGCATAGTCGCCCCTTTGATGTGTATGAACTTGTCTGCAGGCTTCCTCCGTTTTGGAAGCGGTATCTCCAGATCGCCGCGCAGGTATTTGCCTGTGACGGAGCTTTCTGCCGCGAGCAGGCCGTTGTATGATCCGGCGAATATTACCTCCCCGCCTAACGCGCCCGACCCGGGGCCAAGGTCGACTATGTAGTCCGCGTTCTTCATCATCTCTGCGTCATGTTCGACTACGATCACGGTATTATTGTATGCCTTCAGGTTCTGCAAAATGGAGACGAGCCTGTCCATATCTCTCGGGTGCAGACCAATACTCGGCTCATCAAGCACATATGTAGTAGCCACAAGAGTCGACGCCAGGCTTGTGGCGAGATTGACCCGCTGCGCCTCGCCTCCCGATAGCGTGGAGGAGAGGCGATCCAATGACAGGTAACCGAGGCCGATATCGTATAGGTAGCCGATTCGCTTTCTTATTTCTTCAAGAACCTGTCCCGCGATGACCGCGCTCTCGCCTTCAAGTCTGACAAGTTCGAAGAATTTCCGGGCGCGCGAGACTGTCATGCTAACGACGCCGCCGAGATTCTGACCGTCGATTTCAACCGCGAGAGCCTCCTTTCTCAGCCTCGCGCCTTTGCAGCTGGGACAGGTGACATAGCCCCTATACTTGTCAAGAAAATAACGTACTGAGAAAGAGTGAGATTTCTTTTCAAGATGCTTGACGAAACCGTGTATCCCAATGAAATTCTTGTCTCCCGAAATGAGGAAGTCCCATTCTGCCTTCGTTAGGTCCTTCACGAGAACGTCGAGCCGTATCTTTCCGCTCGCGGCAGCCTTCAAAAGGGAGCGGCGATAAATATCGAACGCTGGAGCAGCAATCAGACTGATCCCTCCATGAAGAATGCTCAAATAAGGATTGGCAATTGTCTTCTGCCAGTCGTAACCTACGACAGTTCCGAATCCCTGACATTCAGGGCACGCCCCGTAAGGATTGTTGAACGAGAAGAGGCGGGGCTCCGGTTCAAGATACGCAGAACCGCAAACCGAGCATTCGAAGCTGCTTGAGAACCTCCGAACGGTCGCGCTATCTGCGTCGCATATATAAATCTTTCCTCCCCCGTTCGCAAAACCTTGCTCGCAAGCCTCTATCACTCTCTCCGCGTACCCTTCGCTTCCCGGCACAACCCTATCGGCAAGTACCAGGGGTGTACCGGAATCGGGGACGTCAGCCACGTTTGAGTCAATTAACTCTGTCGGCTTCTCGAGAAGCGCGAACCGGTAAAAGCCGCGTCGTCTTAGGTCATCGATGCTCTTCCGGCCATCACCAGCCACCATATTAAAAAGAATATATAGTCTCTTACCTCCTTGGGACTTATCCATTTCTCTCAATATCGATTCAGGCGAATACCTAAATACGGGGCCATGGCCTTTGGTGCAGTAGACGGTCCCCGCACGTCCGAAGAGAAGTCTGAGGTAGTCGTAGATCTCCGTCATCGTCGCGACTGTCGACCTTGGATTTCGGCTTAGCCGCCTCTGCTCTATCGCGACCGTCGGGGTTATTCCCCTTATCGCGTCGAGATCCGGCTTTTCCATTCTTTCAAGAAATTGACGGACATAAGCGGAGAGGCTTTCTATGTACCTCCTCTGCCCCTCGGCATAGATAGTGTCGAAAGCGAGGCTCGATTTGCCACTCCCAGACGGACCTGTCACCACAGTGATCATGCCTTTAGGAATAGTGACATCGATG
>JAJYRM010000215.1 GCA_021794075.1 Bacteroidota bacterium | reverse complement strand
CGGTTTCGATACATCTTTCTTTTCCGACATTATTGTCATAATGCCCGCTGTATAGACAGCACGGGCAGAATCTCTTTCGTTGCCGGAATAATACTACCCCCATGGTAAAGTCAAGGGCTTTTTCGTCCGGCCCCTTACATCTTTGCCCCTCCGTTTCGTAATTTGTTTAGAATAATGAGCTTAAACAGGAGATTGGATGGAAAATTCAGAAGAACAATCCCGAACCAAAATTCTCGATACATTCAAGCACATAGTCGATTCAAACAGGAAATTCGTCCTGACGACGCACGTCAACCCTGACGGGGATGGGCTCGGATCCGAACTTGCCCTAACCAGGTATCTCAAGAAATTGGGAAAGCAATCGGTGGTTCTCAACCACAGTGAGACGCCGTCTAATCATACTTTTCTCGATTACCACAACGAGCTTAAGCAATTCGATCCGGAAAAAGACAGCCAGACTGTTCTCGACGCCGACGTGCTTATCGCACTCGATATGAACAACCCGGGCCGCCTGAGAAGTATCGAGAAGTACTTCCTGGAAAGCAAGGCTAAGAAAGTGATCATCGACCACCATCTCGAAGCGCAGGACTTCGTCGATCACCAGTTGATCGATTTGGACTCTCCTGCGACGGCCGAGATGGTGTATCGCTGCCTCGCCGCCTACGATTCCAACCTCATCGATAAGGAGATAGCCGAAGGGATTTACACCGGCATAATGACCGACACAGGATCGTTCCGCTTTCCGAGGACAGACGGTGAAGTCCACCGGATAACTGCAAACCTCCTCGACCTCGGAGTGGACCCGTTCTATATCTATCACAACCTTTACGAAGAAAATTCGCTCGGAAGGACAAGACTCCTCGGAGAGATGTTATCCAAAGTCGAACTCGCATACGATGGACGCGTCTCGTATGTCGCCATCACGCTCGAACAATTGAACCGGAACGGCGTCGTCCCCGACGACGTCGATAACTTCGTTAACCAGGCGGGGGCGATAGCGGGCGTCATCGTCACTCTCTTCTTCCTCGAGATGGAGGACGGAGTGAAGATAAGCTTCAGATCGAAAGGGGACGTGCCGGTCAACGAGCTTGCGAAGATGTACGGCGGCGGAGGTCATAAGAACGCCTCTGGCGCCAGGCTTCCGGGCGTGAAGCTTGACGAAACCGTGAGACGAGTCCTTGCCGACGCCGAGAGAATTCTGCCGAAATAAATTGTCATAATGGAGGAACAATGAAAGTCGAATTCATACAGAAAGATTTCGCCGCGATGAAGGCGGACGCGCTCGTGCTTGTGCTGACGAAAGAGGATGTGGCCGAAGGGAAGAAAAGTCCGAGCCGGCTTCTATCGAAATTTTCGGCGGAGAAGGCGGCTCTCGAGAGCGCTGTCCGCGGAGGGCACTTCACCGGCGATAAGGGTGAGATGGTGACGGTCTACTCGCTGGCTAAGTACCCGGTTGCTTTTCTCGTCGGCGCGGGGGACGAATCCGAACTTACGAACGAAAGACTTAGGAGAGCCGCTTCCGCGGGGATAAGAGCCGCGCAGGCGGCGAAGGCTTCTTCTGTCGTGGTTGCGGCGATGGATTCCGTGCTCGAAGGTACGAGTCATTATGAGATCGTACATTCGCTTCTTGAAGGAGCTATACTTGGAGCGTACAAGTTCGATAAGTACTTCACGCAGAACGGCAATAATTCCAAAGTCGGTTTAATCACTGTCGCCTTCAATTCCGTCGAGACATCCATTGGAAAGAAAGCGGCCAGGGATGCCCAGCTGACTTGTGAAGCCGTGTACCTTACGCGTGATCTTTGCAATGCTCCTGCGAATGAAGTCTATCCGGAAGTTTTGGCAAAAGTCGCGGCAAACATGGCGAAGAAATTCCATGTCCGCGCGAGGATCCTCGACGACAAGCAGATTCGCAAATTGAACATGGGAGGGCTCCTTGCCGTCAACTCCGGCAGCGCGAAGCCGCCGCGCTTCATAACGCTGGAGTATAAAGGCAACCCCCGGAGCAGGAACTGGTATGCCATCGTCGGGAAGGGAATCACATTCGACAGCGGCGGTATTTCCCTTAAACCATCCGCAGGCATGGGAGAGATGAAGATGGACATGTCGGGCGCGGCCGCGGTTATCGGAACCATCCAGGCGCTCGCTTCCCTCAGGATACCGGTTAATGTCGTCGGTATTGCCCCGTCGACTGAGAATCTCCCCGGCGGCGCGGCCTATAAGCCGGGAGATGTGGTCACGACTATGTCCGGGATAACCATCGAAGTCGACAATACCGATGCCGAGGGGAGGATTATTCTCTCGGACGCGCTCCACTACGCGAAGCGCTACAACCCGAAGGCGATAATCGATCTCGCTACTCTGACAGGCGCGTGCGTCGTCGCGCTCGGTCACCACGCGTCGGGGATGCTCGGCACGGCAGAAGATGTCATGGCGCAGCTGAAGGAAGCGGGGGAGAAGACTTACGAGCGCGTCTGGGAACTCCCGATCTTCGAAGAATATGAGAAGCAGATAAAGAGCGACATTGCCGATGTCAAGAATGTCGGCGGACGCTGGGCGGGAACCATTACGGCGGCTCTGTTCCTTAAGAAGTTTGTAGGCGATTACCCCTGGGTTCATCTCGACATTGCAAGGACCGCGATGCTCGAGGAACCGACCGACTATTCGACTAAGGGCAGCTCAGGAGTCGGCGTCAGGCTCCTGACCCAGTTCTTTAAACAGATAGCTTCTCAGCGCTGAAACCGAAATTATTTGCCGGGATTCCGAAACCAATTCAGTCCTCTTTCATCTAACAAAAAGAACGAAAGGACGACAAAATGGCCAATATAAAAGACGCTACGACAGGGACTTTTGAAAATGAGGTCCTGAAATCATCCGAGCCGGTTCTTATCGATTTCTGGGCGCCCTGGTGCGGACCCTGCAGAATGGTCGCGCCGGTAGTCGAAGAGATCGCGAAGGAGTTCGAGGGCAAGGTCAAGGTAATGAAACTCAATACCGACGAGAACATGGATATCGCCATTAAGTACAATATCCTGAGCATTCCGACCCTCGGATTTTTTAAAGGGGGCGAGATGGTAGATCGGATCATCGGAGCGGTACCGAAGAAAGTCATTGTCGAGAAGATGTCCAAGACTTTTTCAAGCGTATCAGCGGCAAATTAAACAAGGTAACGTGATGGCATTCATTCAGGAATCAGATAAGGCTCAGATCAAGGCGCAGATAGGCGAGCTTTCGAGCGAAGTGAAGATTATTGTATTTACGCAGAGTGCGAATTGCCAGTACTGCGGTGAGGTGCAGAGTATACTCGAGGAATTCTCCCAGGTAATCGATAATGTGAAGCTCGAGAAATACGACATCGAGGCGAACCCCGATGTGGCGAAGAAGTATAACGTAAAGCGCGCTCCTGCGATAGTCATCATGGGTGAGAAGGATCACGGGATACGCTACTACGGTTTGCCTGCCGGATATGAGTTCGTTGCGCTGATGAACGCCGTGAGGATGGTCGGCCAGTCGAATCACGAGCTCGCTCCTGAAACAATTTTGCAGCTTTCAAAGCTTACAAAGCCGGTTCACATTCAGGTGTTTGTGACTCCTTCTTGCCCTTACTGCCCGAATGCCGTTACACTTTCACATCAATTGGCAATGGCAAGCGCTCTCGTCACCGCCGACGCCGTTGAGGCGACCGAGTTTCCCGAGCTCGCGATGCAATACAACGTGCGAGGTGTGCCGAGGACCGTCGTCTCCGTAGGCTCCCCAGATAGCGACGATCATCACTTCGAAGGCGCGATGCCGGAGCAATATTTCATCGAAGAACTCCTCAAGGCGGTAAACTGAAATTGGAATTCGACCCCAACCACCCGCTTCGCAGCCAGAAATGCAAGAAGTGTGGCGCGACTATGAAGCC
>JAJYRM010000214.1 GCA_021794075.1 Bacteroidota bacterium | reverse complement strand
TATTTTGAGAACGACCTGAAGTTCTTCTCGCCGATAAGCGAAGACGCCGCAAGATTCATGTCATAGACCGAAAGCTCGAATGGAAAAAACGCGGAGTACCTTCTATCGATGGCCGCCTTCCCTGGTACGACCCGGTACGAATACGCGCGTGCGATGGCCGAGTACCGCGCGTGAAAACCGTCATGGACTTCAGCCACTCCTCGGACGGCGATATCATCGGGGAGAGTGCCGTTCAGCGCGTGCATCAGCTTTCCTGTCTGCCATGAGGAAAGTGTGTGGAAGTTGGCGACCTGTCCGCGCGCGTGCACACCGGCATCGGTTCTTCCCGCCCCCACGAGTTTTACCTTCTCCTGAAGAAGGCTCGAAAGAGTCCCCTCGACGGTGCCCTGGATGCTGTTGCTGTTCTTCTGCACCTGCCAGCCGCCATAGGCCGTACCATCATATTCGAGAAGGAGTGCGATGTTGCGCATTATTTGGGAGGCTCAGTGACTTCGTTCGCGATTGCGCATCCCCACATTTTTCTAAATCGCATTGCCAGCTCTTACCTAATCAGCGGTATAGAACGACTTTCTTAATTCCTTTTCGGGAATGTACCGTGACGCCTGGCGGATAATAGCTTTCAGTGTCCCCTTGTCGAGAGCCTCATGATTCGGTACTGTAAGAACCTGACGATGATCCTCGATAACCCTTACCAATTTCATGTGGCTTCCTCTCTGTTCCACAAGACTAAACCCGAATGTTTTCAGTATTTTGAGGACATCGCTCCCTGAAAGAACCCTGAGCTTAGACACTTAGCGGCTCAAGCTCGAAATTGACCAAAACTGCCGGGTGCGGTCCGAGATCAAGTTCTGCCATGTTTTCACCCTCTAAATGGAGCAACAAGGCTTCTTTAAGATTTGAGACTGCTTCATCGAGGGAAACGCCCTGAGTCACGATCGGCAGGTCAATACCTTCGACAACGTACTGGTCCTCGCCCCTATAAATCCGGAATTGAATTATGTTCCTCATTTGTCACTCCCAGTCTTCTTTAGGTAGCTCTCTAGAATAGAGGAGTTCCGCAAGTTGGATCCACTCCACCCTCTGCACCTGCCAACCGGCACAAGCCATATCACCGCGTTTGATAAGAAGTTTGGTGTTGCGCATGTTCCGGCAAGACAGTCTCTTTCAAATATCGTCAGAAGGCCGCGGCCAGCTTCAGATAAACTCCCTCGGTCCCCGGAGCATTGCCGAGCGATGATTCCGCGGACGCGTTCAGGTTGGCAACCAAACGAGCCGCGTCGATAGCGCTTACCAGATGGTTCAAGAATATCACCGCAAGAGTATAGCGGCCGTAATTTAAATACGCGTCAGCCTTCACCCGCATATTTTTAAACTTCGCGCGATCGGCATCGGATTGCCATTGCCACTGATAGGATGGTCCGCTGTAAATGAGACCATAGGTGCCGTCGTGGATCTTCTTGATATTGTAATCAGTAGTGTTCAGGAAATTTCCGATATCGACGAAGAATTGGCTCGGTTTTCCCTGGACATCAGCCCCGGAATATATCCTCGCGTAATTGATTGCGTCGTTTCTGACTTGATTAGAATACATCTCGATACCGGTGTAGATAGCCCATAGAGATACCTCGGCTATCGTGGAGTACTTTCCGATGTTGTACTTCCCGGCGTACAGCTCACCCAAACCGGGAACTACAAAAGAAGCGAAAGCCGCGAGGGCGGGCGATTTGCGTCCCGGAATCCTCTGCTCCGTAAGGACGCTGCCATTTACGCCGTCAAGGAGCTTCGATTGTAAATCGATCCTCGACTGGGAAAAGGCGGACTCGGTGCTCGACAGAATCGCCAGCGCGACAATCAACGAGGAAAGGAGAAGGCTACGGATATGTCGGCCAGGGATTGTTCCGGCGCTTGTCCGTACCGCAGGATTACAAGTTTCCATTTCAGACTTTCCGCTTCCTGCCTCTGCTACGCTCATAGAATTACCTGTCCGATTGCTGTGTTGTCGCTGACCCCTGTTATAAGTACATCCGAGATTTCATTTACGTGAAGCGGGTTAGCCTCCATCTCGACGCGGACGTAGTTGGACGTGAACCCGTACATCTTCCCGTCTTTGACGTCGTCCTCAACAAGGACCTTCATGACTTTGCCTACATACCTTCGATTGAATTCGTAACGCTTCCTTGTCGAGATCATCCTGAGAACTTCGCTCCTCTTCCTTTTCACGCGAGGATCCACGTTCCCGCCAAATTCCGCGGAAGCTGTACCCTGACGCTCTGAATATGAAAACACGTGGAGGTAACTGAGAGGAAGACTCTCGATAAAAGACATCCCCTTCTCAAATACCTCGTTTGTCTCCCCCGGAAATCCGACAATTACATCCGCGCCTATGCCGGCATCCGGCATGAGCTCCTTGATGAGACTGATGACTTCCCTGTATTGGCCGGTATTGTATCGACGGCGCATTCTCCTGAGGACTTCGTCGGCACCGTTCTGCAAAGGCACATGGAAATGCTTGCAGAATTTCGACGAGGAGGCGACAAATCTAATGATCTGCTCCGTCAGGAGATTGGGCTCGATAGAACTTATCCTGAATCTATCGATCCCGGCAACCTGCTCAAGCGACTTGAGTAAATCGAGCAGCGAGTCGCTCTGCTTCGAGCCGAAATCGCCGACATTCACTCCGCTCAGGACGACCTCCTTGAACCCCGCTTCGGCTATTTTGCGAATCTGCTCGACGAGGAACTCGATAGACGGGCTTCGGCTTATGCCCCGAACCTTCGGGATAGTGCAGTACGAACAGTTATAGTCGCAGCCGTCCTGAACTTTCAGGAAAGCGCGTGTCCTTGCCCCCTCAACAGCGGAGTCGGCGTAACCGAACTCGTTCACATCTTCGATTGGAGAAACGAATACGCGGCCATGATAATTGGCCTCCGAGCTGTCTTTGTTTTCCGCGGTCTTGGAGAAGCCATCGGCGTAATCGAAAAGATGAAATTTTTCCTTCGCCCCAAGCACCAGGTCCACTCCGTCGATCCCGGCGACTTCATCAGGTTTTCCCTGGGCATAGCATCCGGTCACGACGACGAAAGCTTCAGGCGATCCGCGCAGCACACGCCGCACTATTTGCCTGCAATCGCTGTCAGCGCTCTGAGTGACCGTGCATGTGTTTATCACGAACACATCGGCGGAGGTGGAAGGATCCACTACCTCGAAACCGCGGCGGATAAACTCCTTTTCTATCTGAACCGTCTCGGCATAATTGAGTTTACAGCCCAGACTCTCGAAAGCGACTCGTTTCTTTTCCATCAGGTATTACGATCAATTTCAAACGACAGGAAGTGAAAATCAAGCCGGAGAATGCTCAAAAAATATCGTGATGATGATATTGCCCTCGACGGGATTTCCACAGACTCATGCTGAAACCGATTAACAAGCTACGCCCGGTTGCCAAGTCCGGGCGCAGCGTTAAAGTAGTCCGCTTGCGATTGCTCGCTGCCTAAGCCTGAGACTAGACACCGCGCGGAAGAGACAAATGACGTTCCATAAGCTCGATGAGGCGCAATCGTGGAAGCGCCGTACTCCTTAGCACACGATTCACCTCGGGTATAGTCCGATCCTTCAGCATTCCCCAGGCCCTTTCAGATGCCTTCAGATTTTCACTCAGCATCTTGTAAGCCTGTCTCATTTGATCCGTGGGCTCTCGGTCCGCGCTCATAATTTCCCCTTCGAGGCCGCCAAGTTCACCGGTCTTCATAGAACTCCGGATCTTCGAGAGTTCATCGCCAAGCCTTCCCAGCAGACTTCTAGCTTCAGTCGCCGGCTTCGTCAGCGAGTCGACCGCCTGAATCTGAGCCTCCAATGTATCCATCGACGTCTTAAGCGCATAGGCGTCCGACATGCTGTTCCAAACATTTATGGCGAGGC
>JAJYRM010000074.1 GCA_021794075.1 Bacteroidota bacterium | reverse complement strand
TCCATTTCATGTCAGCTTGTCCAAGTGTAAGCCTACCTGTTGTATTGAAGATGTTCCATCCATATTTTTACCGAAATGAGATTGGGACGCACCTTGAGGCTGGTGTTCGCTTTGGCGAGCATCGTGCAGGTCGAAACAGCCCTCGGGCTGGGTTTCGAGCACATTTCACTCCAACAGGGGCTGTCGCAGTCCTCCGTCTTTGCGATTTGCCAGGATCACCTGGGGTTTCTTTGGTTCGGGACTCAGGATGGACTCGACAGGTACGACGGCTATTCGTTCAAGGTGTTCAGGAATAACCGTCACGATTCGACATCATTATCTTACAATTATGTCCTCAGGCTGATGGTTGCCCGCAACGGCTCGGTTTGGGCGGGTACTGAAGGCGGTGGGGTTAGCGTCTACAATCAGATCACCGGTCGATTCACTCAATACATGCATGTGGCAGGAAAGCCGAACAGTCTAAGCAACAACCATGTCCATGCGCTGTATCAGGATCCCGATGGAACAATCTGGGTCGGGACGGAGGATGGACTCGATCGATTCGATTCTTCTGGAGGTACGTTTCGAAGATACTATTTCCGGGGAAAAGGGAAAGACACGACTCGCGACAACTTCATAAGCTCGATATTTGAAGACAGTGAACACCGTTTCTGGGTTTGCAGCATCAACGGCGCATCGCTTCTTAATGTTAAGACGGGGGCGTGGAGTCCCCTCCAGCCGCGCGGAATCGTGATCAACAAGGTTGTCCAGACGAGCCACGGCGAGCTGCTCTTTATTGGAGCGGGAGTATGGTCTTATGATTCACTCTCGGGCAGGCTTGTACCATGGAAGACCCGACTGACAAATCAGATTGAGAAGGGGATTGGATCGGAAGCCGCGATTCTAAACAAGAACGGAACCATGTGGCTGGGATCCTACGACGGGATCGGGCTTGTCGGTGTGAACACAGATACGGTCGCCGTCTTCAGAAATAATCCTAACGATCCGACCAGCCTTTCTGAAAACACCATACTTTCTCTTTACCAAGACAGATCAGGCATTCTGTGGGTGGGAACCTATGAAGGCATAAACAAGTATGTCCCGACGAAGAAGAAATTTGAAAATTACACCTTTAATCCCAAGGACGCCAACAGCCTGAGCAACATGCGGGTGCGCGGATTCTCGCAGGCCCGGGATGGCATGATTTGGATCGCGACACAAAAAGGGCTCGATGGTTTCGATCCATCCACCGGTAGGTTCAGCAGGTATTTCAATCGCTCCGGTCAGCCGCCTTCGGGGCCGGCGAGAACGTTCTGGAGCGTCCTTGTGAATCGTGAAAGCAACGGAATATCTGTTTGGGGAGGGACGAACGGGCAAGGGATCTATACTCTAACCTTCAGACATGGGATATCCACTCCCATTTTTAAAAATATCGTTCTCACAATGCCGGCGTATAAGGCGACCTTCAGCGACGTGGTCAATTCACTTTATCAGGACAGGCAGGGAAATATCTGGGCCGGGACATACGACGGTGTAATCCGACTCACCCGGTCGGGCGCTGAATATAAACAGACCCGGTATCCTTTCCCCTCCCAGGTCAACGTGATCTTCCAAGACAGCAGCGGGACGATGTGGATCGGAGGGTATTCGTTCAGGCTTCATCGGTTCGATTCGAAGACGGATAAATTCGAGAGAGCAATCCTTGACAGTAACTTTGCCAATACTCTCGCGGGCAAGAGCGTGCTCTGTATGGCAGAAGGGAGAGATCGAACGCTTTGGGTCGGCACGTATGGGGGATTGTTGAGGATTAATTACGAGGGTAAGCTCCTTTCCCATATAGGCGTTAGCGACGGACTCCCAAACGACGTCATCTACGCGATCCTTGTCGGGCCGCACGGACACCTCTGGCTTAGTACAGATCTGGGCATCTGCAGATACTCGCCTCTCACAGGCAGAATCCGCGATTACACCGTGGATGACGGATTGCAGAGCAATGAGTTCAACCAGGGAGCAGCGTTTGAATCGCGGAGCGGGAAATTCTACTTCGGAGGCATCAATGGATTCAACTCATTTTATCCGGACAGCATCCACGACAATACCAATATTCCGCCCGTGGTTTTCACGGGCTTCAAAATTTTCAATCGCTCTGTGGAGCCTAGGGAATCGGAAAGCCCGCTGCAACAGACGATCTGGACTGCCCATTCACTTCATTTGAGCTACACAGATGAAGTGCTCACATTCGATTTTGCCGCATTGGAATTCACCGACCCCGATAGGAACATGTACGCCTACAAGCTCGACGGTTTTGACAGAAGGTGGGAAAACATTGGCGATAAGCGCGAAGTGACTTACACTAACCTGGATCCCGGCAGATACGTTTTGCGAGTAAGAGCTTCAAACAACGACGGGGTTTGGAATAACAAAGGCGCGTCCTTAATAATCTACATATCTCCGCCATTGTGGATGACATGGTGGTTTAGGGGGCTCGTAGTGCTGATCTTCCTTTCTATCGGGCCGATAATTTACTACCGAAGGGTTACGACATTGAAGAGAGAGGCCGCGGTACAGCGCGAGTTTTCCAGGAAACTCATCGACAGGCAGGAAAACGAGCGTAACCGCATTGCGGCCGAGCTGCACGACACGATTGGGCAGGATCTGCTTGTGATAAAGAACCGCGCTTACCTCGCCCAACAAGCAAAGCGACTTAACTCGAGTGCCAGGACACAACTTGATAACATTGTTGAGACCGTCACGCAGTCGCTGCAAAATGTAAGGGAAATAGTCCGCAACCTTAGACCATACTATCTGGACCGGATCGGCCTAACCGGGGCACTCAATGCGATGCTCGCCTCGGTTGGAGGATCTTCATCGATAAGGTTTGATGTCTCTATCGACAATATCGACGGCATGCCCGGAGACGGTTCGAAGGAATCAGAAGCGAGCTTTTTCCGAATAGTCCAGGAATCGGTGAACAACCTTGTGAAACATTCCGGCGCCAGGAATGCTTCGGTGGCTGTCAGGAAGCACACGGACGAAGTCGTGGCGATAATTCACGACGATGGCAAAGGGTTCGACTATGCCGCAACGCAAGGTGGTTCGTCACAATCAGGCCTCGGCCTGTCGAGTATGATCGAACGAGCAGGTATGTTAGGAGGGCACCTCGAAATATCATCCGGTCAAGGGAGCGGGACTACCATCACTCTCACCGTTCCGGTTTACCCGCGAAACGAAGAACATTCGGAAAGGCAATCTTGAAGAAGAACTATGGAGACGGCAGGAGGCGATTTGAAGAGGAAACCGCTACGGTTGTCATTGCGGACGATCATCCTTTGTTTCGGAAGGGTTTGAGGGACTTTGTAAGCACTTCCGGGCTTTACGAAATTGTCGGCGAGGCATCAAACGGTGAAGAGGCGCTTGATGTCATAATGAAATTAAAGCCGGACATCGCGATCCTGGATATAAACATGCCGGGTATCAACGGGCTGGATGTGGCAAGAAAAGTATCGGCTCGGAAGCTCAATACGGAACTGATTATCCTTACGATGTATGAGGATGCGGAGCATTTCGAGCTCGCAATGGAAACTGGCATAATGGGGTATGTTCTCAAGGACAGTGCGGCAGCCGACGTCGTCTCCTGCATTCAGTCGGTGCTGTCGGGGAAGAGCTACATCAGTCCATCACTCTCACACCTCCTCATGAAGAGGAGTGTTAAATCGCTCAAGGGCATCGAGAAAAAACTCGGCGTCGATAACCTGACCGGCTCGGAGCGAAAAGTGCTGAAACTCATCTCGGAAGGAAAATCGACGAAGGATATAGCTGACAGACTCTTCATAAGCGTGAAGACGGTAGCGGCGCACCGTTCGAACATTTGCGGAAAACTTGATCTCCATGGTACCAACGCGCTCCTCAAATTCGCACTCGAACACAAAGAGTTGCTGTAAAGAAGCGGTCTCGTCTGTAATCTAGGTACTACTATCTAGAAAAATACTCCCTTCTGACAATACACATGGTTTCTCTTCATCTGTTAATTGTAGCGTTATCTCAGTGTTGTGAGGGGACGGGGACCCGTCCTTAACACCGAGAGGAGCTGACGGGGTAATCAGAGGAACGACGGAACAGAGTGAAGGAGGAGTTGGAGATGGAGACGTTCGGATTTCACAAATGGCAGATTTATTTAGCTTGCGCGCTGATTTCTCTTTGTGTCTGCAACCCCGCGAGCGCCGGACAGTCAGGTAAATATTCGGTCCTTTCGGAGAAACCGGGTACCGGCCTGAGCAGGATCTTTTCCGCGAGCAATTCAAACGGTCCTCTCGGTCAGGATCGTAACGTGGTGGCTAATGACAGGATGCTGCTTCTTTGGAACGAACCGCCGTCGATGTACACCACGAATTACGACGCTTTCCACTATCAGATCCTGAGCTATGATTCTTCGAACAGACAGCTGCAGACTTACGGATCGCTTTCCGGTGATTCAGTTACGAATACCGCGAACAGCATGGTGCAACCGGCCATCGAAGGTAATATGACTTCAATCGTGCTCGCCGGTGACATGATAGGCAATGGATACGCGGAAGAGGCTTCTGTCTGGGAAACATCAGGAAATAAAGTCTTGGCTTCTGCTAAGCCGATCTCCAAATCCAACCTTGCGTTCGAAGACAGCACCGTGACCGGCGAAATGGTCGGTCAAATGAGCGCAGCGAGTTCCGATTACGGCGGTTCGCATTCACAAATACAGCCTCGTGCCGAGAGATACGTCCGTGTACGTTAGTTTCTACGTCGGCAATCCTCAGGACGGAGGGACAATTATCAAAGACCTTTCCGGGGACTCCTTGTTCGCGACGCAGGGAGCAATACCTGCACGAGGATCGCAGATATTCTCGTTCAGCTGGATAGCGCCTTCCGTAGTAAACACAAGGCTCGTTCACTCAGGCAACTACGTTCACGTTTGGGGCGTAATCGACCTGTCGGACACGATGAAGGAGATACACAGGCGCAACGATTTCGGCTGGAGCATCCTCCAGGTTCCTGGAATAATTACGTCCGTTAACGCGCAACATGAACAGCCGGCATCTTGCCAACTTTTCCAAAACTACCCAAACCCTTTCAATCCAACCACAGTGATAAGGTTCGACCTGAATCATGCCTCGAAAGTAACACTCGACATTTACAACGTCCTCGGTCAGGAAGTAATGGAAAACGATTATGGGACACTTGGTGCGGGGTCGTATGACAAGAGCATAAACATGGATCGCTTCGCGAGCGGCGTTTACTTCTATAGGATCGTCGCAAAAGGCAGTGACGGCAAGACTTTCGTCGCGGTAAGAAAATTAATGCTATTAAAATGAAAATAATGATTGTCGACGACAACAAGGGAATCCGGGAAGTAATCAAGAGTATTCTGGATGTGCAGAATGCCGAGTTCTGCGAATGCCAGGATGCGGCAGGCGCGCTTGCGCTCTACCGATTCTTCGAGCCGGACTGGGTGCTGATGGATATAGAGATGAGCGGGCTGGACGGGATAACCGCTGCGCGAAAAATCACGGCATCGGAATCGGATGCAAAGATTATCATAGTCACCAACTACGACGAGGACCAGTTCCGGGAAGCGGCTGAGTCCGCCGGAGCTTTTGCTTTCGTAAGCAAGGAGAATCTTCACAAGCTAAATGCAATAATAAGGTCGGGCGGGAATACCGACCAGTTATGATACTCATATGACCCTGCCCAACAGGACGCCAATGTTAATGACAAATATAGGAGGAGTGAATGAAATCAAATGTTACGTTTGCACTGACCGCAATTGCGCTCGCCGCAGTGATCGCATCTTGTAATAAGAACCCTGTCGCGCCGAACAATTCCGTCACCCCGGTCGACGCAAAGAACATCGATTCGCTAGTGGCGAGTGTCCCCGATTTTCAACCCGCCCCAACGTGGTCGACGCGAGTGGACAGCATGAGCACCGATACGACTTCGACGGTCGACACGTCGGGCACACAGGTCGACAGCACTACCTGGCTCACCCAGAACGTGAGTTACAGTGCTTCTGCGGATCCAAGCACTTACATGATGTTCAACCCCCAGGCAAGCGTTCTCTGGCCAGGTAACCTGGTACAAGGGAATTCGATCGCGAGTGGCGTTCCGAATAGTATTCCTATTTCGAACCGCGCGCCCGGCAACATATCGCTTGCGATACTCTCGGGCGATTCAGCCGGAACCGCAAACAAGTTCTACAGGACGATAAACCAATTCCAGTTTTCTACTGTGAACCAGGCGATGAACTCGATCCTTGCGGGATATTCAGGAGGGACACCGGCAAAATACAGCTATTCGATGGAGCAGGTTTATTCCGCATCGCAAATCAACTTCAATCTGAGCCTCGGTTACACTGGCCCATCGGTCAATGGCAGCGGAGAATTCGGACTCTCTTTCTCGCGAAACAAGACTTATTTTGCTGTCCAGCTGACACAGCAGTTCTTCACCATGGTGTATGACGATCCTCAGGGTGCCTCCGGCGCCTTTGGACCTGGTTTCACCGCTAGCGAGCTCGCACCCTATACGGGACCCGGTAACCCGGTCTGCTATATTTCCAGTGTCACTTACGGCAGAATATATATCCTGATCTACGAGACAACCGCTTCGGCAGACAGCCTCCAGGCCGCGTTGAACTTCGCTTACAACGGAGGCGTTGCTTCGGGAAGCGTCAATTCGACTGCAGCCTTTGATAAGGTTATGAGCCAGACGACCGTGCAGGTCACCCAAATCGGCGGCGACCCGCAAGCGGGGCTTACTGCAGCGACGGCGCTGAGTTACAGTGCAATCAATTCGTTCATGACACGCGGTGCAGACTTTTCGCCCAATAACATCGGACAGCCAATCTCCTACACGGTCAAGTATTTGAAAGATGCTTCTCTTGTCAGGATGAACAGCGTAATGCAGTATACCGTCTCACAGAAAACTCCAATCAGTACGTCGACGGGCTACACCAAGAGCCCGATAAGTATTTTCGTAAGTGACCTTTCAATTACCCAGAACAACATCTCCGAGCCGCAGGGCGGATGTAAAGTGGTCGTCGGACTTACGAACGTTATCACCGGGCACGACAGCGTCGTCTGGACTTCTCCTATAAACAACGGACAGGGCGGCTCAACGCTCTACGACGGCACTTCCGGCTGGTTTGACTTCGGCTCGACCGCAATGAATGCCGGTACCGATCTCCAGCTGAATTTCACTGCCCCCCAGCTGCAGATGGATAACAATCCAAACGAAAAAGTTTGGGTCGACTTCTGGATCAATGACTATAATGGCAACACCGGTCAGCGGAACTGGGCCTATCAGCGGATGTACCTTCAGTACGATGACATGCAACAGACATGGGTGAGATCAGGTCCGCAGGGAAGCTCGGCTACGCAGATGCCGGTGTCTACTCCCGATGTCAGCGGGACCTTCAACTTCACTGTCACGATAAGCGGAGTCCAACTGCAGCAGTGAACCACCGGCATTGTGCAAGCGATGCGAACTTAAGGCGCGCCCCGCGGCGTGCCTTATTCCTACAACGGCAGAAAGGACTTCTTTTCCTTTCCGGAACACACCGCACGCTTGCAGATATGAGACCAGAGACCATGTTACCGCGACAGTTCTCACCTGACCGACTTTCGATAGGAAGACGTCCTCAGAGTCGATTTCTTCGATCATATTCACGAACATTACGCTAACTGCGGGAGCATGGTTTATGAACGATGTGAGCCGCCGTCAGGTGTGGAAAGGGCTCCGTCGGTTGAATCTGCCGTAATAACAAAATTGGTCATCGGATCGGAACTGCATGTACATCTAAATGGGAAGAATGAACGGTATCATTGTGATCAGGGAAATTGTCGCCAGGGGCTCAACGGCAAGACTCGTCGTAGTTACAAACTGCGACGACGTCCACTTCCGAGAGGCGGCGGTCTCCGCGGGGGCTTTTGCCTTCGTTAGCAAGGAAAATCTCCATGAGCTTATTGCGCTAATATAATCCAGCGGCAAACGCGGCTGATTTGTAATTGCCACTCGGGATACCTAATGCTTGGCGCATTTGGGAAGGAGAGCAAGCTATTTCTTGGGTGTTATTCTTCCGGCAGATTTCCGCCGCTGCGCCCCATTACTCCGTTACTTGCGGTCAAACGGCGGCGCGAGATGAATGTTCTCACTGAGCTTCGGTGGATGGGTGCTCTCGTTTTGTAAAGACTCTGGCCGTCAGAAGAGGCCCACAAACGTGACTTGGGCATTCACATGGTGGAATTGGAGCCTTGTTATGGAGGGGATAACAACGTCAGAAAGAGAGTTCCAGGGATGGGGCGTTGAGGGAATTGGTAGATGTGGGGCGATTATCAACTCTGCCTTGTTGCCACTCTTGACAGCGGTAGAAGGTTGTGCTATATTCGAGAGTAATCGGTATACAATATAGTATTTACTGCCGCATACCGAGAATGATCTTTGATTGTCACTTTTGTTCTGTTGAATCGTCTTTCGGCTGAATAGCCTTCGCGTAAACCGTTTGACCTATTTGTAAGTGGGTACTAACCGGACGCGAGACGGATCGCGTGGATGAAATGTGATTCGGAATTCACTAGTCTTAAGCACCTTGAAACGGAGGTAAGCGCCAACGTTTAGTCATGGTGATCCGATAGGGAAGGGATCCCGTCGTTTCGAAACAGTCATCTGCCGTCACAAACTTTCTCGCCGACGGCACTCAAAGACTCGGTAATGAATTGAAGGCGTCAGGAAAAGTATTCGTAGCAAGAGTCGCCTCGCTTTTCACTGACGAAGGAGCCTCAAGATGAGTCAACTTCAAGAGTTTCATCTCAAAGGGAACGAGCTGCCGCCGATCCATGAGACCGATATGGAACTTGTCGAGCTCATTTATCAGGGCAACACGGAGGCCTTCGATCGTCTCTTTCTGAGATATTACAGGACGCTGTGTCATATCACGTCGAGAATAGTAAGATCCGTTGACACAGCCGAGGATATTGTCCAGGGAGTCTTCTTCCGATTTTGGGTTGGGAGATCACAGCTTGCCATAAACACTTCGGTCAGAGCTTTTCTGGAAAGGTCCGTGAAGAATGCGGCGCTGGATCATCTAAAGCACCTGCGTTTCATCGACACTGATCATGATTTCGACGACGACCCGTGCTCCGGAGATTTGGTCTCCGATATTGAAAACAGATCCGTTCTGCGAATGGTTGAAGAGGCAATATCTGCTCTGCCGGAAGGAAGCAGGACGATTTTTTTATTAAGCAGGGTTGATGGCTTCACATATGAACAGATCGCGAAAAAACTAGGCGTTTCGATAAAGACAGTGGAAACCCAAATGGGGCGCGCCCTCAAAGCCATTCGAAAGTGCATTCCCGAGTTCTCTGAAGCGCGTCGGTAAATCGACTACTCCATATTCGCAACCTATCACTTCTCAGTCGCCACGAGTCTTCGCTCGTTGAATTTCTTTTTCTATTGCTGCGAAACTTGTAGGGGTAAAGTTCTCCTTAATCGTCTTATAAATGCGCATTCATATACGACGATGTGCTGGCAATCTTCTATTATGGACTCTCTTTAACGCCATGTGTAGACAATCGCGAACCCAAATTGGAGTTCGATGTGACCGAGATGGCGAAGCTGTGAATATATAATGGCGTGTCAGACAAGGCAGTTGACCGCGATATGTTGAACGATCTTGAATTATTCGAAAGGTATTGAATTGGAGAAATCCGTCGATTGGGTTTTGATCGGCAGGTATATATCCGGCGAGTGTTCGGCTGAAGAAAAAAAGAAGGTCGAAGAAGATCCGGAAATGAGAGAGGTGGCGGAATCTGTCTCCATGGTTCTTGCTGAACAAATCCCTTCGCCGATGGATAACGAAATCGGAAGTATAGATGAAATGGAGTCGCTGGAGAGACTTCATAACGCAATATCATTCAGGGAGAAAGCGTTAGCCAAAACGACCGGGCAAAAATATGATGGTAGTGAAATATCCTCGACAGGATCTTCGAATCTGGATTCTGGTGACGGTGCCAGGCGATCTAAGATTTTCAATTTGAGAATGATTTCCAGAGTTGCGGCGGTCGCGCTCATACTGGTGGGGGCCGCTTATGTTACGTTCAACGCAAATAGTTTCTTCGGGAAAAAGAGGGCGGTTGTAGCTTCGAGCTATGAATTTTCAACCGGAAGAGGGGAGCAGAAAACGCTGTTGCTGGCTGATGGAACGAGGATCACGCTGAACTCCGTCTCATCGGTTCGCGTTGGGAAGTCTTACGGAAAGAAGGCTCGTGTGGTAGATCTCAAAGGGGAGGCGTTTTTTAATGTTGTGCATTTGAAGACTCCATTCTTCGTTCGGACGGACTGCGGTATTGTACAGGACGTCGGGACGGAGTTTGACGTGAGGGCGTGGCCGGGGGAGAGAAAAACTGAGGTTACTGTCAAGAAAGGTGAAATCATTCTGAGAGCCGGTGACTCTTTAAGTAGTAGAGGAGTTCCCGTGGTTGCGGGGGAGAGATCCGTGTCCGACAAAGAGGGGATACTCTTACAGCCGGTTCGCGCGGATCTAAAAGAGAATCTTGCGTGGCTCGCTGGAGACATGGTTTTTGAGAAGACGCCGTTCAGGCACGTACTGGCAAAACTGAGCCGGGATTATCCGTACCAGTTCAGCGTTTCCGACACCTCTCTACTCGGCGAAAAAGTCACGGCTTCGTTGACGAGGCAGCCATTGGCAGCAATATTGAAGGCTATTTCAGTTTCGCTTGACATAGGATACGTGAGACGCGGTGATACGATCCGCTTTGAACGGGACTTGAGAACTCCTGTACACGAACAAAGCAACGTACAAAGGAACTAAATATGAAAAGACTTTGTGTTATTTCTGCAACCCTTCTATTTCTCTTTCAGGTTGTGGGCTACGCTCAAAAGGGCGATCAGCTGGCCGGTGAGATTAACCTCTCCAGGAGAATATCGCTGACGTTGAAAGGAGCTACACTGAAGCAAGCCTTGAGCGAGATTACGAAGAAGACCTCCGCTGTTTTCTTTTACGACCCGAACAAGCTTTCGACAAACAAGTTGATTTTTGCGCAAGTGGATTCCGAGCCGCTTCGAGATGCGCTGTCGAGCATCTTTGACCAGGTCGACGTCAAGTGGGTCGTTGTCAATAGAAACCTGATAGCGCTCGCGCCCAAGAAAACCGATCCTCCCCAAGGCTCTGGAGAGATATCAGGTTCGGTGAAGGATGCGGCAACCGGGAGCGCGCTTCCCGGAGCTAATGTTCTGCTGAAGGGAACAAGCCTCGGCGCTTCGACCAGCCTTAATGGGAACTTCTACATATCGAATGTTCCTGCTGGCACTTATACAATCCGCGTCAGTTATATCGGTTACGAGACGCGACAGGTGGAGGTTCAGGTCCGTTCCGGCGCGAAGACGACCGAGGATTTGAAGCTTGTGCCGGTCGGCGTTAAAGGAAAGGCTGTCGTGGTGACGGCGCAGGCAACCGGACAGAACCAGGCCATTAACCAGCAGCTGGCCTCGCAGAACATTGTAAACGTCGTATCGGCGGCCCGGATACAGCAGCTTCCGGATGCCAACGCGGCTGAATCCATCGGCAGGCTCCCCGGTGTGTTCCTCGTGAGATCTTACGGTGAGGGAGCAATGATTGCAATTCGCGGCCTCCAGCCGAAGTACAATCGAGTCGAGATTGACGGAGTGTCAATGCCGGCTAATCAAACCGGTAACCGCGCCGTCGACATGAGTATGATTTCATCAGATATGCTCAGCGGCATCGAACTTTACAAGACAGTTACCCCCGACATGAACGCTGCGGTACTCGGTGGTACGGTGAACTTCCAGATAAGAGAGGCTCAGCCGACGCTGAACGGCGCGCCGAAAATCGAGCTCCTTGCTCAAGGCGGGTACGATCATCTGCAGAACAGTCTCGGCGATTATAAGTTTTCCGGAACGATCGAGAAGAGGTTCTTCAACAATAGGTTCGGAATACTTGCGCAGGCGCTCGTTCAGAGATTAAACCTTACCGCGGACATATATGGCGCCTCATTCAATCTTCAGAAGCCGACAAACTATTCCAATCCCGGTGAGATAATCCTGCAAAGCATGAACCTCGATTACCAGCCAACGACTAAGAAGCTTTATGACGGGACTCTTGTGCTCGATTACAATTGGGGAAGCGGCAAGGTCGACCTTATGAATTTCCTGAGTAGCGGCGTGCAGCAAACGGAGACCTACAGCCAGAGTTACGGTATCCTCGACTCGAGGATCGTTTACGGAGCTTCGTATTATCCGCAAACTCTGAATGTCATCGCGAACGTATTGGACTTCAAGCAGAGAGTTCTCTCCTTCCATGTCCATGTAAAACTCGCGCACCTGTATACCGACAACGTTCAGCCGGGCTACTGGAGTGTCGGCTTCTCACAGTACCAGGCCGGGCTTGGAGGTGTCTCACTGACCGCCAATCCAACTACCGTCGCTCAGGAGGCAGGGCAGCACGTAGTTCTTGGTAACGCTCTCATGGATGCTCTTGGAACTCATAATAGCTTCACTTACCAGCGCAATCTGAGAGGCGGGATCGATATCAGGAAGGACTTCAATATTTCAAACTTCATCACCGGCTCTCTGAAGTTCGGCGGGAGCTATAAAGTCACTTATCGTGCCTATAACTATTCCGATGGCGGCGGAAGTATATACGGGGGAGGAATCAACGCTGCAAGAGCCAACGTAATTTCGGCGTTCCCGTGGATGGCGCAAAAGCCATGGAACCTTAACCCAAACGGCACTGATCGATTTCCAATCGGGATGTTTCTCGACCCCAGCTTGAGCTTCGGGAATTTTCTCAACGGTCAATACGTGATGTACGGTTCGCCGACAAACATAGGCCTCCTGTCGCAAGTCATGAACAATGTAATCAGCTATCAAAAGACCCAGCCGTGGATCAGCGGGACCGTTTACGCGCCCGATGAATTAGGGAACATCGCGAGCAATTACTCTGGAAATGAATTTGAAAATGCAGGCTATGTGATGGCTACTTTAAACATAGGACCACAGCTGACTCTGATACCAGGAGTGCGATACCAGGGACTCGCGACAAGGTACAAAGGCACAGTTGTGCTTGCGGCATATCAGAACAACACCTATCCGTCCCCCTTCCCGTCTGCCGATACGACAGTCTCACTGTATCACGGATACTGGCTCCCTGACGTAAACCTTACCTACAAACCTTTTACGTGGCTGAACTTAAGACTTGCGTATACTAACACACTTACATATCCGGATTTCAGCGCGATCGCGCCGAAGATCGATGTTTACGTCAGTACAGTCGATTGGAACAACTTCTTGTTGAAACCTGCTCATTCTGAGAATTTCGATTTTGCGCTGTCAGCTTACAACAATACCATCGGCCTCTTCACGGTTGATCCATTTTACAAGCGCATAACGGGCTTAATTTATCCGACAGGTTCTGTCTCAATAACCAACCCTGCTGATTATCCGGGATTACCAAATTACACGCAGGGATATATTCTCAACGGAACAAACATCAACAATCCCCGGCCTGTTGACCTTTGGGGCGTCGAGGTGGATTGGCAGACTCATTTCTGGTATTTGCCGGGACCGCTGACGGGACTCGTCTTCAGCATAAATTACACCCACATATTTTCTCAGGTTCAATACCCCTTCATCATCACGAGGATTACTGGTTATCCTCCAACAAAGGCCTACATAGACACGTTTTACACATCCAATTTGATCGACCAGCCGAACGATATCGTCAACCTGACCATCGGTTACGATTTCGAAGGCTTCTCCGCCCGCGTATCAATGATAAATCAACGAAGTGTCTTCAGCGGGACGAACTTCTGGCCTCAACTACGGAGCTACAGGGCCGCCTACGTCAGATGGGATCTTCTTATCAGCCAGCACCTCCCGTGGCGCGGACTGGAGGCCTACTTCCAGGCGAACAACCTGAATGGTGAACCGGATATCTCAGTGATTCAGGGGAACGGTTTTCCAACTAGCGAGCAGTCCTATGGTATGACAGCTGACCTCGGATTGCGCTGGACATTATAGGCGACGACAAAAATACAAAAGGGCCATCTTGACAAGATGGCCAGCATCTTTGCGGTTGAGTTCAATGAAATTAACCAACTAGAGGAGAAATGTCATGAAAGCAATGTTTACTGCAATGGCGTTGTTCGCTCTGGCGACTGTGTTCGGGGTCCCATCCCGATCTTTCGCCCAAGCGCCCGACACATTGCGTCTCTATGCAAATCCCATCAGTGGACCTACTTTTGACCAGGTCATAATGGGCGACACCACCGCGACAGGTCAGAGGAACAACCCGAACCGGGTCTACCTGCTGCAGCAAACAGGCTCAGTGGACACTGTCTATTATTTCGATAATTCGATGATTACAAATTTCAACGTGACGATCATCGGGAAGAGAAATCCGATCACGGGTATGCCGCCTGTGATTTGCCCCAATGTTCTCCAGGACGGAACCGCGCCGGGAAACCTCATGGCGCCTCGTGGTACTGGGAACGTGATAATTCTAAAGGATCTCTATATCCTTGGTGAGACATTCGACGGGCAGCATTTTCTTGGGAACATAATCAACGAGAGCGGGGATAGTACTACTGTAATCTACGATCATGATGTTATCGACAACTGTGCCCCCTATCTCGCCTACATGCATGGCAAGTGGTGCAACTTCATCATGAAGAACTGCGAATTCAGAAATGCTTCAAACCAGTTCTGGCAATCAGGCGGAGGAGTCTGGGGATATGGCGCCGCGCCACTTGACACAGTCTCGATCGTGAACAATACTTTCTTCGGAGTGGGACGTGATGTCATAGGCGGTCCCGGATACGTGAAATATTTCAATTACAATCACAACACGAATTTCTTAGGTACCGGCGGTTTATTTCTTATGTCCGCGGGTTTGGTCGACGCCAACTTTACAAACAACATATTCTACGGCGTGGAAGCGCACGGAGCGGACTCGGCTTATGTCTTGAGAGGCCTTGCCAATTACGCGCACCAGCCTTTTGGAGTGATTCAGGTGGATTCCATGGGGGCAATCGGCCCACAATACAATATCACGGAGGCTCAAAGACACATCGTTGTTAAGAACAACGCTTATTGCTGGCCGAAGCAGCTTTACACATTCTGGAATTCAGTCAACGATACAGCTCCGGGGCTGCTCTATCCTCCCGAATGGATGAATCCGCAGACCGATTCGATGTTTAACAACAAGACCGCCTGGCCGTATCTCGTTCAGGCTAACAACGATAGCCTTGATCCGGGATTCAATTCAACGATGGTGAACGACATGACAGACAGCCTAGTCAAGTTCATCGGTCTTATTGGATACCCTCCCGGAAACGCCGGCACGTTCAGATGGTGGTATCTCCCGACTAATCCTGATCCTGCTTACGTCTTCAATCAGTTTCCAAAAAATTGGGGCGGTTGGAGTACAGGTTATCCAGTCCCCGAGAACCTGGCATATTCTAATACCGCGCTTCAAACAGCGGGCACAGACGGATTCGCGCTCGGCGATCTTAATTGGTATCCGTCACAGCTGCGCGCGTTCGACAGCCTCGCCACGCCGGTTCTGACTCGCCCGAAAGTCGCGACAAAGTTCGCGCTCAGCCAAAACTACCCGAACCCCTTCAATCCGACGACCGACATCAAAGTCACATTGCAGCACTCCGGATCGATGAGCCTGAAAGTCTATAACGTACTGGGTCAGCTGGTCGATGTTGTGGCCGAAGGATACAGACCCGCCGGCGAGTATCTGTTCAACGTGAACATGGACCGGTTCGCGAGCGGTGTGTATTTCTACACGCTTCGCCAGGGCGCAAGCTCGATCACTAAAAAGATGGTTCTTCTTAAGTAGTTGCATATTCTCCCTTAGACGTGGATGGGGCTGGCCGATTTCTTCGAAGTCGGCAGCCCCACGCCTTATGTTCTTGACGGCGCGGGATCCTGTGTGGCCCAATGCCTTCGCGCTGTTTCTGGCGACCCAAGCGCGCCCCTATCCTGATACATTTGAAAGCAACCCTTCTATGACCTCTCCGTGTAATTCCGCGATTACACATACGTGGCGCCTTGATGGAATAAGCGGTGAGAATCTCATCTATGACCGGAATGAAGCCGCCGTGGTACAGCGTCCTTCAAAGTTTCCGCTTGAAGGAATACTTACCTCAGGACTATGATTAGGCTTCATTTTCCTACGGTCTCGAAACTATCTTCAATGCTCTTTCTGTTGATTATGCTCGTGGTTGCGCCGATACGCGCCAGGGCGGCACACTGGAAACCTGTGCCAGGACATCTGACGACCCCGTGGACGAAGTTGGTAAATCCAGAACATGTCCTAACGAAATACCCCAGACCACAGTTTGTGAGAAGCCACTGGATGAATTTGAACGGACTCTGGGAGTACGATACGAACTCCTCCGGCCCGCTGCCGTTCGGCAAAAGGTTGCCGGGCAGGATACTGGTTCCATTCCCGATCGAATCTTCACTTTCGGGCGTGATGAAGCATAGCGCCAATATCATATACAGACGCACGTTTGTCCTGCCGAATGGATGGATTGGCAAGCAAGTCCTTCTCCATTTCGGCGCTGTAGATTGGAAAGCTACGGTGTTTGTGAATGGTAAGAAGGTAGGCTCGCACGAGGGAGGCTACGACCCATTTACTTTCGACATAACTTCCGAGCTCAGCCGCGGGAGGAAACAGGAACTCATCGTGAGGGTTTTCGATCCCACGGATGACGGCATTCAACCGACAGGCAAACAGTCCCTGCACCCCGGTGGAATATATTATACGCCCGTTACCGGGATTTGGCAGACCGTGTGGCTTGAGCCGGTAAATAGAGTCCATATCAGAAGAATCAGGCTGATTCCCGACATCGATGATTCGACTTTGTGTGTCTCGGCCAGCGTCAGCGGAAATTGCGAAGGGTGCAGGTTAGAAGGCGAGGTGTTTGTAGGGAAAAGATTGTTGACCTCCGCAGTCGGATACCCCGACACTACTTTCAGCATACCGATTAAAGGTGAACGTCTTTGGTCTCCGCCTGATCCATTTCTGTATGGCTTGTCGTTGACGCTGATGAGACACGGCACTGTCCTGGACAGAATAAGAAGCTACTTTGGAATGGGGAAGATAAGCATCGGTAAAGGAATAAAAGGGACTACGCGGATACTCCTGAACAATAAGTTCGTCTTTCTCGACGGCCCCCTATTTCAGGGCTATTGGCCCGACGGACTTTATACAGCCCCAACCGATCAGGCACTTCGCTTTGACGTCGAAACAATCAAGCGGCTCGGCTTCAACATGGTACGGGTACACCAGGTAGTTGAACCCCAGAGGTGGTACTACTGGTGCGACCGTCTAGGGGTCGTAGTCTTCCAGGATATGCCCGGTCCGCATCGTGCCGATAATTACAAAGCGAGGGAGACTCGTCTGTCCGATAAGGAATTCAAGACTGAGCTTCGAAGAATGGTACAGACTCATTGCAACCATCCTTCGATAGTGATGTGGATCCTTTTCAATGAAGGGTGGGGACAGCATGACACAAGAAGTCTCGCTGCGTTCGTGAAGCGCCTCGATCCAAGCCGGCTTCTCGACGACGCAAGCGGGTGGACGGACAGAGGGGTCGGTAACGTCATCGACATCCATCGATATCCTGGACCTGCTTCGCCCAGGCCTGAAGGGGATCGGGCAGCAGTCCTCGGTGAATTCGGCGGCTTGGCGCTACCTGCGCAAGGTCACCTCTGGGAGCAGAAACACTGGGGCTACAGGGTGATGCGTGATTCCAGCGAATTACTCGAGAGATATAGACTGCTTTTCGATAAAGTCTGGATATTGGAAGCGGATTCGGGACTAAGCGCCGCAGTTTACACTCAGCTCACCGATGTTGAGTCCGAAGTCAATGGCCTCATGACATACGACAGAAGGGTTCTCAAAATTAATCAGGAAAAAGCTTTTCTAATCGACCGTGGCAAGGATTTGGGTCCCATGAAAAAAATCCTTGGTAGATCTATTGCGAGGTAACTCTCACACTGAGTATGCCCTCCGTTAATGCTGCGCTCCATGCCGCAACTCTGATTCAAACGGGGCTCGCGGATTGCCTTGTCGTCCGGTACTGAAACAGCAAAACTTCTATGTTAATGAAAGTATTCTGCAGCCTCCTTCCTCGATCATCCCGCGTGAATTGTTTGAACGGGAATTGAGTCTTCTAATTCATGCTCTCTCAAACGATACAAAAATGATACGATCTTTCGCACTGAGCAGTTTCTGCCTGATGTTGGTGGCGGTCGGTGCCCCGGCCCGCACGCGCGTTACAGTAAACGTAGACACGCGGTCTCAAGGAGTGTTCATCCCTGCTGACTTCGTCGGATTGAGTTTCGGCACTGCTACGGAAAAAGCCGGCAACCGCGGCATGCACGGACACATGTTCAAGCCGACGAACACGGAGCTCATCGCCTTATTCAGGGAAATGGGCATCAGGAATCTCAGAATGGGCGGAGTAAGCGTAGATAATGAAAAGCGTATTCCGACAAGAAAAGATATCGACCTTCTATTTGGATTCGCGAAGGCGGCCGGAGTGAAGGTTATCTACTCTGTGCGACTTCTAAAGGGTAATCCGTACCAGGATGCTTCAATAGCGAGGTATGTCTGGAAGAAGTATGGGAACTATCTCGATTGTTTTACAATCGGGAACGAGCCGGATTGGCATTATTACCATATTCATCATTCGCAAATCCACGAGTCATCTCCGGGAGTGCTCGGCTCGGCTTACGCGTCCTACTTCGCAAGCTGGAAAAAGTTCGCCACGATCATTGCCGATTCAGTTCCTGGAGCCAGATTTGCCGGACCCGATGCCGGCTCGAATTATCCCATTCCCGGCTCGAAGAACAATTCCTACAATGGGAAGTCATGGACTCTTAATTTTGCCGTCGATGCATCGGAGTGGAAGATCCCCAATTCGGGTTCACTGTCCTTCGTGACTCAACACAATTATACGGGTGAAAATGCCAAGACGCAGAGACTCACCCCGTCCGAGATGGTCAGAATGATGCTTTCTCCGGTTTGGGATAATTCATATTATCCGGCTCTCTACAAGGCCATCGGCACGCCAGTATTGCCGGAAGGTTTAAGGTATCGCCTGACCGAGTCGAACAGCTTCAGCGGCGGCGTGAAGAACGGAAGCGATTGTTTCGCAACTGCGCTTTACTCGCTTGATTATCTTTACTGGTGGGCAGAGCATCATTGTCTCGGTGTCAATTTCCACACTACCCAGTGGCTATATAACGGCACAATATGCCTTGACTCGTCGGGAAATTATCAGGTGCGGCCGATGGGTTATGGGATCAAGGCTTTCAGTATCGGAGGGCACGGCGACATCATGCCTGTGAGAGTTTCGAATCCGCAGAAAGTTAACATGACAACCTACGCCGTTAAACAAACTAATCGGCTCTGCGTCACATTGATTAACAAAGAATTCGGCAGAGGTGCAAGAGAAGTGAAGGCTGAAATTGAGTCACCTGGTTACACCGGATCGGCGAGGCTGATGTTGCTCGAATCAAAAGGCCACAACGCGTTTGCCACGTCGGGAATCACACTTGGAGGGGCAACCATAAAAAATAGCGGACCATGGGAAGGGAAATGGACACCTGTGAGGGGAATAGGTACTGATACTTACGATGTGAAAATCCCTCCTTCGACCGCCGCTATTCTGGAAATCTCGTCAAATTCTGCCGGCAAATGAGAAGCGAAACCTCTCTGAAGATTCCCGGCGTAAACAACCCTCAGGGAAGAGTAGTCAAATCGAATGTTCTTAACTCCATAAAGATTGATATTATTTCTCAGAATCTTAAGCCTGGGCAGCTGGTACACGAAGATGAACTAGCGAGCAAGTACGGCATAAGTCGTACCCCTATTCGAGAAATTCTTCGGATGCTGGAATATGAGGACCTCGTGAAGATAGTGCCGAAAGTGGGCACCTTCATTTCGGAACTGACCGCTAAGGATATAGAGGAGGTACTTGAAATAAGGATCTCCCTCGAGCCGGCAGCGGCGAAAGCCGCTGCCTTCAAGGCGACTGATGAACAGCTTGGAGAATTTCGGGAGATAGATCGTCAGCTGACTATCGCGATTGAAAAGCAGGACAGCGTTATCTCTTTTGAGGCTGATAGACGACTCCACGATCTAATATTGATTACTGCGGGGAATGAACGTTCTAGAAGAATTATAAACAGTCTCATGGGACAAATCTACAGGATAAGATTCATCTCCCGACACAAGCCGGGGAGGATCGAGACTACTGTGGCAGAGCACAAAACAATTGTCTCTGCAATCCTGAACAAGCTTCCTGAGGAAGCCGAGAAAGCGATGCGCTCGCACCTTGCAAACACATGGAAGCTTCTCCTGCCATCCTCCGATATGGAAGCACAGTTTCAGTCTCTCGTGAGAAGGTCCGTTAATCTGGAACAAAGATCGGATAGAGGTCTACTCTAAGTCCCGAGACAGCTGCCAAAACCTAAACATCATGGACAAAGTTGCGTTAGCTCCGTGTGAGCCTACAACTTCTTTCCTCAAATTTCCCTCCCAGTATCAATAGATCAAGTAAAGGATAATCAATGAAAAGTTTCGTGCTGCTGGTCTCTCTGGTCGTTCTAACATCAACGTCATACGGTCAGACTCTATACAACGGTTTGAATGTGGGACTCCACAACCTTTATCGACTGTCGAACGCGGTAACGCGATCTATCGGTCCTGAAAATCCGACAGGAGGGAAAGGAAAAGGGGGGATGGCAACGATTGGAGAAGGGACTGCCTCCAAGCCCGCGCGTGATTTGGGCCAGGGATGGAAGGTGAATCCGTTCATAAGAATCGGCCGAGATTCGACTTACGTGCTGGCGGACATAAAAGGGCCGGGCGAAATACAGCACATATGGATGACTCCGACCCGAAATTGGAGACTCGATATTCTCAAGATCTACTGGGACGGCGAAAAGCATCCTTCGGTTGAAGTGCCTGTCGGCGATTTCTTCGCCTGCGGATGGGGAAAATATTGTCAGATAAATTCGCTCCCCATTTGTGTAAATCCGAGATCGGGGTTGAATAGCTATTGGAAGATGCCGTTCCGAAAAGAGTGCAAGATCACGATGACGAATCTAAATCCAACGAGAATGGTCTTGTACTATCAGGTCGACTACACATTGACCAAGGTCCCGAAGAACATCGGATATTTTTGCGCCCAGTTCAGTACAGTTAATGCGGTCCGGTACAAGCATGATTACACTATCGTCGACAGCATCGAGGGCAAAGGCCAGTATGTCGGGACTTATCTCGCCTGGTCGCCTCATTCCGACGGCTGGTGGGGTGAAGGAGAAATAAAATTCTACATCGACGGAGATAGTAAGTTCCCGACGATATGCGGCACGGGTACCGAAGACTATTTTGGCGGGTCCTACGGCTTCAACAATGACGGTCATCTTCAGGAATTCTCGACGCCATACTCAGGCATGCCGCAAGTGATCGTGCCAAACGGCGTCAACACCTGGGTGTACAAGATAGGCATGTACAGA
>JAJYRM010000213.1 GCA_021794075.1 Bacteroidota bacterium | reverse complement strand
CAGTCGGCTGGGGATACCAGATCCAGTCGATCCCGAGCAGCAGCACGAACTGGATACCATACTGGCCGCTCCCGGAGGCATCAGACATGCAATACACGAACGCGGCGGTAAAGAGCGGGAGTAACGATGGTAAGCCGATGGGAGATCCGTATTGGTTCAGCGGACTAACGGCGGTAGCTCAGAGACCGGTTGAGGTAGCGACGAAGTTCGATTTGAGCAACAACTATCCGAACCCGTTCAATCCGACGACGGTGGTGAAGGTAACGCTGGTAAAATCAGGAGAGATGAGCCTGAAGGTGTATAATGTGCTGGGCCAGCTGGTGAAGGTTGTAGACGCGGGATACAAGTCTCCCGGAATGTACACATACGACATCAACATGGACAGTTTCGCCAGCGGAGTCTATTTCTACACTCTCCAGCAAGGCAATAACATCATGACAAAGAAAATGCTTCTGCTGAAATAATCAACCTGGAGAGGAAGGACTTCTCAACATGAAGAAAGCGTATTTGATCGGGACGATACTCGTCGCGGCGTTTGTTCAAATCGCCGCGGCGAGAAATCTTCCGAATCCCCAAACGCAGGGTGTATGGATCAGCGAGAACTATCTGACCGGTGGCCCGGGCGCCATAGAGTCAATGATGCAGACACTAAGCGCAGAAAATGTCAACGTTATATACGTTGAGGTTTATTCTCACGGTTCCACTATCTATCCAAGCACGGTTATAAGCGATGCGGGCGGTCCGCTTCAGAACCAGGGGTTCGCGGGGACCGATCCGCTGAAGACTGTTATCCAAATTGCTCACAGTTATGGAATAGAAGTCTTCGCCTGGTTTGCCAGCCCATTTCTCCTGTCGCAGCCCAGCGATTCCACGCAGGTTCCGGCGATTTTGGTGAACCATCCCGACTGGGCAGCGGTGCAACGAGACACTTCAAAGCACTTTTTTGAACCTCACGGTCAGTATGGATACTCATTCGAAGTCGATCCTTGCGTGCCAGCCGCGGCGAACTTCATGACGAACATGTTCACGGAATGCGCCAAGAACTATCCAGACATCGACGGCATAGAGATCGACATTGAAAACGACACCGCGGGATGGTACGGAGATACGACCAGGGCGCTCTTCATGCAAGAGACCGGTAATCCGGATCCGCTCACGCTCCCTGACACGAACTCCGCCTGGCTCGCTTGGCGTCGACTTCAGGTGACGAATCTTGTGGGGAAAATTTATGACGGGATCAAAGCAGTCAATCCGCAATGTGTCGTCAGTGCCGCGGTCGATCCTCCATATTACGGAGTGAAGCTCGAATCGTGGAACGTATGGGCTGATGACAATTATGTCGACATACTGGAACCTATGGTTTACCTCCCGACACCGATATTTGACTCACAGTGGTTGTGGTGCCAGGGAAATGTTCCTCCAGGTTTTCAACTGTCTGCTGGCGTCGCGATCAATTCTGCCGGCTCGGTCCCTAATGCTATTTATGAAATGCAGGACGCCAGGCAAAGGGGTACGGCCGGGATTGTAGTCTGGTATTACGGCTACCTCCTTTCATATGCGAACGCGCTTTCAAATTTGAAATCGCAGGTGTTTACACAGAAGACCCTTCCAAGCTTTGACGATCTTCTGATGGACACGAAGAGCGACGGACAGTATCGGACTGTCGGCGCTTGGAACTCCGACAGCGGAGGATTCGGCGGTTCATATCAATCGGCATCCGCCGTTCAGGGCGACACCGCCGTATATTCGGTCAGGATTCTTCGAAACGGCGATTACACCCTCTACGGGTACTGGGCCGGAGATTCGAGTTCCAATTGCGCTGATGCGATGGTTCAGACCAGCACGACCGGCTTCGTCAAATCGGATACCATCAATGAGAGACAAAACCTGAATACCTGGCATTACGTCGATCATTTTAAACTCGTTTACGGCGACACCGTCACCATCAAGCTTGCCGGAGCTGGCAGCGGAAATCTCATCGCGAATGCCTTCCGGTTGAGGCGGAGTATTCCGTTTGTTCTTGGCGACTACGCGGTACCGGACAGCGAGTCGATCCTCCTCAAGTTCTCTGATCCCCTTCTCAGTCCTTTGTCTGCGGTCACTTCAATTACGGTTTCGCCCTCAAACGGAAGTGTCTCATCGTACGTCGACCCGGCTGACAACACGATATTGCACCTTACGGTACCGGCGATGGCGCAGGGGGTTCCTTACACACTGAATGTGGACGACCTCGTCGACCAATCGTTTGATACTCTGAGCTTTTCACAGGTCCTCGCTTTCGCTCCTGACAGCACCAACTTCGTGATAGACGACTCGACTCCAAATCTTTTTTGGAGGCTATCCGGCCCATGGCAGCAGGACTCCGGAGGCTCGGCGGTTGGTGGCAGCTACTGGGTTGCTCAGCAAGGTTCACAGATAGATCGTGTGAGGTGGGGACCGATACAGGTAGAGAGCGATGGGTATTATGACGTCTATGCTCACATTCCCAAAACTCAGGTGTCACTGTCGCAACGGTGTTTGTACGTAATCACAGATGAGTTCCAGAACGATTCGATCTTCGTTGGGCAGGATACAGCCATGGGAACCTGGTTGAAACTTGGCAACCTGCCTTTTAATGCAGGAAGTGAGTTCGCTCCGACACTCTCTTCAATCGCAGGGTCCAACACCGCACGATACATAGCGGCAGACGCAGTCATGCTAGTTAAGTCGGTTCAAATCACAACCGGCATAAAACAAACTCCTACCTTCGCAAATACTTTCAAGATTTATCAGAACTATCCAAACCCATTTAATCCGAGTACGCTGATTTCATTCAAGCTTGGCGGGAGGGCTGACGTGAATGTTGACGTTTACAATGTGCTCGGTCAGCGAGTGTCAGAGCTGGTACACGATAAGTCGTTTACAGCCGGGACGTGGAATGTTCGATTTAACGGCTCTTCTCTGCCGAGCGGTGTCTACTTCTGTCTTGTGACCATAAATAGTCATCTGTTCGATAGCCGCAAAATTCTGAAGATGATGCTCCTTAAGTAAGGACCAACAGACGGCTCAATCTCGGCCGCGCGTGGACGTGTTCGCACCATTAAACCAATAGGAGGAAAGAATGAACAGTTGTTGTAATTCCTTGAGACGGTCTCGATCCGGACTCATATCTACACTTGCAGCCGCCCTGCTTTTCGGGATGCTGATCGCCGGTTCCGCTGCGGCGCAGCAAGTATTTTCCGGACCGGACGGATACGCGGGTTGCGCCATTGACGCAAACGGAAATCTTTACACTTGGGGCATCGATCAATACTTTCATACCGTTGCCACTGGTCCGAGCGGGAACGCACAGGACATCACGCCCGTACAGGTTGGCTTTCCGACCGGCGTGACGAGCTGGAAATCGGCTTCAGTCGGTTATCTCTTCACGCTCGCTATCGGCAACAACGGGAACATTTACGGCTGGGGCGTCAACAATTACGGTCAATTAGGCGACAGCTCGAAGCAAAATTCCAGCGTCCCCGTGATGGTTAAGCTGCCGCAGGGAGTGACGGCCAAAGGGGTAGCTGCCGGCGAAACGTTCGCGGTGGCTCTCGGGAGCGACGGGAACGTTTACGCGTGGGGACAAAATAATTACGGTCAACTGGGCGATGGCTCGACTGTCAACGATTCAATACCCGTGATGGTCAAGATGCCCAGCGGGATCACGGCCAAGCAGGTATTCGCCGCCCCATTTTTTGCTTTGGCTATCGGCAGTGACGGAAACGTTTACTCGTGGGGATCAAATTCAACAGGGAATCTCGGCGACAGTACGAAGACGAACTCATCGGTTCCTGTGATGGTGAAGATGCCTGCGGGGATTACCGCGACTGCCATATCTGCCGGTTCCTCTTACGGTCTGGCCATCGGCAATGACGGAAATGTTTACGCCTGGGGTGGCAACGGGTTTGGTCAGCTGGGGGA
>JAJYRM010000212.1 GCA_021794075.1 Bacteroidota bacterium | reverse complement strand
TGGTCAACCCGCTCTGGCTGTTCCAGGCAGTAAATGCGAACATCACAAACAACATCTTCTACGGTACCTTCGCCGGCGGCGCGATACCTGCAGAGATCGTCGGTGGATGGTACGATACAGACGGTCAGCCACCTGCGGTCATCAGCCTGGACACTCTGTCGACTGTGGGTTCACTCTATAATCTGACCGAGGCCGACAGGCACATCAACGTGATCGACAACGCCTACTACTGGCCGAAACAACTGACCGATTTCTACACCCACTGGAACGACAGCGTAACAACGGCAAAAGCCGATTCCGAAATCATCACGCCCCCGGTGTGGATGAATTCCCGGACAGCAGCCATGTTCGGCGACAAGCAGATGTGGCCGAATTTCGATTCCTCGGGTAACGTGGAAGTTGACCCGCAGTTCCCGTCGTCCGCCATGGGACAGGTCGACAGCTTGGTGCAGTACGTGTACCTCGATAGGGCTAACCAACTGGGAACCTACAACTGGTGGTATATCCCCGAGGTAAATGCAGCCAATGGTAATAACGGCCCATATCCGGGTGTCTGGCCACTTCCTTGGAGCCTGGCTTACACTAACAGCAGTTTGATGCAAGCCAGTACGGACGGCAAGCCGCTTGGCGATCTGAACTGGTTCCCGAGTCAGCTTCCGTTGCCGGTTCAACAGTTGCCGAAGACTGTGCCGACAAAGTTCGCTTTGAGCAACAACTATCCCAACCCGTTCAACCCGACCACGACCGTGAAGGTCACGCTCGCGAAGTCGGGAGTGGCGAGCCTTCGCGTCTACAACGTCCTCGGACAGTTGGTGAAGGTAGTCGACCAGGGTTACAAACCCGCGGGGAGTTACGTCTATAATATCAACATGGATCAATTTGCCAGCGGCGTGTACTTCTATTCGCTGCAGCAAGGTCCAAATATCATCACCAAGAAAATGCTTCTCCTGAAGTAAAACAAATCACCCTGGGTCCCCCTCTCTACCTGGTAGAGAGGGGGTGAGGGGTGAATGTGTGGTACGAAGTACCAAAAGTATCCGCGGGGATTTGAAAGTCTGTCGGGCTAATGTGAAACAAGACATTTTCATCGTAAGCGAGTCAGCCTCCAAGAGAGGCTCATTGGGCAAGACAAGAACATCGTTTTCTCTAAGAATTCCCTCCGACTCAGGTGTTCCACTAAATCAGTGTCATCAAAAGGGGACTCACCTAACAGTACTTCGCCGACACATTCGCGTGTTAAAGCGTTTTTGGGAGCGACAATTCAAACCATTAACTGCAGCAGTTTAAGTGGAGGCTTTAAAATGAAGTACATTTTAAGTGTTTGCGTGCTCCTGGGCCTTAGCACATTCGCGCTGGCACAGAGCCCTTTAGTTTTCTCCATCGGCACAAATCATGTGACCGGAGAGGTGGCACATTACGCGAGTCTAAAAGCCGCCTGTGATTCTCTTAACGATTCTTCGGGCGTGCTTACGTCTGATCATCTTTATTACATCACAAGCAGTCTCACGGAACCCACCAACGTCAACATCGGTCTTAACACAAACGGACACACGATAACGTTCAAGCCCTACACCGGTACTACCGATACTATTACCTTTGCTCAAACCGCCGATAACAACGGGCTGTCTGGCCAGTGGGTGATCGGTGTAAAAAATCTTACGACGGGTTCCGGGGGAAATTATGGTTTGACAGAAAATGACAGCACGGACAACATCATTATTGACGGCTCAAACACGAATGGCGGCACAACCAGGGACTTGTCGCTCATTAATGTTCCGGGTACCAGTCTGTACGATTATACGCTTAGAGTTTTTGGCAATTGTGCTAACATCACAATCAAGAATCTCAATATCACTTTGGTGAATAACTCAGCCAGCGGAATAGGCAGTTACGGATTTGCAGTTACAGCAAGGCATTCGACTGCTACGGGCGAGACGGGTGTAGATTATGTACCGCATGACGTTACACTTGACAATTGCAACATTTCTAATATCACCAACAAGTACGGGCAAGGAATCTATATTTCGCCGTCCGGAACTCTGGCTCACTTTCCGTACAACATAGTTTTCAGTAACAACAAGATTGCCGCGACCACCCGCGGGTTCTTCCTTTATCAGGCCGGCAACACAACTATCGATGGCAATGATATTTCTCTCATTCAACCCTCCGCGGGCTTCTTGAGCGAAGGTATTTTTGCTTTCATGATCGGCTCGAGCTCCGATACTACTAATATTTACAACAATAAGATTAGCCTTCTCCAGACCGGAAACACGACCGCGCAGACGTCGCTTGGAGGGTACGGTCTTGCAGGAATTTGGATCTCCTCAATGGGCGTTTACAATGTTTACAACAATACCATCGCCAACTTTGTTTTGCCGAGCCTCGCTCAGGGGACATATACTGGCATCGGCATACAAAGTGGAACGACGACCGGAATAACCGCCAATGTCTACTATAACTCCGTGTATATGGCAAACACGAACACCGCTGGCGCGATTGTCCAGTCACCATTTCTCTTGGACATGACAGGTTCCGGCACACAGGTCGCAAATGTGGAGAATAACATTTTCGCGACCAACGTGGCAAACTATGCTACTTATGCCATGTATGTCACGAGTGGCAATACTGGTACTCTGAATTCAGATTACAATCTTCTGTACACGCAGGGCGACAGTGGGAAGACCGGCTACTATGCTGGCAAAGACGAGGCGACATTAGCGGCCTGGCAGACCGCGTCGTCGCAGGATTCACATTCGGTTACAGGACCGCCTCAATTTGTCTCGCCAACGGACCTTCACATCGATCTCTCTTCCCTTCCTGCCTCGGCCGCGAATAACGCCGGCACGCCGATATCCGGCATTACGACGGATCAGGATGGAAACACCCGTAGTGCAACGACACCGGACATCGGAGCTTATGAATTCACTCCAGCCTCTGGAACTCACGCTCTAACAATTGCGCAAGCAAAAGTGGAAAGCAACGGTTACACTCCGGATCTTTTGGCCTTGGGTGATACTGTGATGGTCTTCGGAGTTGTGACATCCCCGAACCTAGGTGCAACTTACACATCATACTACATCCAGGATTCCACTGCCGGGATAAATGTGTATAAGGGCGGAACTCCAATGTCGTTTAGTGTCGGAGATTCCGTGTTTGTGATCGGGAAGATTCTACAGAACAAAGGACTAACTGAGATTAGCCCACTCGCGGCAGACTCCGCCCACTTCGGGCTGATCAAGCACGGCGCCGTGATGCCGAAGCCGAAAGTTCTCAGCATCCATGAATATCTCGCGCACGCGGAAACCTATGAAGGTTCGCTCGTAGAGATAGACAGCGTGTACAAAGCCTCCGGTACCTGGGGTGGAAACAAGAATATCAATGTTATGAATGCCGCGCACACGGATACCACAATACTGTATATCAACTCGCAAACGAACGTTGGGAACTTTGGCGAGCCGCCATATCCGATAAACTTTGTCGGGATAGCAAGCCAGTACTCTTCGAGCACTCCTGCTAATAATGGCTACGAAATCATCCCGCCGTTTTATTCTGACATTGCGATTCTGACAATTCCGCCAGCGCCGACAGTCATCGCGGTCGGAAACAGCGTGCAGCCTGCCGATACGCTTGTTCTTAAATGGCACGCGGCAGCTTCCTACCCGGTCAAATATCAGATCCAGCTCGCTAAGGAGTCGTCGTTCTCGACGTTGACCACGAACGATTCCAGCCTGGCCGACACCACTGCTATGGTGACAAACCTGGATTACTCAACGAAATATTTCTGGCATGTGAACGCGTACGACGCGGGAGGCCACAGCGTGTTTTCAGAAACGGATTCCTTTACGACGAACATGCAGCCTCCTGCTAGTCCGGTCCTTTTCTTACCGAGTGGAGCGGGCTCGCCGCGAAAGCCGACATTCACCTGGCATCCTGCCGAACGCGCAGTCAGATATGTTCTTCAAGTATCAAGCGCCTGC
>JAJYRM010000211.1 GCA_021794075.1 Bacteroidota bacterium | reverse complement strand
TGCGTCCGGTGATCTTCTTTACATACTCTGGGGCGCGATCCGAAACGACAGGAGGCATCTCGATGGTGCTCGACACTTTTCCGGGAACCTTTACTTCGAAAAGGTTCGCGAGTGTCTGGTCGACGGCCTCGAAATTTTGCTGGACGACCTGGTCGCCTTTGCGACCGTAAGTCTTCTTGATGGATTTCTTGATCTGTTCGATCGCCTGCTCACGCGGAAGGACCCCGGATATCGCGAAGAAGCAGGTTTGCATTATCGTGTTGATCCTGCTTCCCATGTTCGTCTGACGCGCGACCTTGTAAGCGTCGATAACATAAAACTTGAGATGTTTCTCGACTATCTGTTTCTGAATCAGTCTCGGTAACTTGTCCCAAACCTTATCCGGCCCGTAAATACTGTTGAGGAGAAACACACTTCCCGGAGCGGCCTTTTCGAGGACATCGAACTTTTCGACGAAGAACCACTGGTGGCACGCAACAAAATTCGCCTGGTTGATCAGATAGGTAGAATGGATCGGTTTCGGACCGAAACGAAGATGAGACACCGTCTGGGATCCCGATTTCTTCGAATCATAGACAAAATAACCCTGGGCGTAGAATTCTGTTTCGCCACCGATAATCTTGATGGAGTTTTTATTTGCGCCGACGGTACCATCCGCACCGAGGCCGTAGAACATCGCGCGAACCACTTCCGGCGGTTCAATATCGAACGATGGATCGTAGTCGAGGCTCGTATTCGTCACGTCGTCCACGATACCGACAGTGAAGTGATTCTTCGGTTTCTCCTTCTTCATTTCGTCGAAGACCGCCTTCACCATAGCCGGAGTAAATTCTTTGGATGACAGTCCGTATCTTCCGCCGATAATGCGCGGTTCGCTCTTAAGCGCGAGCTTCCCGGAAGCTCTGGACTCCGCGATAGCGGTCACGACATCAGAATAAAGCGGCTCACCTGTCGCGCCGGGCTCTTTCGTTCTGTCGAGGACGGCGATTTCTTTCGCTGTCTTCGGAAGAGAGTCGATGAACGACTCGATGGAGAACGGTCTGAAGAGCCTTACCTTCACGACCCCGACCTTCTCTCCTTTTGACGTGAGATACTCGACGGTTTCGTGAACTGCTTCGGCGCCGGAACCCATTATAATTATGACACGCTCCGCGTCCTGCGCGCCGACATACTGGAACAGCTTATACTCACGTCCGGTTACATTCGCGAACCGATTCATAACGGACTGCACAATTGCAGGGCAAGCCTCGTAAAACTTATTTACGGTCTCACGAGCCTGAAAGAACACATCAGGATTCTGGGCCGAACCGCGAAGGACCGGATGATCAGGAGAAAGAGCGCGCTGCCGGTGCTGGTCGATGAGCTCATCGGTCATGAGAGAACGCATTTGCTCATCGGTAAGCTGCTGAATTTTGAGGACCTCATGAGAAGTTCTGAAGCCGTCGAAGAAATGAAGGAACGGGACGCGAGCCGCGAGCGTTGCGGCCTGGGCGATGAGAGCAAAATCATTCACTTCCTGGACCGAGTTTGACGAAAGCATCGCGAAACCAGTCGACCGAGCCGCCATCACGTCGCTGTGGTCTCCAAAAATGGAAAGCGCGTGCGCCGCGACAGTTCGCGCCGCGATATGAAAAACCGTAGATGTAAGCTCGCCCGCAATCTTGAACATGTTCGGTATCATAAGCAGCAGACCCTGCGACGCCGTGAACGTCGTCGTAAGCGCTCCTGCCTGCAACGCTCCATGAACGGCTCCGGAGGCTCCACCCTCACTTTGAAGCTCTGCCACGAGTGGTATCGACCCCCACAAGTTAGGTCTGTTCTGAGCTGACCATTCGTCCGACCACTCTCCCATCGGCGACGAAGGCGTGATGGGATAGATGGCAATAACCTCGTTAAGTTTATGCGCGACGAAAGCAGCAGCCTCATTCCCGTCTATTGTCGCAACGGTTCCGGGGAGATCTGACTGTTTGTCATTCTTCCCGGCTGTATTCTCTTCAGCCATTTCGGTTCCTTCTTTTTCAAAATGCAAAGTGTTTTCTAAACTGGACGTTCAGAAATTCTGCAATATCGGTGCCGGAACCAGACTTTGCTTACTCGTTGATTTGCTGGCAGTTATGTAACCATCGAGATCACAGAATACATCGAAGAGCGGTAAACTGCCCCAAAATGGAGGAAAGGTGGTTAGGTGAATTCTGCCTCCCGAAAGTGAAAGCAGTACCAACGTGTAAAAACTTCGGAAGGAATCAAAAACTTTCGACGAAAAAAAAGCCCCGCGAGAAGCGGGGCCTTGTAAGAGATTACCGCAACCTCGTCAGAGTTCATGAACGTGACAAGGTTAAGACGACTTAGAAGTTATATCTAGCACCAAGCTGCATTTGCCAGCGAGAGTAGAATGGATCAGGTGACCATGGGTGCCCACTGCTTGGCAGTGCGAGGGCGAAGGTCGGCTGGCCTGCCGCGTTCATTCCTTCATAGTTCAGAAGTCCGTAGGTACCGAACGGAACCGTCTCAACATAACCCCAATTGTGATTCAGGAGATTGAGAACATTGAGGATGTCGAGCGTGAATTCCAGATTCTGACCGGCAACGGTTGGTATATCCTCCGCGAGCCGTAGATTTAGCTGGCCGTCCCAGGGGGATCTCCCGGCGTTTCGCGGAAAGATCTGGCCCTTATACTTGCTGAGGAAAGGATCGCTGTTAATGTAACTAGCCAGCTCGCTGTATGCAGAGGCAGGCGCAGCAACCCAGGCACCACTCTGTTTAACAACAAGGTTAATGTCACCGCCCGGAGTAGAATTCTTCGGTACATAAAGTAGGTCGTTGGCATTGGAGCCGTCGCCGTTGACATCGCCATTGTAGATATAGGAGAACGGCGGACCGGATTCACCTGTGTAGAACAGCGACAAGGTTGTCGCAAACCCATGAGCGTAGTCTACCTCTTCAGAAATCGACGCGACGACCCTGTTTGGAACGGAAAAGTCAGAAACGGCAAGCGGCGGGCTGTTGGGATTCCCCGAGATCGGGTTGTATCTCCACTGCGAATAAGCCTGACTCGAAGTGACCGCGTTCTGATCGTAAGACTCGCTGTAGGTGTAAGACAAGTCAAGGAACATCTCGTCGTTGATCGACTTGTTGCCGAGGATCTGGAAAATGCCTTCACCAAACTGCCTGTGAAGTGAAGCGGTGAGATCGTATTCGTAAGGTTTGTTTGAGTTGGTCATGTACATGACATCGGTGTAGTTCTTGCTGAGCAAATTGTAGTTCCAACCGGGATTATAAGTACCGGCTTTGGGTGTCCCATAGAGCGGCCTGCCACCAAGTCCGACATAAGTATCAGGTGTGGCATTTGGGACAATATTTATGTTCTGGTACATGACATCGTTGAGCGACTGACTGAATAGCCCCTCAAGAGTGCCGACAAATCCATACGGAAGCGCGTGATCGACAGCAAGGTCGACCCTGAGGACCTGGGGCATTTTGAAGTTCGGAGAAGTCATATCGATCTCGGTTGTGGTTATAGGCACGAGTGCACCGCCTGCGACCGGCTGATCGAGAGGATTCGGATTGAAGAAACCGCCCGGGAGACCGTAGACACTCAGACGATTGATATCGACTCCGGTATTGCTGTATTGATTTGAAATCCAGACATAGGGCACACGGCCGGTAAATACGCCGGCGCCGCCGCGGACTACCCACTGCCTGTCACCGTTTACGTCCCAGTTCAACCCGATACGGGGAGAGAAAAGGAACTCAGGTTTCGGAGTCTGATCTGTCCGCAATCCCATGAAAGCGAATGTGGAATCGAATGTCGGATTGTTGTACGGCTGTGTCGGGAAAGTTGGAACGTCCAACCTGAGACCGTAAGTGACTTTCAAATTCTGAGTAAGGCTCCATTCATCCTGCGCGTAAACACCGTACTGAATTGCGCTCCAGTTTGCCATCGGCTGCTGAACGCCTGCGATGTTGGAGTAGTCATGCTTGA
>JAJYRM010000210.1 GCA_021794075.1 Bacteroidota bacterium | reverse complement strand
CGGCAAAGGATTTTGATTTCAAACTTATTGATCATTTGACTCTCGGTGAGAAGCTCGGCATCCTCGATTTTAGCCGGGGAAGCAAGATAACGGGGGCGGGATTTCCGGTATATGTCGGGAAAGGCGCCGCGCTCGAGCGCGCCTTGATAAACTTTATGCTCGATTTGCATGTTAGTAAACATGGCTACACGGAGATTTTCCCGCCGTTTGTCGTAAATCAGGCGTCGATGCGCGGCACGGGCCAGCTACCCAAAATGGGCGAGGACATGTACCACTGCGAGATTGACGACCTGTATCTTGTGCCCACGGCCGAGGTGCCGGTGACAAACATGAGGCGCGACGAGGTGTTGCCGGTTAATGAACTCCCGACGAAGTACGCGGCCTACTCGGCTTGCTTCAGGAGGGAGGCAGGGAGCTGGGGTAAGGAATCCCGCGGTTTCCTGAGGGTCCACCAGTTCAACAAGGTTGAATTAGTAAAGTTTGTCAAACCCGAAGAGTCTTACGATGAGCTCGAGAAGCTCGTTGTCGACGTGGAGGAAGTTTTGCAGCTACTGAACTTACCGTACCGCGTGATGCTTCTTTGCACCGGTGATCTGAGTTTCTCTGCCGCGAAATGCTACGACATTGAGGTATTCGCGCCTGCTACCGAGGCACGAGGCGGATGGCTGGAAGCGTCGAGTTGCTCGAACTTCGAGAGCTTTCAGGCACGCCGCGCCAACATAAAGTTCAAGCGCGATCCGAAGTCAAAGCCTGAATTTGTGCATACGCTGAACGGCTCAGGCCTCGCGACGTCCAGACTCATGGTCTCCTTGCTCGAAAACTATCAGACTCCCGAAGGAAAGGTGATCGTCCCGAAGGCTCTTCATGAATACACTGGATTCACAGTTATCGGCTGATATATGAAACATCTGTTGCGACTGGCGCCGTATCTGAAGAAATACAAGAGAACTCTCTACCTGGGACTTCTCACTGTGCTTCTGGCCAACGTCTTCTCTGTTTTTGTTCCGCTCATCATCGGGAGCACTATCGACGAGTTGAAAAGGGAGCCATCGTCCTGGAAGCTCGTCGAATACGCCGCTCTGATAATAAGCACCACGTTCCTTAGCGGTTTCTTCACCTTTATGACGAGGCAGACCATTATTGTCACATCGCGGAAAATCGAGTACGACCTTCGCAACGATTTCTACGCTCACATACAGAAGCTCTCGCATTCATATTTCCTAAACATGACGACCGGCGACCTGATGGCACATGGGACGAACGATATTTCCGCGGTGAGAAACGTGCTTGGCCCTGGAATCATGTACACTTCCGACACGATCGTCGGATTCATCATGATCATAGCGATTATGTTTTCCATCAACGTGAGGCTGACGCTCTACTCGCTTATTCCGCTTCCATTTGTGTCGGCGGGCGTTTACTTCCTCGGACGCCTCGTCAATAGGCACTTCGAATCGGTCCAGGCTCACTACAGTCTCCTCACGGCGCGTGCCCAGGAAAGCATTGCCGGCATCAGGGTCGTTCGATCTTACGTGAGGGAAGAGCACGAAACGGATCAGTTTAAGTTCATGAGCCTCGAATATCTCAGGAAGAATCTCACCCTCGCGCAAATCCAGTCGCTCCTCTGGCCCCTGATGGGAATCCTAACCGGCGCGGCCACTGTGATAGTTCTTTGGCGCGGCGGGGTGGACGTCATCGTAAAGACACTTTCGATCGGCACGATGGTATCTTTCCTGATTTACCTCGGTATGTTGACCTGGCCACTGATTGCGTTCGGATGGGTTGTCAACATCTTTCAGCGCGGCGCCGCGTCGATGGGAAGGCTCAACAAAATTTTCGAAAGCGAGCCTGAAATAAAAGACGCGCCGGACGTCGATAAATCCATCAATGAAATTCATGGCGCAGTATCGTTCAAAGATGTCTCTTTCAGATTTCCTTCGAAGGAAGATTATGCATTGAGAAACATGAACCTGGATATCGAGAAGGGGATGACTCTCGCGATTGTGGGAAGAACAGGTACCGGCAAATCAACGATAGTTAACCTGATCCCGAGGCTTATAGATTGCACTTCAGGCGAGGTAAGGATCGATGGCTGGCCGATGAAAAAGATCCCTCTGGAGGTACTTCGGAGGAACATAGGATACGTCCAGCAGGAAACTTTCCTCTTTTCTGACACCATCGCGAACAACATCGCGTATGGAGTGGAGATAGCGACTCCCGAGGAAATCGAATGGGCGGCGAGAATATCCCAGATTTATAAAGACGTCGAAACTTTTCCGAAGAAGTTCGAGACGATGGTGGGGGAACGAGGGATAACCCTTTCCGGCGGACAGAAGCAGAGGGTTGGGATCGCGAGGGCGATCATAAGGAAGCCCAAGATACTGATACTCGACGAGGCCCTTTCCGCGGTAGACACGTATACAGAGGAGGAAATCCTTCAGGGCCTCAAGGAGGTAATGAAGGAGAGGACGAGCATAATCATCAGTCACAGGATCTCAACCGTGAAAGATGCGGATCTCATAGTCGTTCTTGACGATGGGGTTATTAGCGAGTCGGGCACTCACGACGATCTTGTGTTCCAAAATGGTATTTACGCGGATCTTTATAACAGACAACTTCTAGAAGAAGAATTACAGAGGATGTGAGGTATGCTTAAGATAAATTTCTACGAAGTAACGCCGACTGACAGGAGGTTCCTAAGCAAGGCGCTTAAGGGAAAGTTTCAGCTCACTTTTTATCCGGAGCCGCTGACGAGCAAGAACGCGGACACTGCAAAAGGAGCCGATGTCATTTCTGTGTTCATATACTCCGTGCTCGATAAGGAGAATCTCGTTAAAGCGCCGAAGCTGAAATGCATCGCTACAAGAAGCACCGGCTTCAACCATATTGATCTCAAATACGCGGCCGAGAGGGGGATCATAGTTTCAAACGTGCCGTATTACGGTGAGAACACAGTCGCGGAGCATACGTTCGGTTTGATACTTGCCCTTTCCAGAAACATACATAAGGCCTACGTCCGGACGATGAGAAACGACTTTTCGCCGAAAGGCCTTGAAGGATGGGACATAAAGGGGAAAACTTTGGGCGTAGTCGGAGCCGGCGGTATCGGCTCTCACGTTATCAAGATCGCGAAAGGATTTGGGATGAACGTCCTTGCTTTCGACGTGCACAAGAACCATTTCCTGGCGGAAGTGATGGGATTCAGGTACGCGGAGCTCGACGAGCTCCTCAAAAAGTCCGACATCATTTCCTTGCATTGCCCTTATAACAAGGCGACGCACCATCTGATAAACACGCAGAACATAAATCAGGTGAAGAATGGGGCGCTCTTCATCAACACAGCTCGCGCAAGCATCATCGAACCGGAGGCGCTCCATTACGCGCTTGATACGGGCATCTTCGGCGGCGCCGGGCTGGACGTCTTTGAAGGCGAGGACCTTGTGAAGGAAGAGAACCAGATGTTGTCGAGGAACGTTTCTGTGGAGCATCTTAAGGCGGTCCTCGAAAAGAACATTTTGTTGAACCGTGAGAATGTTATCATCACGCCTCACATCGCCTTCGATAGCGCCGAGGCGGTCGAACGTATTTTGCAAACTACGGCAGACAACATTACCGCCTATTCGATGGGAACTCCCGGTAATGTGGTGAAATGAACAGAATTATGGAATCAAATAACATATTGCGACCCGCTTCTGGCGGCATCGTTTTGCAATTTCATAGAAAGTCATGGCAGTAGAAATACACGAAGAAGAAATACTAGGTAAAGCTTACGACGGCAGGCTCATGCGCCGCCTCATACAATATCTCAAGCCGTACAAGCTACAGGTTGCGATCGGAGTCCTTATCACGATAGCATACTCTGGAATGGGGCCGCTTCGTCCATATTTGACAAAGATCGCCATAGACAGTTACATCGAAAAGGGAAATGCTACAGGGCTTTACAAAATAATTCTCGTTCTCTTCGTAGTGATTTTCTTTCAGGCAATGCTGCGATATG
>JAJYRM010000209.1 GCA_021794075.1 Bacteroidota bacterium | reverse complement strand
CAGACGCTTCGGCCCGAAATAAGCTCACCGAAAGGAAAAGACACAGCGATACGATTTTCATCTCGATTACTCCGGCATTTCAATCATAGTTAACACGGACAATGCGGTCTTTAGAAACGGCGCATGGAATTCACGCGAATACTTTGAAGCTGTCATGTCCTCAGGAAGATCTTCTTTCTCGTAAAGAAGACCGTCGATATGGCAACGAGGGAAGTTATGACGGCGGCGCTTATCACCCCGAGCCATGGCATTGAAGTAAGGCTCTTCAGCACTATGCTGAACCCAGTAAGCCCGAAGATCGGCGCGATCAGACTATCTCCGGCTGCATACGCTATCATCGGATTCTGCCCGCATTCGATAAGGAACATCATGGACTTCTTATAGCTCAGCACATCGACCAACACGGTGAGAGCAATTAAAATAAATATCGCGAGCCCGGAGGCGACAAAATAGTAACTCATCGTGGCGGGATCCTTTTTGATCCCCCCTTCGTACGGCTCGAACATCAGTCCAAGGATCAGCCAGTAGGATCCCCATTTGAAAAACGAATTTATCATTCGTTCAGCAGCGTGAACCGGATGAGCGACCAGACTCCATCCTGCGATGAGAAGGGCGAAAGTAATTACAGTAGTTCCGAGTACCCATTGAGCCTTTAGTCCAATGACCACTATAACGCTTATGATTACCATTAGTGCGGAAAGTAAGAACAGCCTCGACTTTGGCCACGCCAATGTGTCGGAAGACATTTCTGCTGGTGACCTTCTCATCCATCTCAGGATCATGTCCCCGATGATCGTTCCGGGAATTATGATGAAGAGATATTGCAGAAACCTCATTTGGAAAAGCCACGGGACAGGAGAGATGAGCCACAGGCTGTGGAGCCATTGGGAGGGTGCGGTGGAAAAAATAATCGGCACAAAAATCTGACTGCTACGCGACATATCCGGGAGCCACACCGGTCCGCCTGAGGACAATCTGAAGGCGAGGAGAATCCCCAGTATCCCGAGGCGGATTATCCAGCTGTCACGCGTCAGAAGCCATACGAAGCCGCCAAAAACAGCGGCAGTTGCCAGTAGCATAATTATATCGTCGCTTCTGTAGAGCGAAAAGCCAGAGCCGCTCGGAAACCTTACGAGAGCCATCACTATAATCGACCCGCCCCATCCGACTGCGCGCACGGCATACCTTCTTGCTTTAGACCAATTCTCCGGCAACCGGGCTAAGACCGGGAACAGGAGCGCGAATCCCAGGAGTCCCACCAGCCACGTCTTCCAATCAGGATTGTTGCTGAGAACGAATGGGTCTACTTGCATGAAGAAGATCGCGAACCAGGCGAGCAAAAAGCCGCGGAATAGGAGACCCTTTATCATTTTCCAATCCGAGAAGCCGGCTTCGATGCGCCGCGACAAGGCAAGAGGGATTGCGGCTCCCATGGTAAAGAGGAAGAATGGAAAGACAAGATCTACCCATGTCATGCCTGGAACTGTCGGGATGAAAACTCGCGCCGGGGGAGGAAGTTGGGCATGGTACATCCACGAAGGAAGGCCATTCGGCATCATGTCGGCAAAGACCATCAGGAGAATCGAGAGTCCTCTGAGTGCGTCCAACGCCAACGATCTTTGTTGTGGCTGCCGGGCTTCGTTAACAACTTCCACCAGAAGCTCCTGATCTCTTCCTCCAAACCATTCTATCGGCCAGCGCCTGCTCCATTCATTTTAATCAACCTGTAACTGAGTGGCTTCACTGTAATCTTCAAGGGATCGTCATCTTTCATCCTGGCTACAATCTTGCGCGACACGACGTCTAGCCAGTCTTGCGACGTTCCGCGCTTAAATGTCATGAGCGGTCTTAGGGTGATATGGAGTGCCTTATTGTTGTGATTCACTACTGCCGCTATGAACCCATTCCTGGTTCTTGAAACTGCCACATCGCAATTCTCGTTGGTCCCGATTATGTCCACGTAACGCTGGACGCCAAGTCGGTTGAGCACATCCCTTACCAGATCGGGATACCTTCGGGCGGCGGTCTTGAGATCCGTCATGAAGGCGACTGCGGTTCCCCTCCCATACTTGTTCATAGTTAGCGCGGGCGAGCCGTCGTCGAACTTCGCGATGACCTTAGCCCCGGTGCTCTTCCAAACCGGGAGCGTAACCCTGCCGAGGTTCCATTCCATCGGCTTTTCACCGCCAAAACCTTTCTCGGCCTTAAGCCTAAGGTGCGTCGCCATTTTACCAGTCTTCTCTATCCCAAAAACAGCGGCGCGGTCGTATGTCCTCCCCATAGGAACCCTGGGACCAAATGCTATAATCGTTCCGCCGTCAGTGAGAAGATGCTTCATCAGCTGGCTGTCAGTCGCCTGAAATCCTGAGACGCTCGGGAGCACAAGCACTTCTTTCTCCTTCAGAAGCCTCTTCAGCACATGTCGATTCGCGTGAAACGGCCAGTAAGGAGGATAAGATTCACTGTGAGGAGGCGCGTATGGAAGGACATCGACGGGGATACCCATCATCCTGAACGCGTCAAGCGCGCTGTAATAGTGGCGTTCCCATCTGTATTCCTGCCAATCGGTGTAAGGATAATATACCGCGAGCTGATTCTGATCTTTGGAAGCTTTGCCGATAAGCTCGAAAGCTTTCATCCCGTCGAAGACCGCCTGCCGGCTCGCTAGGATTTCCTTCCTGTATTGAGGATATTCTCTCAGTGTGTTATAGATGACATCGTTGTAATTCCACATCGTGATCCCGTCATTGCCCGGAACCGTCGCGGCACTCAGGATTTGCTGATAGATGTTGTTATAGCCCGTCAGGTAGAGTCCCTTTACCCTGTTCTCCCCGAATCCGAAAGTTTCGACGTGGGTCAGCGCGATCTTGTTTTGAAGTTGTTTCGCTCCTGATGAAACGGAACCGAAGTCCTTCACCCTTCGCAGCGGGAACTTCAGGCGGTTGTCTCGCCTGTAGCTCGCCATGGTCATCCCCTGATAGATTATTATATCCAGGCTCCTAATGTCGCTCAGATAGCCGGCAAGGAGCGCGTTGTCCATGTAGGGAGCACACGCGGTGAGTAGCCCCGGGTTTATCTTTTTCACATATCGGCAGAATTTTCTTACCAGTGGAGCGTAATATATTCCGCTCCCCTCCTGCTCCACATAAAATCCGACAAGTGAAGGATGACTCCCGTAAAGATTGTAGAGCTCTTTGATTATTTCCATCGTGCTCTTTGTGTATTCCGTATACGGAATATCGCGAGTCATATCCCAGCTCGCCGATAGCATGACGGGGATACCGTTTTCATCGGCGCATTTCAACAAATCGCCTATGTAACTCTGGTCGGCCGCCGACGATTCCGCGGTATTACAGATTTTAGACTTATAGTAAACCTTGTGCGACGTGATGAACGATGTGGCTATTATGAAGTTAGCCCCGAAGCCCTTCATCTGGCGAATGTAGTTGTTCATGTCCTGTTCGGGATCCCTCGGGTTGAAGACTCCCATGATGCAGAAGTCACCGATAAGCTTCTTGTATAGGAAAGACGCCTTCGCTACGGCCGCCCGTTTTCCGGATCCTCCTATCCATGTCTGTATAGCGTACAGTCCCTGCGGATCGTTTCTGCTAACGACGAAACGCGATGAAAAAGTATGCTGCCTCACATGAGTGAGAGCGACCGAAGAGACCCCTTTGTCCGGGATGAGTATCTCCGCGTGGGGCGTCACGTTTCCATTAACCTCAACCGTTATTTTGACCGTATCTCCGGAAGACACCCTTGTCGGAGTCGCCGAAATTGTTATGGCGCCCGTCGATCCTTGCATGACCGCGTATGAGCTGTTGCGCGCGTAAGTCTGTTCGGGCACGCTGAGAAATGCGGCCACCAGGGTTACTGACACAATTAGCGATGCGAACTTCATCGCGTTCTTCCTTTCTTTGTCGGTTGAAGTTAGAAAGCTCTCCATCCACCTGGACAAGCACGCATGCTACCCATCCAGTCGAGGTCACAATTGAAACCCAACGCAGAGAAGTGGAAAGCCTCGAGCGAGAAAACCGTTTGTCGGCCTCCACTTCTCCGCGCAACGGATA
>JAJYRM010000208.1 GCA_021794075.1 Bacteroidota bacterium | reverse complement strand
TCGAAGACGTCCGTTATCGCGCGGTCTCTCGCGTCCGAAGATTTGTAGTCGCCAAGGTTGCCTGGATTGAACGCCGGATAAGTCGCCATCGCGAGGATTTCGCCGGTGTTCGGATCCATGAACACCGCGGTTCCTGCCTTTGCTCCGTCTCGCTTGACTCCGGCCGCAAGCTCCTGCTCGACTATCTGTTCGATATTCATATCTATAGTCAGCTGGATGTTGCATCCCGGAACCGGATCCACCTTCGGATAGCTAACCGATGGCATTTTCCTTCCGAGTCCATCACGTTGCATTATTTCGTAGCCGTTCGTACCGGCAAGAAGCGAGTCGAATTCGAGCTCGATCCCGGCGGCTCCTCTGCCATCGACGTTTGTGAAGCCGAGGATTTGTCCGGCTGAAGAGCCGTACGGATACATCCTGCGCTGTTCCTGCAGACGAATCAGTCCGTACATTTTGAAATTCTGGAGCGCCGCGGATTTCGCTGAAGTCACATCGCGGGCAAGCCATACGAAGCGCGCCCTCGACTGAAGCCTGTTCATGAAAAACGATGATGGAATAGCGAGGGCAGATGCGAATTTTTGAGCGATTTCCTTCTTCTGCGAACCATCGAGGAGCTGCGGATCTGCTGCGTACGAATAGCCGTAGCTGTTCGACACGATCAGGCTGCCGTTTCGGTCGTAGATCAGCCCGCGGTTCGCCTTGAGCACAACGCGGCTCTCGTACTGGTCCTGCGCGACGCGGTGATAGTAAAAACCCTGGATGACCTGGACAAGTACCAGCCTCGCCATGATGCCGATGAAGATCAGTGCGAACAACCCACGCAGGAAATTGATCCTCCCCGAGTAATTGACCCGCCGTTTCTTTTCATCCGGATTATTTTGCCGAGTCGATTGCATCCTGCTCTTCAGCTTCCTGCAGTTTTCCTTTATTTATGCGCAGCTGCTCCAGAGTCTGGGCGCTGTAAACAAGTCCAAGCTTCTCCGACGCTATGCGCGTGATGCGCTCTGCGCTGGAAAGTCTTTTCAGTTCCGCTTGTAGTGAATCATTTTCGAATTTCATTTCTGTATAAGTAGAGTCCAGCGTTGATATGTTCACCAGAAGGGAGTCTACCGTAACGCTGTTGTTTACAATTAGAAGAAGCGTACCGGCGACTGCGGCAAGTATCACGATAAATTTCGAGACGGAGAGCGAGCCTCCCTTCGCGGGCTTCTTTGGCGCCGCAGGTTTCTTTGTGTTTTCGCTCATACAATTTTCTCTGCCACCCTGAGCTTAGCGCTCCTCGCTCTTCTGTTGCCATCTACTTCGGCTTCTCCCGGGACGATTGGTTTTCTCGTCAGTATCTTCAGCCTCGCGACTTTCCCACAGGTGCATATGATCGCTTCCGGGGGACAAACGCAAGTCGAGGCTTCATATCTGAACTTTTCTTTGACAATCCTGTCTTCAAGGGAGTGATATGATATGACCGCAACCCTGCCGCCTTTCTCTACCAGGTCGACCGCCGCGCCGAGACCATCGGCAAGAGCTTCCAGCTCTTTATTTACCTCGATCCGGATTGCCTGGAAGATCCTGGAAAGTGTCTTAGCAGACCTTCCACAAATGCGCGCAACGATTTCGGCAAGTTGGGACGTGGTCTCGATTTTTTTCTGATCCCTTGTCTTGATGATCGCTCTGGCCAATACACGGGCGCGCGGTTCTTCGCCGTACTTGAAGAACACGTCGGCAAGTCCATCGGCGTCGTATGTGTTCACGACTTCAAACGCGGATGCCTCAAGTCCCTTATCCAGCCTCATGTCGAGCCGTTCATCGCGTCTGTAACTGAAGCCCTCCTCGTTGTCGATCTGGTAAGACGACACGCCGAGGTCGAAAAGGAATCCGTTGAAGCGAGCGACGTGGTATTCATCTCTGAGCGAACTGATCGAGTAGAAATTTTTCGGCAGGAACGTGAATCGCCCATCTGCAGCGGATAAGTCGTCGGCGATGCGCCGGGAGTTGTCATCTACGTCGAACGCGATGACCCGACCTTCCGGCGCAAGCCTCGAGAGAATCTCCCTCGTGTGACCGCCGCCTCCGAAGGTTGCGTCTATATATGTTCCCTTCGAATCGGTAATCAAGAAATCAATGCTCTCCTTGAGCAGAACGGGTTCGTGATAAACGGTCATTACTTGTTGACATTAAGTGCCATTATTTGTTCAACAACGGACGCATAACTCTCGGGTTGGGAGTTCAAATACTGATTGAAGGTTTGCGGATTCCAGAGTTCGATTCGCTCGAGGGCGCCGATTATAACGACGTCCTTCTCTATCTCCGCGAATTCAAGTAGATTCTTGGGTATTGTGATTCTTGATTGTGAGTCCAGAGGAAATTCTTCGGAAGCCCACATGAGGAGGGTTCTGATGAAGTATCGGTGCTTCTCCAGAAATTGATTGAGGGAGCGGAGCTTTTCTTCAAGTCGCCGCCATTCGTCGAGTGGATAAACATAGAGGCATTTTTCGACTCCCCTGGTCACGACGAAGGTGTCGCGAGCGTCGGGGGAAAGGCTTTTCCGGAGTTTCGCCGGTATGCTGAGCCTCCCCTTGGAGTCTAAAACGTATTCGTAACGTCCTTTAAATGACGACATCTTCCTCTAAAATCTTCCGAGAGTTCTTCGGACACATTTTTTTACTAAACACCGGGAAAAGCTGGGAACTTCCCCACTTTTCCCCACCACGTTGGAAATTTAACCAACGGGCTCCAAAAGTCAAGCGCTATTTTCGCCCTTTTTCCCCACTCCCATATTCCGCCAAAATCCGCAAAATTTAACGCTATTTTTCACACCAATTGCCGTTATAATATCTTTAGTAAACAATCAAACAAAAGTTTGGGCAAATTCTTGACAGCTAAACTTGTGTTGTGTAATTTAAGTAGCGATGGCAAGAGGGTTAACTAAACGACAAGGCGAAGCGCTCGAATTCATCAGGCGCTTCATGAGGGATCACTCGAAGCCGCCGACATTCAGAGAGCTCGGCGAGCAGATGGGTATAAGCTCGACAAGAGCTGTGAGCGATCTCCTTAAGGCCCTTGAAAAGAAAGGCTTCATCGAAAGAGAAGCGGGACGCTCACGCGGAATCAACCTCCCCAGAACTGAACTTCAAAATCCGGACCTTCCTCCATCCGTTCGTACAATACCGGTCGTCTCTCGAATCGAATCCCGCGAAATTATTTTTTCGAATATCGTCGACGTATTTCACTTCGATCAGAAACTCCTTCCCGAAGGAGAGCTCTTTGCCGTAAGAGTAACCGACGACGCGATGAACTTCATCGGCCTGTTCAAGGGCGATTACGTCGTCTGTAGGCGAGTCTCAGAACCTGATCCCAATTCGCTTGTGCTTGGAAGCGCGGCAGGAGTCCTTATCGTCAGGTTCTACGAATTCGCCAACGGGAAAATTCATCTGAAACCTTCCAACAAGTCTTACCAGATACTGAGCTTTGAGCCTGAGGACAGACAATTCTTCGTCGCGGGCGAAGTGGTGCTGACCTTCCGAAAAACGAAATAAGCTCCCATTACCATTACAGTCATCTCGAGGGTCAGATCCTTAATCTGCTGCAGCCAAAATATCATCGATGGTGCTTCAAACCGCTCAGCCGCTCCTTCACATCGGGCAAACTCTCCGCGCTCGCGAGAACCAGCAACGTATCGCCTTCCTGAAGTACTGTCCCGCCGCTCGGAACGATGTATTCTTCATCCCTCCCGATCAGCACAACAAGAGTGTCCTGAGGAAGGCCGAGCTCAACTATAGATTTTCCCGTAACCGTCGAGCCGAAAGGCACGGTGAAATCGACAAGATCCGCGTTCACTCCTTCCACTGGTGAAAACTCCAGGGGATGACGCCTCTTTTGTTTCAGCGGCAAGTCCAATTTAAGGAACCTCGCCGCAAATGGAACCGACCATCCCTGCAATAGAGCCGATGTCAGAACGATGAAGAACACCAGATTGAAAAGCATCTTCGCTCCGGGGAGTCCGGCGATCAAAGGGAACGTCGCGAGTATGATCGGGACGGCTCCCCTCAATCCGACCCACGAGACAAACACCCTTTCACTCCATCGCGCTTTTGACAGGCTCATCGTCAGGAAGACGC
>JAJYRM010000207.1 GCA_021794075.1 Bacteroidota bacterium | reverse complement strand
GTACCAACAGGTATGTTCTTAAGCGGCATCGCATTGCCCGGCTTAACTTCCGCCTGCTCGCCGGTTTGCACAACAGCACCGACCTTCAAACCTTCAGGAGCGATGATATATCGCTTCTCGCCGTCCGAGTAGAAAAGAAGAGCTATGCGGGCGTTGCGATTCGGATCGTATTCGATCGCGGCGACCTTCGCGTCAATTCCAGCCTTGTCACGCTTGAAATCGATAACGCGATAGAACTTTTTATGAGCGCCGCCTCGATGCCGCGATGTAACTCTTCCCTGGTTGTTTCTTCCACCTGAACTCTTAAGAGGGGCGACCAGCGCCTTCTCCGGCTTGGTTTTCGTAACCTCTTCAAATGTAGAGATGGTGTAGAACCGGGTTGCCGGTGTATTTGGTTTAAGTTTCTTTAAGCCCATCTTTAAATCCTTTGCCGTTCATTACATGTTTGCTCGTATACGGCATGCCTCATATAAAACATCTGACTAGGCGGCTCCGAGCAAGTCAATTGTATAACCTTCCATCAGCGTGACGATCGCCTTCTTGCGTTCGGCTCGCCGACCCTCGAAACGCCCGCGCTTCGTCATGGTGCCGATCAATTTTCCTTTCACGACGACAGTTCTAACGCTCTTAACTTTCACCGTGAATCGCTTTTCGATTTCTCTAGCAATTTCAATTTTGTTTGAGTCACCGCTAACCTCAAAGACATACTGGCGCTGCTCCTGCAACTTGGTATTCTTCTCGGTCAATAAAGGTCTAATCAAAACCGAACTCATTTCGTTTCTCCGGCCAGTTTTTCCTGCAGAGCTGTCAGCGCGCTCTTCTGGAACAGTACCACATCGTTATTTAGAATCTCGTAGACCGAGGCACGGACCGCATTATTCACAAAAACCTTCGGCATATTTCTCGATGCGAGAAACACATTCTTGTCGTTCTTCGGCAGAAGCACAAGAACCTTCTTCTCTTTCAAGCCGAGCGATTTTAGAATGTCGGCGACTCGCTTTGTCTTAAACTCGTCGAGCGTGAAATCTTCCACTACCATCAGACCGCTGTCCTTGGCCTTGTAAGAAAGTGCCGACCTCTTCGCGAGCGCCTTCACCTTCTCGTTGACTTTTTTCACATACGCGTGAGGCTTCGGTCCAAAAATAGTACCGCCACCGACCCACACGGGATTGCGAATCGATCCGCTGCGGGCTCTTCCTGTATGCTTCTGCTTCCAGGGTTTCTTCCCGCCGCCGCTGACTTCAGCGCGTGTCTTGGTCTTGTGCGTGCCCTGACGTTCGCTCGCCAGGTGCGCAGTTACCGCCTCGTATATCGCCTGGTCATTTGGCTGGATCTCGAAGACTGCGGGAGAAAGTTCAACCATCTCGCCGGTCTTGGTCCCATCAATTTTCAAAATTTCTAACTGCATCTTGGCAACCTTCCTTACTTCCAAATTTCCAGGTAACCGTTTGTCGGCCCGGGTACCGAACCTTCCACCAAAATCAGATTCGAATCTGGGATCAAACGGACCACCTTCAGATTCTTCATGGTTGAGCGCTTGCCTCCCATTCTTCCAGCCATCCGGAGACCGCGGAAGGTACGCGATGGATAGGATGAACTGCCAACCGAACCCGGAGCACGCAACCTATCGCTCTGACCATGAGTGACAGCACCGCCGCCAAAATGGTGGCGCTTCACCACGCCTTGGAACCCTTTTCCCTTGGAAGTTCCGCTTACCGAGATGCGATCTCCTACCGCGAACACCTTGTCAACATTAATCACGTCACCGAGCTTGAACGAAGTTATTTCAAAGCCATCGAATTCGCAGGTTATAACCGCCGGCTTTACTCCGGCTTTCGCGAAATGTCCCTTCATCGGTTTTGTAACGATGCGTTCCGGTTTCTCACCGAATCCAAGCTGAAGGGCCTCATAGCCATCGCGATCTTTAGTTTTGATCGCGGTGACCGGGCAGGGACCCGCTTCGATGACGGTCACGGAGATGGAATTTCCTTTATCGTCAAAGACGTTAGTCATGCCGAGTTTTTTGCCAAGCAGACCGCTCATGGTACGATTCTCAATTTTTAAATTCTCAATTCTTAATTTCTTACGACCGAGTAAATTACGCCGGTCAAATTGCACCGGGAACACGAATCATCGCCGAATTCCCAGCGCCAACATTCCAAGATCAGACCTTCATCTCAACATCAACGCCTGCCGGGAGATCAAGCTTCGTCAGGGAATCGACCGACTTTGACGAAGCATTGTAAATATATATCAGGCGCTTATGCTGCCGAAGTTCGAACTGTTCACGACTCCGCTTGTCCACGTGAGGTGAACGAAGCACCGTGTAGATTGTCTTCTTTGTCGGCAGCGGGATCGGACCGGAGACAACAGCTCCGGTAGACTTGATCGTCCGGACGATCTTCTCAGCCGATTTATCAATCAGAGCGTGATCGTAGGACTTCAACTTTATCCTGATTGTCTGACCAGCCACAACTTACCTCGATTCTAGAGTTTTGTCAGCGTTCAATGTTATTACTCGATGATCTTCGTTACGACACCGGCGCCGACTGTGTGCCCACCTTCGCGGATAGCGAAGCGAAGACCTTCTTCCATTGCTATCGGGGTGATCAGTTCGATTTTAAGATTATCGACGTTATCACCCGGCATAACCATCTCGGTTCCTTCTGGAAATTCAGTTACCGAACCAGTAACATCCGTAGTACGGAAGTAGAACTGTGGGCGATAATTCTTGAAGAACGGAGTGTGACGACCGCCTTCTTCCTTGCTGAGCACGTAAACCTGGGCGATGAACTTCGTGTGCGGAGTAATGGACCCCGGCTTGGCCAGAACCATTCCACGCTCGAGTTCCGTCTTTTCAACTCCGCGGAGAAGGGCGCCGATATTGTCTCCAGCCATTCCTTCATCAAGTTCTTTTCTGAACATTTCAAGGCCGGTAACGACAGCCTTCTTATGAGCTCCGAGCCCGATGATCTCAACTTCTTCGCCGACTTTCACCTTTCCTCGCTCGACGCGACCAGTGCCCACCGTACCACGACCAGTTATCGTGAACACATCTTCGATTGGCATGATGAATGGCTTGTCGACATCGCGCTGCGGGAGCGGAATGTAACTATCGACCGCATCCATCAGCTCGTATATGCACTTGAAACGAGGATCATCCGGCGTCGCATTCGGGTCGTTACCCGCTTCCATCGCCTTGAGCGCACTACCCTTCACTATGGGTATTTCGTCGCCGGGGAAATTATATTTTTTCAGAAGGTCACGGACCTCGACCTCAACGAGTTCGAGAAGTTCCGGATCGTCAACCATGTCAACTTTGTTCATGAACACCACAATCTTCGGAACACCGACTTGATAGGCCAGAAGAATGTGTTCACGAGTCTGAGGCATCGGACCGTCATTAGCCGCGACGACCAGGATAGCTCCGTCCATTTGGGCGGCGCCGGTGATCATGTTCTTTATATAATCGGCGTGTCCCGGGCAGTCCACGTGGGCGTAGTGCCTGGTCGCGGTCTGATATTCAACATGCGCAGTCGCGATTGTTATACCGCGGGCTTTTTCCTCAGGCGCGTTATCGATACTGTCGAAACTTCTTGCGGACGCCCATCCTTTTTTCGCGAGAGCGAGCGTGATAGCAGACGTCAACGTCGTCTTGCCATGATCGATGTGCCCAATCGTGCCCACATTGATATGCGGCTTACTGCGGTCAAATTTCTCCTTCGCCATCTAAATTCTCCTTATAATTTTTTCAAACTAATTATCCCAACATGTCGGAAGCTCGCGTGGGCTGATGCCGACAGGCATACGCAAAAGGGAAGTGAGTTTCCGATCACGCGGCGACAGACTCCTTGCCGCGTACTTTTTCTATGACCTGGTCCGCAATGCTTCGCGGCATTTCATCATAGTGAGAGAACTGCATAGTGAAAATCGCGCGTCCCTGCGTCATGGAACGGAGCGACGTGGCATATCCGAACATCTCGGAAAGAGGTACCATCGCCCTAACGACCTGAGCGTCCCTTCTCGAACCTATACCTTCGATTCGACCTCGCCGGGAATTAAGATCGCCCATCACGTCTCCAAGATACTCTTCGGGTGTCACGACTTCGACGTCCATAATGGGT
>JAJYRM010000073.1 GCA_021794075.1 Bacteroidota bacterium | reverse complement strand
TCGCTTAGCGCTGGCCAATGACATTGGAAGGCGTTTTGAGACGCGGCGGGGCTACGGGAAGTTGTGTCAGATATTTAGAAAAATACTTTTCCTGATTCATTCAACGGGAGGAGAAGCAGGCTTTCCAGGGAAATCTTGGAGAGCACGCGATTCCTTAACGGTTCAAACGCGTGGGGTCCTGGATGTGTCAGCGAGAATACACTCGAAGCCCTCAAATTCTCAGTTCATTACTGTTTTGCCCAGAAGTCGTTCCACTTTCTAATTTCTTGGTTGTAGTCTATGGACTTCAGAATCTTCGGCAAGTATTCGCTGAAACTCACTCCCGAACTTTCGTACTGTCTCAAGTCCCGATAGATCGTCGGGCAAAGTATGAAGCCGTATTTGTATTCGGTCGCAAGTGACGCCTGAACGGTAGAATCATCCAGAGCGTAAAGTCTTTTCTGCAGTCTTATGTCCATCGCCTCGGAGAAGCATTCTGCGACAAGCCTTCTCCAGTTGGCGTCTCTCATGTCTATTTTGGATTTCACCGCGTCGAACAGGCCGGCAAGGCGTTGGACGTTTGTGGAATCGCTTTTTACAAGTGGGAAAGTCACTCGATTCAGAAGAAGGTAGTAGAATATCGACTGGTCGGGTTTATTTTCCTGCGGACCCACAATGAAGTAAACCTGGCCGTTTACCCATGCGGTCATGGAAGTGAAATATGGCAGGAGCGGCATGTATTCAAAATGGATCAGTCTGCTATCTGAATAGAAGAAATTGCTGTCCAGGCGACAGTAAGAAAGGACATCATCCATCGCCTTATCGGCGAAAGGTTTGTATTTATCGTTCTCGGCCTGGATGAGCGGACGATACTCATCCCAGAGCTGAGCCACGCGCGCCTTCCTGTAGAATTCCGCGAGAAGATTAGGTAGCGCTGAATCTGTCGAAACGATCTCCGCGATATCCCCGGTTTTCTTTGGGTTGTAGCTCCAATGAAAATCTGGAGGACCGGAGGTCAGTAGAGCCGCCTCGTAAGTCTCCAAAATCTGTCCGTGATGCTGGTTGAATGCTCGTATCTTTGCCCGGAAGGTACTGCCGATTCGCCCCGACAAGTCGGCGCGTAACTGGATTCTAATGGGGTCCATGCCGCCTGTTCGCCATTCGCCTCTATTTCCGGAGGCGTTCATCATGGCGTACGCGGTGAAAAGCCTGACGTCCTCCGAGAAGTGAAAAAGGCCTTCGCCAGTCTGACCAAACGCCGACGTAGATGTCATGATAAGAGAAAGGAACAGCACATATATGATGCCCTTTGACTTCGGGGTCTTCTTTTTACCTGTCATTGAAATGTCCTATCGAATTTAACGAAAAAGGATGATCGTGTAATTGTCGTCGCGGCACTCTTCAGTCTTGAACATTGTCTTTCATGCCGGGTGTCATTGAGGGGCGACGATACGAAATGTGTCGTGGGCTGCTGATATCTATCGCCATTGAGATTGAGTTTAATGTCTGGTTCTTGGTGTCGGCGCCTTTTGAGGTGACGGAGTACTAATCGGCGATTGTACGAAGCCTCGGGGTAGCCGAGCCGGGGGCGTGTAAGTTGGTTGTTGAGGCGGTGACACGTAACCCGGCACAGTCTGAGTGACAACCGGCGGCTGATTGTAGCCCTGATAAGACTGGACATAAGGCTGTCCATATGGCTGAGGAGCGGGTACATAGCCTGGCATTTGGTAGCGGAAGCCGTAATATCCGCCATTGCGATAGTACCTGCGATGGCGTGGATACCTCCGGTACGATGCCGGCGGCCGCGCATAAGGAGTGGGGGAGCTCACGAATGTTGTGTAACAGCTGGACAGACCGAACGATGATAAGATCAAGAGTGAAAAAGCAAGTGTTACTGATTTCACGGTAATTACCTTCTTTCTTCCTGTCTACTCCAACGGCTCAGCATGCCAGAAAGTTCACCAACATTCTTCGAACTCATTACGGCTTTGACGCGTACTCGAGCAGAATACATTAAAAGCAGCCGCCGAGAATCTGGTGGGGAGTGATGCTTATATGTGCCCGCCACGCGGAAAGGATATCCTCGATTTATGGTTATCTCAGAGCTCGCTTTACAGCGCGAAGCAGGCCGCAACTCTTTCCAGCACACGGTGCGCCATTGTGACGCACGCCGTTATTTCATGCGAACTTCGTCCGCTTGCGTCATGGTACAGCCCCTCTTCATGGCTGACCTGAACCGACGACGAAGAGTGAAAGACATCAAATTGTATGGACGCGAACGCAAAGAAGGTAAATTAATCGGAAGGAAAGCGTTCGAGAAGAGGCTGAATACCTTCTTCGACAACGGATATTACGATGTCGGCAACGAGCCGGACTTTCTTACATCGTGCCTTTATGATTGGATAGGGAGGCCGGATCTCAGCAGTCAGCAAACCAGGGAGATCATCGAGAAAAACTATAGCGCGAAGCGCAACGGCCTTCCGGGCAACGACGACTCTGGAGCGATGTCGTCCTGGCTCGCATTCCACATGATGGGTATCTATCCCAATGCAGGTCAGCCGTATTATCTCATCACGTCTCCGTTCATTAAGAGGACAATTCTGCACCTGGCGAACGGGGCACAATTTGAAATCGATGCGAAGCATCTTTCAGGTAAGAATGTCTACATACAATCTGCGACACTCGACGGGAAGCCATTTGACCGGGCCTGGATATATCACAAGGATATTGTGAGGGGTGGAACGCTGGTATTAAATATGGGGCCGCAGCCATCGAAGTGGGGAGAAAAGATGTTGCCACCGATATTCAAATAGCATGAAAGAGAAAAGATTTGATAAAATACTTATGAGCATGGATTGAGGATGTTCTGACATTTCAATGAAGAAATCTTCTTCTCCCTAAGGCGAACCCGTTTCAGCAATAAAATGTTGGAGCGGGTTTTCTTTTTTGATGAGAATGGTAAGATCCTAACGAATGGTGATGATTGAATATCTTTCCCCCTTCATTCGACCTGGCATTACGACGATTCTCAATTCAGGTCTTCGTGTGGAGAGCACAACTAGGTGTGAGTTCTGTTCCCAGGAATTTTCCGCTTTTGAAACAAATTGTTGTCCAATGACGCCAATGGCCACCGGGCCGGTCGACTTAAATTTATCGGGTTCAACAAAAAAAAAGTTAATTTGTCTCGTTTTCCCGATTAAAGGGCCGTTTAAGGTCTTTCAGACGGAACTCGACATTAATATGATTTGTTAGGGATACGGAAAACTTTAAGTGGGCCTGGTTCAGCAAGCGAGCTGTAGGATGGAACGGGGCCGGATGTCATAAAATTGAACTTGCATCGTAACGGTCATGAGGGGGCCGGTTGGCGATGCGGGTTAAAAGATAAAACAGACGGAAACAAGGGAGATAAATGAGAGCAACGATTATTCGGACCGGTATCATGTCGATATTCCTTTTTGCAGCTTCCGCGGCAGTTGCATTGGCCGGGCCGACTTACAGATCGCAATCTGGATCACATGGTTCGAACTCCGATCATAACGGCTGGCAGTCCGACAATAATGGACGTCAACATAATCATGACTGGAGAGGCTCCGACGAACACGGAAATCGAAATGATGATAAGGGAGGCCGCTCTGACGATAATGGGCATCGTCGAAGACCGTCTCAAGTCCCGATTACCGAGGGGCTCCCATTTCTGGCAATCGCCGGGGGCGCGTATGGTATGTACGCTTTGACCAAATACAGAGCCAAGTCGAAAAGCAAATAGTGCATCTCCTGGGGTGTAGCCTCATTGGATTCGATTTCCTAAGGGGCGCTCAAAATGATCTGCGAGATCGCGATCGAGCTCTGAGTCCTTAGCTGTAAGAATGTCCTTTACGACTCCTCGCGGGCTTAGCGCCAAAATTATTGCATTCTCAATCAATAAAAATTGAATTCAGGACACTGCTATCTTCAAGCCTGGGCCGGCAAGCCTAACTTCAATGAAAGATATCTTTAACCGACTACGTGTCTTCGTAAAGTACAATGCTCCCTTTAAGTTTATTTTCAAGGCACTGGGCGCTTATGCCGTCTGGTATATACTGTATAATATCATTCTCAGCCCGGCCGGCTGGTTCGACTCATGGACGGAACATTACTTGGTGCTGGCGAGCGCCTGGCTGCTCAGTGCGGTTGGATACTCAGTGTTACCCCATGCGAACATTCTATGGATTCATCGCCTTGCGGGGATCGAAGTGTCGAGCGGATGCGACGGCCTCGCGGCAATCGGGCTTTTCATATCTTTCCTCGTTGCTTATCCGGGAGACAAGCGCAAGAGACTCCTCATGATTCTTTCTGGTTCCGTCATCCTCGTGATTGGGAACATCTTGCGAATTTGCGTTCTCACACTCAGCCAACTTTATTGGCCGGACTCGTTTAACTTCTTCCATCTTTATTTGACGGAAGCTGTCTATGATGGAATTGTTCTTGCATTGTGGATCTTCTGGGTCAACTGGGGACGAGTAAAAGGCGGATCTGAAGAAGTTGTGAATTCCTCCGGTGCTATTGGCTAAACCGCTCATCCTCGTAGCGACGCTTGCAGGAATTTACCTGCTTGTCGTTCGGCCGATTCGTGGAGTTATCGTGCGAGACATGATATACCCTGAAGCTCTGGCGGCAGCTAGTCACAAAGCCGGGACAAAGCTAATAGATTATAGTCCGCAGCGAATTGATGTAGAGGTGAAATTAGGGCAGGCTACTCCAAGACACTTCAACTATGGCGTGGCGTTTGGCGCGTACTACATCATTCCGATAATATTCTTTGTAATAATTGACGCAGACAGGGGCTGGACTATTTTTACAACGCTGTTCCATTGCGTTTTCTTCCTTGTTGAGACCGGCTTCCTATTCATGGGGTTATTGGGAAGCCAAGTTTTCCTTCAAGGAATGGATCTTCTGAGTTACTTTCTTCTTCCGGCTTCATTTGGAATCGTAGCACTTGCCTGGTTTGAAACCAGAGAAAAGCGGAAGGCAAACTCATCGGTCGGGCAGAATCCGGCATTTGGGGAGAGCGACCGGCAGGCGAAACCTGGTCCCTAATCCGTTCGGTGGCTTCCCTGGAAAAAAGCGTCTCTCTTTTCTTCCTGGACCCCATTCTATACACGAAGTCTCCGTTTCGGAAACAGTTTATGAAATTCAGCAGTGAATGAGGAGTCCGGAAGATTTTCCGGCCGCTAAACCCACTCATAGAATCCATACGCAAGAGTTTTCCGGCGGGCAAAACGTTCAGCTGAATATTATGAATGGAATGAATTAGATTCTAGAAAAAGGAGGGAACGATGAAGCTTCTGAAACTACTTAGTCCTCTACTGATTTTGTCAGCTCTCATGATGGTGGCTTCTGCCTCTTCCGCGCAGCAAAACAAGGTGCGCCTGAGCCTTAAGGCCAGCGTCATGCAGAGAATTGGAGTGAATACAGATATTACGATTGATTACAGCAGGCCCGGAGTGAAAGGGAGAAAGATATGGGGCGGACTCGTGCCCTATGGTTTGGCACCTGGAAATAAGGAATCAAAGGGGAAGCCTTTTCCCTGGAGGGCCGGCGCCAACGAAAACACGACCATCCAATTCAGCAAGGATGTCATCGTTGAAGGGCATGAGCTGCCGGCGGGGAAATACGGCCTCTTCATGATCCCCGGTAAGAAGGAGTGGGTCATCATATTCAGCAAGGACAACTCGGCCTGGGGAAGTTTTTCTTATAATCAGGCGGATGATGCCCTCAGGATAACCGTGAAGCCGGTCGAGGCGCCGCACATGGAGTGGCTGATGTATGGCTTCGATCATCTCGCGGGAACTTCCGCGACCGCCTACCTCTGGTGGGACAATCTCAAAGTGCCGTTCAATATCTCGCTCCCCAAGGAATAATCTATCGACATATTCATACCTGCCAGGATTCCCGCACGTATTTCGCTCGCGGCAGTCCTGGCATGGCCGATCATTAATGCCCGACTGATGTTGGCTAATAAGGAATGAACTTAAATGGGGGGCGACACTCCAGAAAGTTTTTCCGTCTCCTCTCCATCAGGACGTGAAATCCAACTGTTCATTAACTAATTACGCTTTCTCCCAAGGTAGCGTGACCAAAGAAAGTCGGAAGGTAAAACAACGCGTCCATCGCTTAATGCCTGGCCGAAGCGTTGGCCTAGCCTGTTTATAAAGACGTCGCGGTTCTGGCCGAGTGAGTCGAGCTTGAAAGTTGCTTCGCCCTCTTCGATCCACACTCCGAAAGCGTCCGGTAGTCCCTTTCCTCCTATAGTGTAGGTTAAGAATGCCGAGCCGAAGAAATGAACCAGCTTTGCGCTGTCACCCCATCTGTCCTTCGGCGAATCGGAAAAGAAATATCGCGGCAGTTTCTTTATTCTTTGAGCGGCCGCGACTGAATCCTCCGAGGGGAGCGGTATCTTAATCCTCCCAAGCAATGGGAACGTCGGTTCAAAGTAAGTCCTGTTAAGCACGGCTATGGAAATTGCGAGCAGGGCAATGCCCACATTATTGTGAGAGAGCTCCATCCCTTTTATGAAAATCATATCGATATGATGAAGCTCAACTTCACGACTCCTGCTTACCGTAGGAAAATTGTCGCTTCTTATGTAGTCTCTGAGTTCGTTCGTGACGCGGATAATGCGCGGTTCAAGAAAATTAACGGGACAACCCGGCCGCGCGCTCGCGGTTCGTGTGAGTAGCGTGGTCGCGGATAACGAAGATATCACCAAAAAGAAAATAAGTCTCAAATTCTGCTGCCGGATATTCATTTTGATGTTACTAAAAATGGCGCGCTGGCAGACAACCGATGTCGCCGGGTCAAAAGCTGTATTTCTTAATTATCTATCCAAAGCCGCTATTAATTCAAGAGCTAAATTTGTCAATGTTACTCGGATTTCTTGAGATGAGTCCAGGTTAACGCGTTATAGATTTGTCGGCGGTCGCTGGGTGAACGGGGCTGCTTGCACTGCGACGTTAGATCGTGCCCAAGAGAAAGCCGAGTAAAGATAAAATATTCGGTTCCGTGAGGTGACCGGAAAACGTGTGCTTTTCGACTCACCCTTGCCTTTGCTTCACGGGGATTCCGTCGGTCACTAAATGAGCTTGTCTACCCACGATCCTTCGGGAAAAATAAGGCATCCTGGCGATACAGTGTTTAAGTCGTGGATTCGATCACCGAACGACGAGAAGCTCGACAAAAGCCTCACCCCCCTTTTTATACATGGCCGAATTTTATGGCGTGTACATTGTACACGAATTTGTGGGAGGCAACGATGGTTCGTCGGTGATTTGTCAAACAGGCTGTGAGATGCTAAGAAAATAGCCTTGTCGTAGAGCCCACGATGGTTCGCATCCTTCTTCGCTCGCGAGCTTATCATCCTCATCGCTTTTTGACGATGCGGAGCAGTTGGGTATGACGCTGGACTTCAATTTCTAATTTGATCACGACTGGAACCTGAATGACTTTCTTGACGTTAGAGTTATCCCTCGTGAGCCGGTGACGCTGGAGTTCGCAAAATTTGAAGTAGTGAAGAACCATCTGTGGCAAATGTGAAGCTTTAATATTAGATTTTCCCACAATGCCGCCGCTTTTCAGCGGCGGGGAAATTGGTATCTGAGCTGTTTGCCCAAACCGAGAAAGGAAGGGTTGGAGCATTCGACTTTTAATTACTCAGCTTGTTCAGGCGCGCCCCAAAGGCTGCGTTGCGGTACGTTCATCTGCGTCGCCTCTTCCACTCATTTCTCTGTTACCGGATTCAAGTTCCGCTACTTGCGGCCATCTTCCGCTAATTCCAATCTCAATGGCCGTACAAAAATCCCAAGTGAATCGCGAAGTCGAAGTATTTATATCACAGTTTAGACATGAATAGAATGGAGTTTGTGTTGCATTAAACTTTAACTGTTGGAGCGTCTTCTGATGTATAATCTACGGGTTCGACAGGCCGAAAAGTTTTCCCGATCCGAGGGGGAGCTTGTTGAGAAAATAAGGGGGGGCGATCAATTCGCGTTCAAAGAACTATTCAAGAGACGCTACGCAGGGCTATGTAGGTTCGCGTATAGGTTCATTCCTTCGACAGACGAAGTCGAAGACATCGTCGAAGCGGTGTTCGAGAAGCTTTGGCTCAATCGGGAGAGGCTAGATTCCTCGAAATCCATAGAGGCTTATCTTTTCAAGGCGGTGAAGAACCAGGTATACGACAGACTGAAAGGAAGAACGAAGGATTTTGTACCGCTGGGAGAGGACAGAGTTGACGATGACTCCGCTTCAGACCCGGTTAACGAACTCATCAATCGCGACCTTGCCATCGCATTGAGAGATGCGATCGAGAGCCTACCACGTAAATGCAAGTTGGTTTTCACATTGAGCAGACAGGAGCACCTGACTTATTCGGAGATCGCTGAAATACTTGGAATCTCGGTGAAGACGGTCGAGAACCAGATGGCCCGGGCATTCAGACTGCTTAGAAAACAATTGAAAGATTTCATCGGATAAGATTTATGACGCGGGGCAGGTGGGCATCATCACTTGTATGCGAACGAAAAGATGGGGCGGCGCGTTGTCTTCAAATTGGTACCAGAGGAATGGAAAGAGCATTCGCTTGTCACCAAAAAGGGGCGTGACCTCATTGCAAGAAAAGCGGGGCAGGCGATTTGATCCCCGTAAAATAAAATTGTGCGGCGAGTAGGGGTTTTCGCTAAACCGGTCGTATTACAGATAACATGAGGAAACAACCAGGTTCGAGACTGCTCCTACGCTATTTCTCTTTGAGAAGCTCGGAAAAAGATAGGCTTCGGGTTGAGAGGTGGGCGGCCGAGAATCCGAGGAACACGGAGATGCTAAGCAAACTTAAGGAGATCTGGGAACTTTCGTCGGAGGTAAAGGCGGAATGGAATCCGTCGAAAACGCTGCGATCACTCAGCGCAAAGATAGCAGAGCTGGAGCGAGAGGAAAGGCGAGGCACGGGAAGGGAATTCAAGCTGTATCGAATTGTCTCCAGTCGGCGTGTATCTAGGTTCCCCATCAAAGCAGTTCTTCAATCTCTCTCGGCTCTTGTCGGATTCGCGGGGCTCCTGTATTTCGCGATATATTTCAGGAACGCGGCATTGCAAAAGGCGGAGCTGGCGCAAAACGAAAACTTTACAATTCAGGAGGCCTCAACCAAACCGGGGCAGCAGGTTTCGCTTAGATTTGCCGACGGAACAAAAGTAGTACTAAACTCGGCTAGTGAGCTCAAGTATAGCACGACCAGGGCGGGAGTACGGAACGTGTATCTGAGGGGAGAGGCCTACTTCGAAGTGATCCACTCTAAGGCGCATCCATTCATCGTTCATGTCCAGGACGGCACGATTAGAGATGTCGGGACGGAGTTTGACGTTAAAGCGTGGCCTGACGATAGAAGTACGCAGGTCGCCGTGGTAAAGGGGATGGTTTCTCTCCATCCGCGAAATGGATCCGGCAAGCCTGTGATAATTCGTAGGGACCAGTACTCGATTGTCGGGAACGACAGCGTCCTTATCCCACCGACCAATGCGGATGTTATGAATGACATTGAATGGATGAAGGGACAGCATGTGTTTGAGAATAAGCCGGTCCACGAAATTATCAGGCAGATATGGAGGTCGTATGGGATTCACTGCTTTGTATCGGATACATCGATACTCTCAAGCAGACTGACAACATCGTTTGACAATAGTGATCCTGCTAAGCGTGTCCTTGATATGATTGCGCTCTCGCTGGATCTGAAATACAAAGTGTCGCAGGATTCAGTCTACTTCATTCCTGATCGCCCAGTGTTTGATTCCCGCCGGGCCAACACAATATCGGCGGGTCACCATAGAGCCGATGCCAGTTCAGGCAAGAAAGGAGCGTACGGCGATGAAAGTTCGTAGTTTCAAGTTGCCTTTTCTGACGTTGATCATCGTAATCACTGTCGCTGGGATCTCGAGAGCCCAATTGGCCAGCTACTTGCCGCCGGGCTCTTCACCAGCTGACTGGACGAACGCGAAGATTCATTCACCCGGCCGACCTCAGGCGTACCTCAACCGACGCCTTTCGTTGAAATTTAAAGATGTATCCTTGAAGCAGGCTTTGAACAAGATCGCGTCCGCCACCAGCGTCAATTTCTCCTACCGCGATGGCTCGGTCCCGAAGGAAAACAGGATCGATGCCGACTTGAAAGATCTGACTTTGGAGGAAGCGATGAACCGCATCCTCGCCGGGACAGATCTAAGCTGGGTGCCTATGGAGGGGGAACATATCGTGATAAGAGAGAAGAAAAGTTCGGCTCAGGGAACAGGGAGCATTACGGGCAAAGTAGTGGATGCCGAGAGCGGCGAGGCCCTTCCCGGAGCAACAGTTCTTCTGAAAGGAACAAGTCTGGGAGCGGCAACGGATCTGAATGGGAAATACACGATTCAAGGCGTACCTGCGGGCGCATATACCATACGAGTAACCTACGTCGGCTATACGACAGATGAGGTGAAAGTCGAAATCCAAAGCAAGCAAACGCTTTCTGAAAATATCAAGCTGCACTCAGTCGGCGTGCGCGGGAAGAGTGTGGTGGTGACAGTTCAAGCTCAAGGCCAGAACGCAGCGATAAACCAGCAGCTTTCGTCGAATAAGATAGTGAACGTCGTGTCTGCCGCTAAAATTCGGCAGCTGCCGGACGCCAATGCCGCCGAGTCTGTCGGCAGACTTCCCGGCGTTTACCTGCTCAGGCAGGGAGGGCAAGGTTACGAGGTCGCCATCGATGGACTCCAACCTAAGTACAACCGGGTTGAGATTGATGGAGTAGAAATGGCGCCGACCAGCAGCAGTGACCGGGCGGTGAACATGAGCATGATTTCTTCAAACATGCTTAGCGGGATCGAGGTATACAAGACAGTGACCCCTGATATGAACGCGGCCGTTCTGGGCGGAGTCGTGAACTTCCAAATCAGGGAAGCAAGGCAGACATCTTCAGGCGCACCTGAGATTGAGCTGTCCTCACAAGGAGGATACGAAGGCCTCCGAAATCAATTCGGCGATTACAACTTTTCCGCCACTGTCGGCGACAGGTTTTTCGACAAGCGGCTTGGAATTCTCGCGCAAGCTGTTGTCGATCGTGAAAACTTATCAAGCGATGGGTTGGGGGCAAGCTATATTCTCACTTCAAAGAATCCCGGCATGAATAATCCTTTACTTCTTACCGATCTCACCCTCAGCTTTCTTCCCAGCATCACGCGCAGGTACAACGGAACTGTCAATATAGATTACGTGATGCCCGAGGGTAAGATTGATTTCATGAACTTCTTCAGCGGCAGCAATACGAAAACGCAGACGATCAGCCAGGATTACAACCTTCAGGTAAACCAGATTATCGACAGAGCCGCTTACACACCCGGGCAGCTTGTTGTCATGACAAATCTTCTTGACTTCAAACAAAGGGTGCTGTCATTTGGTCTTGATGCTAAGGTCTCTCACTCGCTCTCAGAAAATATTTCTCGCGGAGGCTGGGGGGTGACTTTCCAGGAGTACCCTGCAAACTTGGGTACCGTCTCAGGGGCGCTGCCACCGCAACAAATTGCGGAGGCCGCTTTCCCAAAACTTGATCCGCAAATCATGCAACTCTTGAGCATCAATACCAGCAACAGTATCACAATGCAGAGAAATATTACCGGCTCCATCGACATCACGAGAAACATAATTGTGTCCGATTTGGTGTCGGGGATTCTGAAGTTTGGAGGAAGCTATCATTACAAGCACCGGTCTTATAGCAGCAACGGGACGGGCGGCGGTTTAGGTTTCGACGCCTCAACCACTGTTTACAGCGCAATCATTCATGCTTATCCATGGATGGCGCAGCCGCCCTATAACCTCGATCCGACGAAGAGCGCAACACTTCCCTTAACTGTCTTCATCGACCCGAATTTCAGTTACGGGAATTTCCTTAATGGCAACTACAAGATGGGGCCAGCGCCAAACCTCAACTTCCTGTCACAAATAGTGAATTTCGTCTCTCAGGGAGCCTCTAAAGCCGGTTGGCAGTCATGGGGTTTCTCTCCTGACCCTTATGGCAACATTGCCAACAATTATTCGGGAAACGAGAATGAAAGTGCTGCTTATGCGATGGCGACAGTTAATATAGGGACCCAGATAACACTTATAGGTGGAGCGCGATACCAGGGGCTTGCCACTTCATACCGCACCGCGAGGATTCCTAACGCAAACCAGATTGTTTATTATCCGAGTGTTTATCCTCATCAGGATACCACAATCGCTCAGTATCATGGGTATTTACTGCCTGACGTGAGCTTGATGTACAAGCCGCTTTCATGGTTTATCGCACGATTGTCCTATACCAATACACTGTCCTACCCGGACTTTACAAGCATCATACCGACAATCGACATCTTCCCGGCAAACGCCTCGGTTACCTGGAACAACTTCGCATTACAACCAGCTCATTCGAGGAATTATAACTTACAGCTTTCGTTCTATGATAACACTATCGGACTCCTTACCGTCGGCGGATTCCTGAAGAGGATCGACGACATGATATTCGGGCAGAGCAGGTTTATCTCTAATCCGTCTAAGTATGCCGGATTGCCCCCGACCACGGAAGGCTTTCAATTGAATACCTTTCTGAACAACCCTAATCGGGTTGACGACTATGGCGCGTCACTAGATTGGCAAACGCACTTCTGGTATTTGCCCGGATTGTTGAACGGGTTGGTGTTCAACATCAATTACACACATATATTCTCGAGTGCGAAATATCCGTACACGCTGACCGTGCCAGGTGTTTATCCCACCTTCGTACCGACCCACGTGGACACGTTCTACACCGACCGCCTGATATACCAGCCCGATAACATCGTCAATCTATCGGTCGGGTATGACTACCAGGGGTTCTCTGTCCTTGTGTCCATGATATACCAGGCGAACGTATCGACCGGAACGGATCAATACCCGGAGCGTCGTCCCTCGAAACTTTCATATTTGCGCTGGGACTTGACGGCGAAACAAAATCTTCCTTTGCCCGGTCTCGTTGTTTACCTCAACCTTATTAATCTCAACAATGCCAGTGATACTTACGTGGTACAGGGAAATGGTTTTCCCACGTCCGAAAGTGTGTATGGCACGGTAGCACAATTAGGACTTAGGTGGAGTTTACAATAGCGCAAATGACAAACAGCAAGTGCATTCGATTCGTGAAGTGATGGTTATAAAGGCTAGCAGCATAATCATATACTGACTGCTTTCATGGCGAGAAAGAGTTTGAGGAAACTCGATGAGGGAAAGTATGACTATTTACAATCAAGAAATGATGTATGGCGAAGATTTTGCCAAACACCAAAAAAACAAAAGAGGAGAAGCATCATGAAAAAGGTAGTTACCATGTTGCTGTTGACGACAATCTCGGCGCTCTACTTCTTGCCGAGTTCGTCGTTCGCCCAAACGTCATCCGACACTATGTATGTGTCCGCGATGCCGCCGGGAAATATCAACAACGTCATCTCAGGTGATACCACCGCAACAGGAGCCCGCAAGGATCCCAACAGGGTCTATGTATTGCAGCAGACCGGAAGCCAAGACACTACATATTTCTTTACCGCCACGATCAACATGCTCAATAATTTCAGCGGCGCGACCCTGACTATAATAGGTAAGAATAATCCCAATACCGGTATGCCCCCGGTGATTGAACCGTTTATCCTGAACGACAACTCTACGCCCGCTCCATTCATCGAATGCAGGACAGGTAACGTTAGCGTCGATAATTTATACTTACTGGGCAAGCGAACCGACGGGTTGATAAGCGCAGGAAACAACAGGTTCTTTGACGGAACTCCCGTGCATTCTTGGCTCCGAATTAATCACTGCGTGTTCGACGAATTCTGCAGGGAATCTGATGCCATAATTAGTTACGGCGGCGATAGTAACAGCTTTTATATTACGAATACCGAATTCCGAAATTTGCAGGATCGGGCCTTCTGGCAGCCCACTGTTATATTTGCCGAAGCCGCTGACACCCTTGTTATGACCAACAACACTTACTTCGGCATCGGGATCGGGATATGGGGCAATGATAATCTTCGATATTTCAAATTTGATCACAACACAATGGTGGGATGTGCCTGGTGGCCTTTCCGCATATATCAAGCTGACACGGCGCTCATCTCGAACAACATATTCTATGGTACCTATGCGGGAGGTCTGGATTCCGCTTCTATCAAATACGGCGGACTTGGAAATGAGTCTCCATCGGTAATTTCGTTTGACTCTCTATTCCAGTTTGCCTTGCCACCGTACAACCTAACTGAGGCGGGTAGAAATATAGTTGTAAAGAACAACGCTTATTTCTGGCCAAAGGGAATCGATTCCACCATCGCAGCAATGAACGACACCGCCAAGAATAAGATCGTTCCACCCGTTTGGATGAACAGCCAAACACAAGCGATGTTTGCGAATAAGACGGCATGGCCTGGCTTGAGTGAATCAAACAATGACAGTGTTGATCCTGGATTTTCACCGGCTATCATAAATCCAATGGTTTCCAGCCTGGACTCGTTTACCGTGGCACGCTGGAACGGATCAGTTTCCACTTCTCCTCTCTGGCGGCAGTTCCCAACTAATCCCGCAAGTGTGTTTGGGTCGGTTGCGAAGAACTGGGCACAAAAGCAAGGATATCCCGTGCCCGAGAATCTCGCCTATTCTAATGTAACTTTGCAGACGGCAGGCACAGGCAATTACGCACTCGGAGACCTCAACTGGTATCCGTCACAGCTGAAGGAATGGGAAGCAGGCCAGACTGTGAACGCGGTTAAACAGACACGGTCGAACATCCCGTCGAACTTCAGCCTTAGCCAGAACTACCCGAATCCTTTCAACCCATCAACTGAAATCAAGGTAGGCCTTGCGAAGGCGGGTGTCATGAGTCTTACGATCTACAATGTACTCGGTCAGGTTGTCAATGTTGTCGATCAGGGGTATAAACCCGCTGGGACATATGTGTACAACGTCAGCATGGATAGATTCGCCAGTGGAGTATACTTCTATTCGTTGCGTGAAGGCGCGAATATTTTGACAAGAAAAATGCTTCTCCTTAAGTAACAATAGACGTGGAGGCGGGGCGAATTGGCTTCGCCTCCACTCTTGCTTTGTCGATTCACTGGTTTACAAGGAGCCGACATCTCATGCCTAATCTCATACGTAGTTTGTCTTCAATACAAAGCTGGATTCTGCACAGAATGAAAGACCCGCTGGCAATTATATCTATCTGCGGCCTGACGATACTTGGTCTTGCGGTTGGTTCATGTCATTTATTCCAACCATCTCCAACTAATTCCGGCACTGCATATTCTGCGGCATGGGACACTCTCAACGGAAGCGACAAACAAATGCTTGACAAGATTGAAAAAGCAGCGTTCGAATACTTTTGGAACGGAGTAGATCCCACTACAGGCTTGGGAGCCGCTTCATTAACCGTTCCCAATCGCGTGAGCATAGCTACAGAAGGTTTTGCTCTTTCTTCGATATGCATAGCAGACACGAGAGGGTGGATAAGTTATCATGATGCGTATCAGCGCGTCCTATTGATACTCAATAGTTTTTACAAAGATAGTAGCAACGCCAACGACTTCTGCGTACAGGGGCATGACGGTTTGTTCTATCATTTCGTGAACGATGCGACCGGGCAGCGCTTTGGAAATAGTGAAGTATCTACAATCGATACCGGAATACTCATGGCCGGGGTGCTTCAGTGCATGGAGCACTTCAAAGGGACGGGGATCGACTCGCTGGCGAGAAAAGTATATGAGAACGCGGACTGGAGCGCGTATCTGACATCTGGCGGCGGACTCGCCGCGGCATGGACTCCCGAAGGCGGGATGTCGGCCCAATTCACGGGATACAATGAGTACATGTTAGTTTACCTTCTCGCGTTGGGCTCGCCGACTCATCCGATTCCGGCGAGCAGCTGGAACGTATGGGCCAGTACATATACTTTTATCAATCCTTATGGAGACGGAATTTTCCTGACCCCCGGCGGTTCATTTAACCCGTTAGCGTACCTGTACCAGTTTCCTGCCTGCTGGTTTGATTTCAATGGAATAAGAGATAATTATACAGATTATTGGACAAACGCGGTAAACGCGCTGACGGCCAACCGGCGCTTTTGCATAAGCTGGGCCCAACGAAATTCTGCCGATACGCTTCTTTGGGGGTGGACTGCCTGCAATGGTCAAAACGGATATCTGGGCTATAGAGATCCATTCAACGGAACCGTGGCTCCGTCGGCGGTAGCCGCGTCGATGCCGTTCATTCCGACACTTGCTCTGCCTTCTCTTAGATACATGTATGACAAATATTACGATAAGATATGGCAACAGTATGGTTTCACGGACTCTTTCAATCCTAAAGAGAATTGGTATGACGCCGGGTACATCGGTATCGACGAAGGAAACATGGTGCTGATGCTGGAGAATTTCAGAAGCGGCGCTGTGTGGAACGAGTTCATGAAAATACCTTACGTACAAACGGCGCTGCAGAAGGCTGGATTTCATCCGACGAACTGAAATGGTGCACGGAAGATTTATCTCGGAGCGAAGCTCGGTAGTTTGTTTTGATGTCAGCCTTATCGTCGCTTATGCGTCTGCCGGTAATGAATTGTTCTATTCCCGAATGGAAGAGATTATTGTGATGAAGTCTCTCGAACTCACAGGCTAACCCAAAAGGGGGGACATAATGCTTTCCTTCTCCCGAACTGAAAGTCCGGTAAATCCAAACGGGAGCATTATCTGCCGGTCTTTGTCTACTGGCGGTCAAATATATGGCTGAAGTACGTGAAATTTATCGACGATCCCTACTCTCAGTGCATTTTCGTGTGCCATCTATCATTCTGTAATGCCAACTTTCAGGTGTTCAATGTCGTCTTCAACCCGAAATAGAATACTTGCCATCGTTTCTGTTCTTCTTGTTTGTCTCACCTCTATCGGTCTAGACCAGGACAAGGAGCCGATTTATCTAAATCCAGATAAGCCCATTGCCGCGAGAGTGCATGACCTGATTTCAAGAATGACGCTGAGAGAAAAAATCTCCCAGCTTGGATCCGATGAGCCCGCGATTCCCCGTCTCGGAATACGTCCCTACACGTTCGGAACCGAATGCCTTCATGGTGTCGTCCCAACTGACCCTAGGGTCCCGACAACTGTGTTTCCGCAGGCTATAGGGCTGGCGAGCACATGGGATCCAGGATTGATACATGAAGTAGCTTCGGCAATTTCAGATGAAGGACGCGCGCTCGCGAACAGATATGACAACAAGAGATATCTAACTTTCTTCGCTCCGGTCATAAACATGGCAAGAGATCCGCGGTGGGGAAGGGTGCAGGAGACCTACGGAGAAGATCCCTACCTCACTTCGCGCATCGGAGTTGAGTTCGTCAAAGGGCTACAGGGAGACAACTCCAGATATCTCAAGGTTGCCGCAACGCTGAAACACTTCGCCGTGTACAGTGACGAGTGGGGGCGTCACTGGAGTTCTGCAAACGTCAGCGGTGGAGTATTGAGAGACTATTATTTGCCACAGTTCAAAGCGTGTGTAGAAGACGCGAACGCGCAATCCGTGATGGTAGCCTTCAATTCCATAAATGGTGTCCCTTGCACCGCCGACAAAGAATTGCTGACTGGAATACTGAGGGACGAGTGGGGATTTCACGGCTATGTCATTTCCGATGCGGGGGGCATAAGAGACCTGTATTCGAGGCACCGGTATGTTCGATCGCCGGAGGAAGCCGCCGCGGTCGCGCTCAAGGCGGGTGTCGATGTTGATCTTCGCGGGAGCACATATGAGGGATACTTGCTTAAAGCGGTCAAGGAAGGATTGGTTTCAGTAAAGACAATTGACCGGGCACTCGCAAGGATGCTTACGGTGAAGTTCAGATTGGGGATGTTCGATCCGCCCGGAATGGTTCCCTACACAAAGATTCCTTACAACGTCATTGAGAGTAAGGCGCATCGGGAGCTTGCGTTGAAAGCGGCGCTCGAGTCGATCGTTCTACTTAAAAATGGAAATCGCTTGCTACCGATATCCAAAGACTTGAAGTCAATTGCCGTAATCGGGCCGAACGCCGCGGTATGTCAGTTCGGCACCTATAGCGGAATTTCTTCAGACTCTATAACTCCATTACAAGGAATAAGAAATGCCGTCTCTCCGGGAACCAAAGTGCTGTATGCGAAAGGATGTGGGATATGGCCGACGATCCAGTCGAAGTATTTGACTCCGACGGGTGCGAAAGGTGGACAGCATGGCTGGATGGGAGAATATTTCGACAATAAATCTCTATCCGGGAAACCTGTCGTGGTGCGAATCGACAAGGAGATCAATTTCAATTGGCGATGGGGCACACCCGACGCAAGCATACACCGGAACAACTACTCAGCCCGCTGGACTGCTACGCTCACGCCTCCCGTAACCAGGGCATACCAATTCCAGATGAATACTGATGACGGCAACCGGCTTTATGTGGATGGGAAGCTGCTCATCGATCAGTGGCAGGACCAATCGCCTCATACCTACACCGCATCTATCAAGCTTGAAGCCGGACATCCGTACAAAGTCGAGATGGATTATTTTCAGGATGTCGACAACGCCTCCGCTCATTTGGGATGGGACTACGAACCTTCCATACAGCAAGCCGCGGAAGTGGCGAAGGAAGCTGATCTGGCAATTGTATTCGTGGGTGAAAGTAGAAGCGTGCAGGAGGAAAGCCACGACAGATCTCACCTGAGATTGCCGGGCGTCCAGGAGAGCTTAATCAAGGAGGTATATAAGGCTAATCCCGAAACGATAGTGGTCCTTATCAACGGGGCTCCGCTGTCGATTGGCTGGGCGAAGGCAAACATACCTGGAATTATCGAGGCATGGTATCCGGGTGAAGAAGGTGGAAGAGCGATCGCGGACGTGATATTTGGGAATTACAACCCATCCGGAAAACTCCCTATGACATTTTATAAATCCATATCACAACTGCCGCCGTTTTACAATTACGATGTCAGAAGAGGAAGGACTTACATGTATTTGAAAGAGAAACCTCTGTTTCCTTTTGGATACGGACTCAGTTACACGAATTTTAAATACAGCAATCTCGTAATTAGGCCGAAATCGATCAGTCCCACGGGAAGTGTTCATGTCACTGTAGATGTGAAGAATATCGGCACTCGTGAAGGGACTGCTGTCGTCGAATTATATGTTCACGATACGGCGCCCGGCTCGAGACGGCCGATGAAAGAGCTCGAGGGATTCCGAAGAGTGAGTCTTCGCCCTGGCGAAACGAAGATCGTGACATATGTCCTCACCGCGAGCCAACTCGCATTCTATGATGGCGCCTTGAAAAGATGGAAGGTGGATCCGGGCAAGTTTAACATCATGATCGGCAATTCATCCGCTGACATAAGATTGACTGACTCCTTTGAGGTACTAAAGTGATCTGGAACTCGGCGCGGGTACGTCACGAAGACATAGGTCATTTGAATGGAGCGAGTTTTCCTGCAAATTAGGACAATGATGATCCCGATTTTTGAAACCAACATGGCTGCGAGGTCAAGCAACGGAAATTTCACGGCCTGTCAAACATTGCCGTGGCTTGGTGTTATCGGAGTTTGGAACCTTGCCGATGTTCTCGTTCGCGATTTCTCGGTGAGAATATTACATAGAGTGACACGGAGAGTCACAGAGCCCGACAGAGAATTACTTTTCTCTGCGCCTCTCTATTCTTCCTCGGTGGAACCCCGTTTAATCGTTTGGGCTGCTGAGATGGCCTCAAATCAAAATGGAAGAAGATTTCCTGCATTCACAAAACAAGACAGGATCTAAATCTCTGGAGGAAAAGATGCGTAACGCCCACGTCAGCCGTAGACATCAGATCTCACCTGCAGTGCTCAGCAATGTGTTGCTTCCCGTTTGTACCATATTCTTGTTCGCCGTATCGGCCGCGTCATACGCAGCCGGGCGGTACGAAAAATCGCAAAAAGCCGACACTGCTGCCTATTTGGACCCGAAGCTCCCGGTTGAGGAGCGGCTCAATGACCTGCTGAGCAGGATGACTCTCAAAGAAAAGATCGGCCAGATGTGTCAGTACTCCGGTTTTGACTCGGGATCGAAGAAGCTGGCAAGAGAAGGGCTTGTTGGTTCCTTTCTTAACATAATCTCGCCGAAGGAAATCCAGGAGCTCCAGACAGCCGCCGTCAAAGAATCCAGGCTGGGAATACCGATACTATTCGGTCTTGACGTCATCCACGGGTATTCAACCATTTTCCCAATCCCACTCGCTCAAGCGAGCACTTGGGACCCGGAACTGGTGAAGCGTTCCGCGGAGGTGGCTGCCGAGGAGGCGCGGTCGCAAGGGATCAGGTGGGTTTTCTCGCCCATGATCAACATCTCTCGCGATCCAAGATGGGGAAGGATAGCCGAGGGAGCTGGAGAGGATCCTTATCTTGATATGGTAATGGCACAGGCATATGTCCGCGGATATCAGGGCGATAGCCTGTCTCCTCGGAGCAAAGTTCTGGCTTGTGTCAAACACTATGTCGCGTACGGTGCAGCGGAAGGTGGACGCGACTATAACACCGCGGATGTTTCGCAAATAACGTTGCGCGATGTCTATCTGCCGCCGTACAAAGCTGCGATCGACGCCGGAGCCGAGACGATTATGAGTGCCTTCGATGATCTTGACGGGGTCCCGGCGAGCGCCAATCCATTCACGCTCAGAACCATACTGAAGGGGCAGTGGCGCTTCGGGGGATTTGTCGTCAGCGATTGGGACGCCGTCGGTGAGCTTATCGATCAAGGCGTTGCGTGCGACTCTGCTGAAGCGGCGCAGAAGGCTGTCGAAGCGGGTGTCGACATGGACATGGTCGGCCCGTATCACGATCACCTCGAAGCGCTGGTCAAGTCAGGCAAAGTGTCGATGAGCGTGATAAACGATGCTGTTCGAAGGATCCTGCGGATCAAGTTTAAGATGGGATTGTTTGAGCACCCTTATGTCGATGTCTCGAAAGCGAAGACGTCGCTTATGCATCCGGCATATTTAGAATTAGCGCGGCAGGAAGCGCGCGAAGCTATCGTGTTGCTTAAGAATGAAAATCACCTACTTCCTCTGAACAAGGACGTTAAATCCATAGCTGTTATCGGCCCTCTCGCCGACGACAAGTCCGACATGCTTGGCAGCTGGTATTGCCAGGGAAAGCCGGAACCTGTCGTCAGCCTGCTCGATGGGATCAAGGCGAAACTTTCTCCTCAGACTAAGTTGTACTACGCGCGGGGATGCGGCATTACCGACACGTCGAAGGCTGGATTTGCCGACGCGCTGAAAGCGGCGAAGAAAGCCGACGTTGTAATCTTGGCGGTAGGTGAGCGCGGAACCATGACAGGCGAAGCCGAGTCTCGCGCATTCCTCAACATTCCCGGCGTGCAGGTGAAGCTTGCAAAGGAGATTGTGGCGCTCGGCAAACCCGTGGTGGAGGTGTTGATGAGCGGACGGCCCCTTTCAATCGCATGGTCGGCCGGACATGTCCCAGCCATTCTTGAGACCTGGTTCCTGGGAACCGAAGCAGGGAATGCCATAGCGGATGTGCTGTTCGGCGACTACAATCCGAGTGGGAAACTAACCGCTTCATTCCCGAGAACCGTGGGTCAGGTTCCCATCTACTACGATCACATGAACACCGGTCGCCCGCCGTCGCCAACGAATCATTATACTTCAAAGTACATCGACCTCCCTATCGGTCCACAGTATCCCTTCGGATTTGGATTGAGTTACACGGAATTCAAGTATTCAAATCTTCGGGTGGCAAACGATCCAAATGTTACCGATGGATTCATAGTTACGGCGGAGGTGAAGAACGTCGGAAAGCGAGCAGGAGCGGAGATCGCGCAGCTCTATATCCGGCAGAAGTGCGCCTCGGTGACGAGGCCAGTCGAACAGCTCGAAGGTTTCCAGCGCGTGGAAATTGAGCCTGGTCAGACCAGGACTTTACGATTCAAGCTTACGCCCTATGAGATATCCTTCATCAATGCCCACATGAAGCGCGTCATCGAGGCGGGCGGTTTGGAAATAATGGTCGGCGGGAGCTCGGCAAGCGTCATTTCGACTACTGTAAATATTCCTCGCTCCATGCCTGTCAGCGATAAGGTGGAGATTCAGGAATGACGTTGGATGAACTGAGAGGTTAGTTGTCCAGGCGTGATGATTGGGCTGCATGCGAAGCAAGGGCGTCGATTGACCGGAGTCTAAGGTTTTCTTGGATGTGCGGGATGTCCGCGGCCTGAAGATCTTCAAAACGACGCTCCACCTGCCTTCTTACAGATTTTGTGTCCACCTGGAGAAGCGTGTGTTTTGATGGAGACTGTCGTAGAAAAGAGGTGGCAGCGTCTCTGCCTGCAGTGATGAGCGTGTCTATGGAGTGGAAATCCGACCAGTCAGCCAAACCGACTTCCGGGTTTAGCACAACATCAGCCGCCGTCAGAGCTCGCTGGTTCAGTCGGCGATTTGCTATCAGGTCTGCTCGTATTAGCACATCCAACCCGGTCTTTGGTGGTGCCTCATGCGCGATATCTCTTGATACGTCAACTGCGAGCACAGGGTACTTTGATAGACTCTTCGCTGCGGTCACCGGAACTACCTGCAGGACACTTCCGTCTATGAGCGGGCTCACATGTATATCGACTGGAGTTATCACTCCCGGTATCGCTGAGCTCGCTGCTACTGCCTGTATGATGGATCCATAATCGAGCACCACTTCCTCAGCCGTGGTCAGGCTAACAGCCACTGCCGCAAAGGGAATGTTCGTTTCACGAA
>JAJYRM010000072.1 GCA_021794075.1 Bacteroidota bacterium | reverse complement strand
TGCAGGCGAGGGGCGTCAAGGTACTGATGAACGTCGACGATGCCCCGACGTGGAGCACACCGACACCGTTCACCACTTACGACGAAAAACAGCTCGATGCCGCGCAGTTCGCAGAGTTCATAAAAGCGTGCGCGATCGATTCGCTGCACCTGGACGGCATCTCGCTGGACATCGAGCACAGGGCAACAGGCAACGCCGACTACATCAATCTGCTCGAGGAAATCGGCAAGTACTTCGGCCCGAGGTCGTCGAACAGTTCCACCGAAATGTATATCGCGGCGATCTATGCCGGCGGGCGGCCCGGTTACGTGGTAGGCCAGTCGAAGGAGGTAGCTTCGTATTTCAATTTCGTGATGGACATGGCCTACTTCTCGTCGGACTATGTCGGCAGGTTCAACCAGTGGGCCGATTCAATTGGCGCTTCCAAAGTGATGATCGGTGTTCTGAACGATGATAACAGTCTGGCATTTGCCACTGAAGTCGCGAAGTGGCAGCCTACATCAGGTCGGAAGGCGGGGATAATGGTCTATGCCGGCAACAATCTGAAATCGTATACTGATTCTGTCTTCAGCGCGCTCGACTGGAGCCTGCCGGTGCCGCAGCAGTTTACGCTGCAACAAAATTATCCGAACCCGTTCAACCCATCCACAATCATCGAGTATAATATGGCGGTTCCGAGCAATGTCACGCTGCAGGTCTATGACGTCCTCGGAAGGCTTGTCGCGACTCTCGTCGACGGAGACGAAAGGGCCGGACAACATCAGGCTAAATTTACCAGAGCCGGACACGCGAGCGGTGTCTATTTCTACAGGCTGCATGTAACTCCGGTTTCTGGACAGGGAAGCGCGTACTCGAAAGTGATGAAGATGGTGCTTTTGAGATAGCTCCGGATTGTCCCGCCAATAGCATTTCACGGGAAAACACAAAGAGCTATTCTCTTCTCTGTGGAACTCTTTCTTTTCGCTGCGGTCCTCTGTGAAAAGATGCTTTCTCAGCCTCTTCTTACCTGTTGACAATTCAGAAAACAGGAGTTGCCTTCGGCGGCAAACGCCTTTGCGGAATAAGCGCATCGTTTTATCTTGAATACGAGATGTTAACAGAGATTTATATCGCAATGAATAATCCGGAAACATGTTGCTGCATGTGTATGACCGATTGCGATTCGGAGGATTATTCATAAACATCTGAAAAGTTTGTGATCACCCAGCCCTTCGGATCGAGTCCGAAGGGCTTTTTTTTGTGTGTCAACACGAACCGCCGTTCTATTCGTCATGTGAATCAGAAAACCGGCGGGAACATCCTGACGAAGATGGATCCCGTCTCAAGAAAAGAAAGAGGAGAAACGACAAATATGAGTACATCTATAGACACGCAGAAAGCGACAGACCGCATAGTGAACGCAGTAACTTCACTCGTCGGACAGCTTCAGCAAAAACCCGAACGGGCCAACACGCAGTTCAAGGTAAGGGCTAGCCTTAACGAAGGAGTCCTCGCGAAGATTGCGATCAGAGATTTTGAGCTCATCTCGGATGAGCCCGCGACACTGGGCGGGACCAACAAGGGGCCCAACCCGGTCGAACTCGTCCTCGGCGCTCTTGCTGCTTGCCAAGAAATCGTGATATCGGCTTACGCCGCGGTACTCGGCATAAAGATAGACGGTGTCGATATCGATGTGAAGGGAGATATCGACCTTCGCGGATTTCTGAATGTTGCCGACGTCAGGCCGGGATATAACAACATCGAATTCTCGACGACGATAAAGACTTCGGAAACCGACAGGATTAAGTTGGACCAGCTTATCCAGTTCGCGGAGAAGAAGTGTCCGGTCTACGACATAATCGCCAACCCGGTCAAGGTCAGCGGAAACTTCAAGGTGGAAGCGGTCAACTGAAGTTCATCCAAACCGGAAATAGTCGACGAATTCAATAAGGACTAATCATGACCGGAAGCATATGGCATTAGGACCGGAGGTTTTGAGCCGCCGGTCCGCCTTCCGGGATTTCATCATCTACGAAGGCTGCTCTTATCAATATCGAATTCCGCCATCCTCCATTTCGCCAACCGAGAAACCCACGGCTTCCACGGACGATGAATACATTTTTCAATTCATGAACTCCGCGGTTACGAGCTGCCGCTGAAAGCCCACTCGCTCTTGCGTCGAATTTTCTTTGCACCTCTTGTATGTCTTGGTTAGATTTTTTGACAATTCAGAACAATCCAGAACAGGCTTCTCGCCAGAAGAGGCCAAAGGAGATGCTTATGAGACGCTTGGTTTACACCATTTCAGTCCTCTTTCTAACCTCAATTGCTTTCGCCGCATCTAGAGAAGGATACTATATGTATCCCGCAATACACGGCAAGACGATAGTGTTCACCGCCGAAGGCGACCTCTGGTCGGTCGGCATAGAAGGCGGGACCGCCACTAGACTCACCTCTGCACGTGGTATCGAATCACACGCCTCGATTTCACCGGACGGAAAAATGATCGCCTTCTCTGCTCAGTACGAGGGTCCCACCGAAGTTTACACTATGCCCATCGACGGCGGGCTTCCTGTTCGAAGAACTTACGAGGGCGAAGCCGCGATCGTGGTCGGTTGGACTCCCGGCGGACAGGTCATGTACAGCACGAGATTCTTTTCAACCCTGCCCAATGTCCAGCTCGCCACCATAAATTTGAAGACAGATCAGAAGACGCTTATTCCGCTCGAACAGGCGAGCAACGGAGTTTACACGGAATCGGGCGACACGCTCTTCTTCACGCGCTTCCCGTTCCAGGGAAGTCACACAAAGAGATACATGGGAGGCACGGCGCAAAATATCTGGCGCTACATCAAAGGACAGCCTGAAGCGACGCCGCTCACCGCCGACTACGCCGGTACAAGCAAAGACCCGATGCTCTGGGGCGGAAGAGTCTATTTTGCCAGCGACCGCGACGGGACCATGAATATCTGGTCGATGGATATGAATGGGAGAAAACTTCGCCAGGAAACGTTTCATTCTGGCTTTGACATAGTCTCTCCATCGCTGTCCGACGGAAGGATAGCGTACCATGAAGGCGCCGATATTTACGTTTACAACATTGCAACGAAGAAGGACAGGCTCGTCCCGATTCAGTTGTCCTCTGATTTTGATCAGGAAGTGACGCAATGGGTTAAACACCCGATGAAATATCTAACCTCCGCTCACATCTCTCCGAAAGGGAACCGTATCGCGCTCACTGCCCGCGGCGAAGTTTTTGTGGCTCCTGTTTCGGTCGGGCGGTTGGTTGAGGTTACCAGGAAAAGCGGCGTCCGATACCGCAACGCCCGGTTCATGCCTGAAGGCAAGACGCTCGAACTCCAGTCCGATGAAAGCGGGTACCAGGAATTCTGGACCTACCCGGCAAATGGCGTCGGAAAGGGGGAACAACTAACCCATGAGGGAATGGGATTCAGGAACGAAGGCGTCCCATCCCCTGATGGAAAATTTCTCGCATATACAGACAGGCGCCACCGACTTTTGATATTCGATATTGCCGAAAAGAGACTCACCGTTGTCGGCACGTCCGACTGGGGCGGATATGGCAATCTGAAATGGTCGCCCGACAGCCGGTGGCTCGCGTATACGAAGCCCGATCCCAATACTTACGAGCAGTTGATGGTCTACAACCTCTCGCGAGATTCGAGCTACGCTCTTACAGACGATCGAGTGAACAGCTACAGTCCGGCCTGGAGCCTTGATGGAAAGTGGCTCTATTTCCTTTCCGACCGGACGTTCCATTCGCTCGTCTCCAGCCCATGGGGGCCGGATCAGCCCGAGCCATTCTTCGATAAGACGACGGACATTTATGCCATCGCGCTGGAAAAAGGTGAGAGGTTTCCATTCGCTCCCCCGAATGAGCTGACAGATACTTCTGAGCCTGCGCTCCAAAAGGCAGGTCGCGTTAAGGAGAAAGGGAAATCTGAATCGGCTGGAGTAACGATAGATTTCTCCGGAATACAGTCAAGGACTTACCAGGTCCCGGTGCCGGCAGGAAGATATCAAAACCTTTCGATGAACGATAAGGCTCTCTTCATTGTCGAGGGGGCCGGCGAATCGAGCGATCAGCCGAAGCTCGAGGCTATTGCCATCGGGAACAAGGAGGTGGCTCCGAAGACCCTGATCAAAGGTGTGGGACGTTATGAGCTTTCCGACAATGGAAAGAAACTAATGGCGATGAAGGGGAGCGCGATATACGTGATCGACGCATCAGCGAATCCGCCGGCAGCACTTCAGAAGGACGCTGTGAATCTGAAGAACTGGACTTTCTCTTTCAATCCGAAGGAGGAGTGGCGCCAGATGTTCGTGGATGCATGGCGGCTCGAACAGGATTATTTTTACGATCCGAATCTCCAGGGCGTCAATTACGAGGCTACACTGAAACGATATCTCCCTCTCGTAAGCCGCATAACAGACAGGGAAGAGCTTAACGATCTCATCGGGCAGATAGTCGGCGAGCTCTCCGCCCTTCATACTTTTGTGGTTGGAGGAGATATCAGGAAGCCGACGTACGACATATCTGTCGGATCGCTAGGCGCGATACTGAGCCGTGATGAAGCAGCCGGTGGATTCAAGATCACGCATATCTTTCGTGCGGATCCGAATTACCTGAATGTAGTCTCCCCGCTTGCCAGGCCCGGTCTCAATATCGAAGAAGGGGATGTGATTACGGCCATCAACGGCGTCGCGACGCTCTCCGCTCCTTCGCCGGACAAGCTCCTCGAAAACCAGGTCGGGAGACAGGTCCTACTCGAAATGAAATCCGGTAAGACAGGCAAGGAGTTTAGGCAGGTTGTTGTTCCCATTTCGCAGAACCAGTTTGCCAACCTGCGCTACAGCCAGTGGGAATACGACAGAAGGATAATCGTTGACAAGGAAAGCCACGACGAGATCGGCTATGTCCATCTTCGCGCGATGGGAACCTCAGATTTCTCCCAATGGGTTAGAGACTATTATCCTGTCTTCAATCGGGAAGGATTGATAATCGATGTCCGCGACAACCGCGGTGGGAACATCGACAGCTGGATACTTGAGAAGTTGATCCGCAAGGCATGGATGTACTGGAAGCCCCGCGATGAGAAGCCGTTTTGGAATATGCAGTACGCATTCCGGGGACATATCGTAGTGCTGTGCAACCAATTTACCGCCTCCGACGGCGAAGCGTTCACGGAAGGCTTCAAGCGGCTTCATCTTGGCAAGGTGATCGGCATGCGCACGTGGGGAGGTGAAATCTGGCTGTCGTTTGACAATGGCCTCCTTGATGGCGGGATAGCTTCAGCTGCCGAACTCGGCGTGTATGGCCCGGGCGGGCACTGGCTCATAGAAGGTCACGGAGTCAATCCGGACATCGTCGTCGACGATACCCCGCATGAAACTTTCGAAGGACATGACGCCCAGCTGCAGGAGGCGATAAAGTACCTGATGACTCAAATAAAGGAACATCCGGTGACAACCCCGCCTCCTCCTCCGTATCCCATCAAGGCTTTCAATTACAACAAATGAAGCGGGGCTCTTTACTGGCCGGCAGGTGCTGCCCGGCTTTGAATATATCGCAGAGTGACACGGAGGAACACGGAGAGCCCCAGAGATTATTTTCTTTTCTCCGTGTCACTCTCTTTTCTCTGCGGATCTCTGTGTAATTGTTAAACGTCTGCCTGGCAGGCATCCTGGTCTTCAAGGGGAGGAAAATATACTAACGTTTGTAGTCCGAGCTCTCTTTGGCGCCGGTAGGTGCAGGGCCGGTATGAGAGATACCTTTCACATGTCCGAGATAAAGAACGCTGTTTATCAGACCGATGTGGCTGAATGCCTGTGGAAGGTTGCCGAGTTGCTTGCCGGTCACAGGATCGACCTCCTCAGAGAACAGGCCGGTATTACCCGCGTACTTTAGGACTCTGTTCAAAATACTTTCCGCTTCATCTATTCTTTCGGAAAGTGCGAGAGCCTTGATAAGCCAGAATGAACAAAGGAGAAATGTCCCTTCCTTGCCCGAGAGCCCGTCGTCTCCGATGTACCGGTAAACAAGGCCGCTCTCGGTTGTCAGCTTTGCGAGCGTGGCGTTTATCGTTCCCTGAACGCGCGGATCGCCAACAGGAAGGAATCCCATTATGGGTATCATGAGGCTCGTGGCGTCGAGCACGTCGGAGCCGAAAGATTGGACGAAGCTTCCGAGCTTGTCGTCGTATCCTTTCTCAAGCATTTCCTGCTTTATCTTTTCCCTCACGCTTCTCCATCGTTCCAGCGGGGCATTGTACTTCCGGTGTTCCGCGATCTTGATTCCACGGTCGAGCGCGACCCAGCACATGAGTTTCGAGTAGACAAAATGCCTCGGCCCGCCGCGCACTTCCCATATGCCTGAGTCCGGGGTATCCCAAATCTGGCAGACGTAGTTTACGATTCTCGTTATGAACTCGAATTCTCCCTTCGGAATTTCGTCGCCGTATCTTCTCGTTTCGTAAATGGCATTAATAAGCTCGCCGTAAATGTCGTGCTGTCTCTGTTTCGCGGCCCCGTTGCCGACTCTCACAGGCCTGGAATTCTTGTAGCCTTCAAAATTATCCAGCTCGATCTCGGTCAGGTCGGTTTCGCCGTGAAGGCCGTACATTATCTGAATCTTCGAAGGGTCTTCGTTTTTCCTGCAGATGTCTACGAACCAGCGGAGATGTTTCCGCGCTTCCTCATAGTGGCCGATATTGTAGAGCGCCTGAACGGTGAACGATGCGTCGCGTATCCAGTTGTATCTGTAGTCCCAATTTCTTTCTCCACCCAATGACTCGGGTAGGGAAGTCGTCGGTGCCGCGCAGATGGCTCCTGCCCGTTCATGAGCGAGAAGTTTTAGCACGAGACCGGAGCGAACGATCAGCTCCCGCCATGGGCCGTTGAATATAGTGGTATCAGCCGGCGCGTCATGTACCCACTTGCTCCAGTATTCGACCGTTGTGTCAAGCTCTGTCGAGCATTCACCCGAACTCCTAACGACATAGTTAGCATACTGGAGCACAAACCAAATTTCCTGTCCCTGTGACATATCAAGTATGGATGACGCAACGCCGTCTTTGATAACGAACTCTGCGTTAGCCTGCAAATAAAGCTTATGATGGCCCGACGAAGCTTCAAGTCCGTAATTTGTCTCGATGATTGTCGTCGCATCCTTCGCGTAGTTGAAACGAGGAGCGAAAGTAATATTGAATCTGAGCGACCCTTTCCTGCACACCAGCCTCCTGTAGATAACCTGATGCCCCTGTTCACCGGTCGCCCTATCGGATCTAAGCGGCATGAAATCAGTCAGCGTCGCCACTCCTGTGTCGGCGTGAAAGTCTGTTCGGAGAACGTTTGTGTCGGTAATGTATTGCTGCTTTGACGTATGACCGCCGGAGGGCGTTATCGCGAACTGTCCCCCCTTGTTTACGTCGAGCACTGCCGCGAAGACGCTCGGCGAGTCGAGATGCGGGAAACAGCACCAGTCGATTGACCCGTCGTCGCCGATGAGCGCGCATGTTTCCAGATTGCCTATAATTCCGTACTGTTCCAGATCTTTATAGTTGGGCATGTATCTCCTTCAGCCGACAAGAAGTATCGGCGAGTTGAGTTAGTATTGGCTTATATCAATAAAACAGCCGGGAATATCCGCGAATTCCCGGCGGCCAAAACTTATCGCGCGGGAAGGGGCGCTTCGGGTATGCTTTCGACTCCGTTCGTACCAACAGCGGCGATCCCGAAGATGTAATCATCCTTCGTCATCGTCTTGAGATCGTAACTCATGACGGGGGCGGACGAATCTTTCACGAATACATACCCAGTCCAGAAGGGTTCGTATGTCTTCCGGTAGTAGATCTTCCATCCGGCAAGTCCTTTCCCGTGAGAAGGATTGTCCCAGCGGAAGCGTGAGCCGTACTCGAGTTTGTCGACGAGCATCGCGTCGTTGGCGGGGGCGGGCGGCGAAATAGAAAGAAGTGCGGCCGCGAGCGAGTTCATTCTCGTCACGCTCGCCACGTATGCCGAATCGACGAACTGCGGCAGATCCCCGTAAACTACATCCTTCTCCTTGCCGTGTACCATTTCCTTCACCGTGCGGACATCCTGGTGCTGGTGGTGATAGTCCTCGTTCGGTTCGGTGAAACGGACGGCGGCGTAACCGTACTTGTTGAAAGACGCGTGGTCTCCACCGCGCAGAAACCTGTCCTGGCGGAAGATGAGTGTCGTATGGAACATCGGGAAGAACTTGTCACCGGCAGCGTGAATGTACCTCGCGAGTTCTCTCGAAGGGGAATCGTTCGAGTAACCGATCACATCGGCGTTCACTTCGCGATTGCCTATCTTCAATTCCTGGTATCCCTGAGAGAAGAGGCGTACCATGTTGCTCACGACTTCGCCGTTTCCGCCTCTGATCGATCCCACGATGTCGTTGTTGAGATCGGCTATGATGTTCATGCCTTTTTTGTGTGCCTCCATAGCGAAGTGGTTGCTGCCGTACAATCCTTCCTCCTCGCCCGCAAAGCAGATGAATATTATGTTTGCCTCGGGCTGGAAGTGAGTGGAGGTGAAGGCGCGTGCCGCTTCGAGAACTAGCGATACTCCGCTTCCGTCGTCGTCTGCTCCCGGCGCGTCTGAGGTATCGTTCAGAAGATTTGTGCAGCGCGAGTCGTAGTGCCCGGAGATGACGATGTATCTCCCGTTTACTCCTTCTTTGCCCCGCAAGACGCCGTATACATTCACGAGAGTTGTCGGCTTCGGTATGAACGGGACGTCTTTCAGGAGGAACCTATCCTCGTAGACTTTGAAATCATGGTCCTTTTTGGCGAACGACTCAAATTTCGAATGAAGCCATCGTCTTGCGGCACCGATGCCTCGCGTGTCGCTCGTGGTTTCTGACGTCGTATGTCTTGTTCCGAAGCTGGCAAGCGTGCGGTCGAAAGAGATCGCTGAATCGGGCGAGATCGTTCCGAGTATTGCCTGGATCTCCGAGTCTGCGGTCGAAGCGTTCGGGGTTGGAACGACCTGGGCCGTGAGGAGAGAAGCTGTGAGGAGAGTGAGGGTCAGTACTTTGTAGAGAAGGTGCATTTGGAATCTCCTTTCTTTGAGTAGAAGCTAAGGATTCCTCCCCGACATGTGCAAATCAATCGGCAGGGGATGGTGGATGCTCCGGGAGAAACGGTTGAGAATTTATGATCCCTCCGACTATAATTCCGCGCGCCTGCTTATTGCATTTATAATCAACCCTCCCTAGATTGCACTTCGACAACAAAATCTATGAGGTCCTTTGGATGAATCTTTTCCGTACCAAGAAACTCAGCGACATCATAGCGGATAGTGAAAAACCCGAATATCAACTCAAGCGAAGTCTTAACGCATTTGATCTGACGACTTTGGGCGTCGGCGCGATCATAGGCGCAGGAATCTTTGCCATGACCGGAACCGCCGCGGCTGGAAGCTCGTCATACGCCGGAGCAGGCCCAGCGCTTGTCATATCGTTCATTCTGACAGGCATTGCGTGCGGGTTCGCCGCGCTCTGCTACGCCGAGATTGCGTCCATGATACCCATCGCCGGGAGCGCGTACACTTACTCTTACGCTTCGCTCGGCGAGCTCATCGCCTGGATTATCGGATGGGATCTGATTTTGGAATACGCCGTCGGCAACATTGCCGTCGCCATAAGCTGGGCCGGATATTTCCAGGAACTCCTCAGTGGATTCGGTATAAAGATCCCGTGGTATCTTGTCACCGATTACCGCACGACGCTTGCCACTCCGGGACTTATCGAAAAAGCTCCGCACTTACTTGGTGTTCCGATTGTTTTCAACCTATTCGCGGTGTTGATCGTGGCGGTCATAACCTGGATACTCGTCATCGGGATAAAAGAAAGTGCGCGCTTCAATTCGATCATGGTGGTCATTAAGATCGCCATTCTCCTCTTCTTCATAGGCATCGGCGCCTTCTTCGTGAAGCCCGAAAATTGGACCCCATTCGCCCCTAACGGCTGGAAAGGCATACAGACCGGCGCGGCGATAGTGTTTTTTGCCTATATAGGTTTTGATGCAGTCTCAACGGCTGCCGAGGAAACGAAGAATCCTTCGAAGACACTGCCGATCGGGATGATCGCCTCGCTCCTGATTTCAACCGTCCTTTATATAGCGGTAGCGCTTGTTCTCACGGGACTCGTTCCCTACACGAAGCTGGCGACTGCAGAACCCCTCTCGCTCGCGCTTCACATCATCCATCTGGACTGGGCAGCAGGGATTGTGGCATTTGGCGCGGTGATTGCTACTACCGCGGTGCTGCTCGTCTTCCAGCTCGGTCAGCCTAGGATATTCTTCTCCATGTCGCGCGATGGGCTACTGCCGCCGAGTTTTTCGAAAGTCCACCCGAAGTACCGCACGCCGCATGTGACTACTATACTCACCGGCGTCTTCGTCGCGTTCTTTGCGGCGATTGCAAATATCAGCGAGGCGGCTGAACTGACAAACATCGGGACCCTCTTTGCTTTCGTTCTCGTTTGCGCCGGCGTCCTGGTCCTGCGCGTTAAGGAGCCCGACGCGAAGAGAGGATTCAGGACCCCGCTGGTTCCTTTCGTCCCGATAATGGGAATCCTCTTCTGCGTTTATCTTATGCTCGGCCTGCCTGAGATTACCTGGTTCCGCTTCGTAATCTGGCTGGCGATCGGGCTCGTGATCTACTTCTCTTATGGAAGGTGGCACAGCAAATTACGGACTGAACCTGCCGCGCAGGAGGGAGCAGCGAAATGAGAGTAAGTCTTGCGTTTTCAGCCGCGCTTCTTTTGGCCGCGGCGGTCTTAGTCGGGAGGCCGGATAACGCTGTGGCGCAGGATCGTTCGAACAAGTTTACTATCGTAATCCATGGTGGCGCCGGAACGATTAGCGAAGCGATGCCAGAATCCGCCAAGGCGCAGTACTACTCCTCGCTGAAGAAAGCGCTCGCGATCGGGAGGGATGTGCTTGCGAGCGGCGGCACCAGCATGCAAGCTGTCGAGAAGGTTCTGCGGTACTTCGAAACTGACCCGAAGTTCAACGCGGGCATAGGCGCTGTTTATACTTCGGCGCGGACGCACGAGCTCGATGCCGCGATCATGAACGGCGCGACGCTCCAGTGCGGAGCCGTCGCCGGTGTGGAGCATATTGCCCATCCCATTACGCTCGCGAGGCTGGTAATGGAGAAGACCCCTCACATTCTGCTCGCTTACCAGGGCGCGGATGATTTCGGCGGAAAGATGGGACTCAAGTGGGTTCCAAACAGCTACTTCGACACGCCTGAGCGAAAAAGTGAGCTTGAAAAATGGATGAAGAAAATAAAGGAACACGATCACGGGACCGTCGGCTGCGTTTGCCTCGATGAGTACGGCAATCTCGCCGCGGGCACATCGACAGGCGGACTGACGGGGAAGATGCCTGGTCGGATCGGTGACTCGCCTCTAGTTGGAGACGGCACTTACGCGAACAATCAAACTTGTGCCGTGTCGGGAACGGGGATCGGCGAACAATACATGAGGTACGCGGTCGGCTTCAATATCAACGCGCTGATGGCTTACAAGGGGATGACCCTAAAGGAAGCGGTCCATTACATCATACACGATGTCCTGAAACCTGGAGACGGCGGCGTAATAGCCGTGGACAGGAAAGGCGATTACGCGATGGACTTCAACACTACGGGGATGTTTAGAGGAGTCGCTAATTCGTCAGGCTTGTTCGAGGTAAAGATTTGGAAAGATAAATAGAGGTAGACACTCGGGGGCTTTCCCCGATCGGCTGTTCGATTATCCGGATGGCCTTTATTCAATACAAAGGGAGCTGTTACAATGAAAAGGGCACTTGCAGGCGCGTTCGCGTTGGCGCTAACAACATTTTTTATGATTTCCAACCTGTCTGCTCGTGGGAACAATGAGACTACGGCAGAGGGCGCTAGAGAAATGATTATCGGAGTGCTTGATGCGGTCTCCCCCGATTCCATACATTCGTTCGACCTGAAGCTCGTTTCTTTTGGAACGCGCCACACAATGTCTGACACAACTAGCCCTACGCGTGGAATCGGCGCGGCAAGAAGATGGATAGAATCGAAGTTCAGGGAGTTCGCGTCCTCGGATCCGAATTTTAAAGTCTTCAAAGACGAATTCTTACAGCCAGTCTCAAGTCGGATCTCAAAGCCGACCAACATAGTAAACGTATATGGAATACTCCGGGGGACCGAAGGCCCGTCGGGAAGGTACATAGTGCTGAGCGGACACTACGATTCTATTGTGAGTAACTTCATGGACTCGACCTCGGACGCGCCCGGCGCCGACGATGACGGGAGCGGTGCTTCGCTGGTAATCGAGGCCGCGCGCGCGTTCACTTCGTCAGGGTTTCGTCCGGCCGCGAACATAGTCTTTCTCTGCTGTGCCGCGGAAGAACAAGGACTCTATGGCAGCCATCATTTTGCGCAGATGGCAGAACAAAATGGGTGGAACATAGTTGCCGACTTGAACGACGACATAGTTGGCGGGACTCGAGGCGGGAACGGTGTATTGGAAAACGGCGAGATTAGAGTTTTCTCGGAAGGTCTTCGCGAAGTGACTATAGGCGACAGAAAAATCGCCGCGTCAATGTTCGGTTACGAAAGCGACAGCCCGTCACGCGAACTAGCACGCTACATTAACAACGCCGCTAGAATGTATTTGCCTGGATTTAAGACCGACCTTGTCTTCAGGAGCGATCGCTTCCTGCGAGGCGGCGATCAGACTTCCTTCAATGAGTTCGGCTACCCGGCTGTTCGCTTCACAGAGCCTAATGAGGATTACAACCATCAGCATCAGTATGTCAGAGTGGAAAACGGCGTTCAATACGGCGACCTGCCCGTTTTTGTGGATCCTTCCTTCGTCGCGCTGGTTTGCAGAGTGAACAGCGCGTCAGCCGCCCTTCTTTCCGTCTCGCCATCGCGGCCTCAAGAGCCGGTAATGATGGTCGACAAGCTCGAATATGGGACTCGTCTCAGATGGAAGAACCCTCGCTCAGCGGCTGTATCCGGATGGAAAGTATACTATCGCGAGACCTGGCAGCCGCTGTGGAGCAACTACGTCTTCGTGCCGTATACTGCTGCCGGCGGCGAGATCGAAGCGAGCCTGCCGGAGCTTTCCAAGGACAAATTCATTTTTGGCATCGCGACGGTCGGGAAAAACGGCGTCGAGAGTCCGGCGGTGGTGCCGCTTCCTCAGAGATAAGTCGTCAGGGCCGAAGTTCAAGAAAAGGTCTGTCTAAATACCTTCTATCAGAAGGCCGATATGAAAACTTCCATCATGGCTTTCATCATTGTCTTTATGTGGGGCGGGTGCGACGGTGTCCCATCGGGTCCCTGACCGTCCCCTGCGTCCGAAACAGCACGGGCAGGATTCTCATCGTAGACTCGCTTGCCCGGTCGCTAAAAAATAGGCAACGACTTCTTCCAGTCATCGGCTATGGCGTTACCATCGATGGCCGTGCTGAAACATGGCAATATCAGTATTGTGACACTGCGACGCCGCCAGCAACTTATTGGTTCCATGCAAACTCCATCGGATTCGGTTTCGACAGCACGGCCAGGATGCAGGTTGGTAGTGCCACAATAACTAATCATTGGCGCGACAACGATTCTGCGATTTACATCGCGGAAGTAAACGGCGGCTCCGACTTCAGGAAGAACTATCCTGACTTCTCAATCAGCGCTGTGCTTGGTCAACCGCTTGTCCCGAATCCTTCCACCGACTGGTGGATAACTTATCGTTGCATGAGCAAACCTTCGAAATCCTTGTTGGTAGGGATTGACGCCTGCCCGGGAAGCGTTGTCATCCCGGCGAATTTACGGCTCGTTAACTTAGGACAAGAGGAGCACTTCTCTCCCGTTCTCCAATCAAGCAAATAAGGAAGCCGGAATCATCGCTCTCAAAAAGATCCTTGAGAAGCTCGAAGACCATTTGCTATATTCGAGGAGGATTACACGGCTTCAAGTCCGCGCCGTGAGTCTGTTCATAGGAGGAGGTACAAACGAACCAATGGACCGCAACGATGAGTTGAGAGCTGCTTACCTCGAAGTCGTCGAGAATCAGCTTCGTGACAATGACCCGCCGGAGACTCGAAAGACTTACGACCGTCTCTGCACTGAAGGCTTCACCGAGAATAACGCTAAAGTTCTTATCGCATCCGTGATTGCCTTCGAGACTTATAAGATTATGCTGACCAATTCTTCCTTCAATCGAGAGAGATTTGTAGGGAACCTTAATAAGCTTCCCGACCAGTCTTTCGAGGAGCAATGAGTCGTTTCAGTCCAATAAGCCGCGACTCCTACAATCCATTCAGCCCCAACCTTAAGGTTCTCGCAAGGGCCCGCCAGTCGAACATTATTCCTTTCCCGCTCCATCCCCCATTCACCTGTCGTTTTTCGCCGTTATTGCAAAATCTCCCCCTCAAATTTATATTGAATCAATGTCAGTGTTAAGCATATGTACGACCTGACATTCGTCATTTATAAAGAAACCAGGACGAATGATTTACGAGAGGAGAGGCGCATCTTCGATACAAGGTGCGTTTACAGTTCCCGGCGATAAGTCTATTTCTCACAGAGCGTTACTCTTTTCTTCACTCGCGAAAGGGAAATCCGAAATAAAGGGGATTTCATCAGGGGGTGATGTGAAGAGCACGATGAGCTGTCTGAAGCAACTCGGTGTGAAAATAGATCAGGCCGGTGGAGTAGTGACAGTGCGTGGCGAGGGCAAGTGGGCCTTTTCGCGCCCCGAATCTATGCTCGACGCGGGCAATAGTGGAACAACAATGCGACTTCTTACGGGAATACTCGCCGGACAGAAGTTTGAAACAGCGATTACGGGTGATGAGACACTGCGCAAGCGCCCGATGCAGCGAATCGTCGCCCCTCTTTCAGAGATGGGCGCTAAGATCGTCGGGTCGGATAACATGACCGCCCCTTTGAGAATTTTTCCCGCCGAGAGACTCCATGGGATAAGATACGAGCTTCCGCTCCCTTCCGCACAGGTTAAGTCTTCAATACTTCTCGCGGGCCTGTTCGCTCATGGAGAAACGATCGTTGTCGAGCCCGTCGAATCGCGCGATCACACGGAGCGCATGCTGAGATTGCGTAAGACTAAAGGACCTTCTGGACTCGAAACAACGATTACTTCGGATTATGAAGTAATGCCTGCGGAATACGACGTCGCGGGAGACATCTCTTCCGCTGCTTTTTACCTTGCGGCCGGAGCGATACTCCCTAACTCGACCGTAACGGCGCGCGGTATTACACTGAACCCGACACGCACCGGGTTCCTGGATGTGCTGGAGCTGATGGGCGCGAAAGTCAAGATTGAAAACGTGCGCGAGGTGGCAGGTGAACCGCTGGGCGACGTTACCGTTTCTCACTCGGAGCTTAAGGGCGTCGAAATTGGCGGTGAAATGATTCCGAGGCTGATCGATGAGCTCCCTGTGATAGGTGTTCTGGCCTCGTTCGCAAAGGGGGAGACCGCGATACGCGACGCGCATGACCTTAGGAGAAAAGAGTCTGATCGGATCGTCGCGGTCGTTGACAATCTGGACGCGATGGGAGGCGAGGTACAGGAGTTGGATGATGGCTTCGTGGTAAACGGGACGGGACATCTTGTTGGAGCCGAAATAGACACATACAAAGACCACCGAATCGCGATGGCATTCACGGTGGCGGGACTTGCCGCGGAAGGAGTCACAACGATCAGGAATGCCGAGTGGGCGCAGATCTCTTTTCCCGAGTTCTATGAAATTCTAGAGGGGCTAATAGTCCAGGGTCGCAAGACCTCAATGGCAAAGTGAATTTTAAAAAGAAAATGTTTTCTGAATGAGCTGATATGGAAATTCCATTTACGCAGTTACCCGAGCAGTCAGACCTTTACACGGATTATATATCCGATTTCGAAAAGGTCAGGAAATACTATAACGTTGACTTCTCGAACGACGACGAGCTCAGGAGCCATTTCGCAAAGGTCTCCGAGGCCATTAATCCGAGACGCGCGAAACTAGTCGAGCTTCTCAGGGCCCAGAACGCCCGTCTGAACGGATCGCCGGATTACGAGTCGCTCCTGGATTTGCTCGGCCAGGAAAACGCGGTCTGTGTGGTGACTGGGCAGCAGGTCGGACTCTTTTGCGGTCCTCTTTACACGCTCTTTAAGACGATCAGCGCGATCAAGCTCGCTTCCGAGCTTAAAGAGAGATTTCCTGAATTCGAATTTGTGCCGGTGTTCTGGCTGGAAGGGGACGACCATGATCTGGAAGAGTCCAATCATGTCCATCTGCTGAATGCGGCGTCGGAGGTCGTCCGCGTGGAGGCGATATTCAGCAACGGCGAGTCCGACAATTTAAAGCCGCTCAGTGAAATCAAGTTCGACGCCTCGGTCGAACAAGTCTTTCAGCAGATCGACGCGCTGCTACCGACGACGGATTTTAAGCCGGGTCTTATGCAGATACTAACGGCCTCTTACAAGGAAGGGGAATCTTACACGAGCGCCTTTGCCGCGACAATGACTAAGGTGCTCGGCAGACACCCCATTCTTCTCCTCGATCCCTATGACGTCGAGAGTAAGCGCATGCTGAAGCCGGTATTCGAAAAGGAGTTTCAAACATTTCCGCGCGCGAGCGAAGAGGTTATCAAGCAGAGCGCGGGACTTGAAGAAGAATATCACGTGCAGGTCAAACCTCGCGTGTTGAATTTATTTTACATCGACGACGGAAACCGCCGCGGACTCGAGCCGATCGGGAGCGGCTTCTCGCTTCGCGGCACGAAGCGAAAGCTGATGCCGGAGCAGATAAGGACGATCCTCGAATCAAATCCGGAATTCTTCAGCGCGAACGTGGTCCTTAGACCCGTGTGCCAGGATTACCTTCTCCCGACTGCCGCCTACGTTGCCGGACCCGGAGAGCTGGCCTACTTCGCCCAGTTGAAGGGGGTGTACCAACATTTCGGCGTGGAGATGCCGCCTCTCTTTCCTCGCGGAAGCGCGACAATACTTGAGCACCGGGTTTCGAAATTGATGGAGAAGTATCAGCTGACCGTCGTCGACGCGTTCTCGGATTTCGAGTCGATTATGAAAAAGGCCCTCGCCGCCGCGAACCCGGAGAATATCCCCGGCGAATTCGAAAAAGTCACATCTGAAGTGAGGGAAGCCATGGAACGCCTCGACCCTCTCATCACGCGGGTCGATCCGACTCTCAAGGGTTCGGTGGACGCGACAGCCTCCCGGATGCTCCATCACCTTCAGCATCTCGAGGAAAAAACAACTACCGCCTACCGGCGCAAGAACGAGCAGGTGCTCCAACAGACAAAGAGGTTTCAACAGTCGATTTTCCCGAACCGCGAACTGCAAGAGAGAGTCCTGAATTTCACTTACTTCTACAACAAGTATGGGGAAGAGTTCATAGAGCTTTTGTTCCGGGAACTCCCCGGTTATGCAAAGTCGCACAACGTGGTAACTATCTAAGATGATCAAAGATACTATCGCAAGGCTCGTCGCCAGGGAAAACATCTCCCGAGACGACGCGTACAGGACGATGCTCGAAATCATGAACGGTGAGGCGACGGAATCGCAGATAGCCGGGTTCCTAGTTGCGCTCAGGATGAAAGGCGAGACGGTAGACGAAATCGTCGGCGGTGCCATGGCGATGCGTGAGAAAGCAGATAAGCTCCGGATCGACAAAGATATCATTCTGGATACCTGTGGCACCGGCGGCGACAGTGCCGGGACATTCAACATTTCCACAGGTGCGGCGCTCGTTGCTTCGGCGGCCGGCGCTACTGTCGCCAAGCATGGCGGCAGGGCGGTCTCCAGCAAATCGGGAAGTGCCGACGTCCTGAAGGCTCTCGGTCTAAATCTCGACGGGTTGGACATCGTGAAGACGGAGAAAACCCTGAAAGAGATCGGGATCGCTTTTCTCTTCGCTCCGCTCCATCACAAGTCAATGAGGTTTGCTGCTCCCGTCAGGCGCGACCTCGGCGTGCGGACCCTGTTTAACCTACTTGGGCCGCTGACGAATCCCGCGGGCGCAAACCGGCAGTTGATCGGCGTTTACGCCAAAACGCTCGTTGAACCCATTGCGGAAGTCCTTAGAGAACTTGGCAGCCAGGCAGCCCTGGTCGTCCACGGTGAGCCGACGATGGACGAAATATCTCTGTGTGGTAAGACGCTGGTGGCCGAGCTTAAGCTCGGCAAGATAAGCTCGTATGAAATTGCGCCGGAAGATTTCGGCCTCGAGCGCGTAAAGCTTGAAGAGCTTGTTGTAAGAAACCAGGACGAGGCCGTGGAAGCTCTGATGGCCGCTATCAGGGGGCAGGACTCTCCGTTTTACAATGCGGTGCTACTAAACGCCGGCGCAGCGATTTACGTCGCGGGACTAGAGAAGGACATAAAATCAGGGATAGAGCGGGCTCGCGTTGTGATTTCAAAAAGCCTGGCTGAACAAAAGCTCCGCTCGCTCATAAAGATTACCGGAGCATGATCGGGAGTCTGATACTTGCCGGGGTGCTGTTCGTGACCGCATCCCTGGGCTGGGGATTAGTGTTTCATTGGGAACAAACCGGGGCTACCCGGAAGAGTCTCTTGCTTATCTATTTCTGCGTGACCGCCTCTTCGGCATTCTCATCTATCTTCATTCTGAAGGGATTGGCGGACGCGGGATTCTCTTCCGGGCTTGTCATCTCCTCGCTTGTGTTTGCGCTCGGGTTTGTAATCAGTCTCCTCTGGGGTTTTGCTCTCGTGTCGATCCAAAGGATCGCCGTAGCGTTCGTTCTCCTTGAAGGGCTTTGGAAAGGTGAGAACCAGGAGAAGGACGGGACCGATAAGGCCGACGAGATCATTGAGCGTATGAATCAGAGCGGAGAAATCGACGCCCTCGAGAGAGAACTTATCGGGAGCATACTAAAGTTTAAGGATAAGACGGTGCGCGAGGTGATGGTCCCTCGCGGTGACATTGTAGCGATAAACGTGGAAGAGGATCCAAAGCGATTGTTGCGCAGAGTGGCTCAAGAAGGTTATTCTAGAATGCCGGTCTACAGCGGTTCAATCGACAACATTGTCGGAATAATCTATGCGAAAGATCTTATACCGATGGCCGAAGGGTCCGGCGCGATAGTCCTACAGGACATAGTGAGAGTGCCGTATTATGTCCCGGAGTCGAAGAAGATCGGCGAACTCCTACGGGAGATGCAGAGGAACAAAGTCCATCTTGCGATCGTTGTCGACGAGTTCGGCGGGACTGAAGGGATCGTGACACTTGAAGATGTCCTGGAAGAAATTGTCGGCGAGATTCAGGATGAGTACGATGAGTCGCTCTCCGAACTCACTCGCGATGAAGACGGCGATGTGCACCTCTCGGGGTCGATGAGTGTCGACAGATTCAATGAGTTGATGGAAATCCAAATACCTCGTGAGGAAGACTACGATACGGTGGCTGGGTTCGTGCAGACGCTCGCCGGAAAGATTCCCCAAAAAGGAGAGGTGTACAATTATGGAGAGATGTTCTTTGCGGTCGAGGAGGTTGCAAGGCACCGCATAAAGCGGCTGAAAGTGTCGTTTAAGGAACATCCCCCAATATCGGAGACGCCGGCGGCGGCCGCCGAAGAGGCCGAGCCGCAGGCTGCCATTCCAGACTTGCTTGAGGCTGCAGTCGAGAGCGAGTCTGTTCCGGAGCCGAAAAAGAAGAAGAAAAGGGTGACGTCGCGCGGCACACGAAGGAAATCTTCGCGTGCCGGGAAGGCGGCGGGGCGACCGAAATCAAGAAAGGAACCAGGAAAGGGTAAATGAATTTTCTCGAAACGATAATCGGCAGAAGGAAAGCGAGCGTCGAGGAGGCCAAAGGCCGATTGAGCATCGACAAACTGATCAATCTCGTTTCGAACGTGAGACCCGCGAACGATTTTAGAAAGAGCCTTCTCCGCGCTCCTGGTGACAATGTTAGGATCATCGCTGAGATCAAACGCGCATCGCCGTCGAAGGGAAACATCGCACTCGATATCGTGCCCGCAGAAGTTGCCAGGGATTATGCCGCGGGAGGCGCGTCGGCGATTTCGGTGCTCACTGAAGATTCTTTCTTCAAGGGATCGGTGAATGACCTAAAGGCAGTCCGTGAGGCTGTGCCGGGGATGCCTCTGTTGAGGAAGGACTTCATTGTCGATGAGTATCAGATCTATGAGTCGGTTCTTATCGGAGCTGACGCGGTACTTCTCATAGTTGCCGCGCTGGAGAAGGACGTGCTCGCTCGCTTCGTCCGGCTATCGAGAGAACGCGGGCTCTGTCCGCTTGTCGAGGTACACGCTGATCGAGAGCTTGACGCGGCGCTCGCCGCCGGAGCGGACGTAATCGGCGTCAACAACCGCGATCTCGCGACGTTTGAAGTCTCTACAGATGCTTCAGAGAGGATGGCAAAAAAGATACCGTCTGGTATCGTGACCATCAGCGAGAGCGGAATCAGCGACGTCGGAGGGCTGCGGGCCGCCGGCGAACTTGGTTATCACTCGGTCCTCATGGGGGAGCATTTCATGCGAGCCAGCGACAGGGTCGCCGAAGTTCGTAAGTTCTCTTTGCCGGCAGGTGCGAAATGACGCTGGCCCTTTCGATCAAGTCACGGATTGACGTATGTTTGTAAAGATCTGCGGGATCACGAATATCAAAGACGCTTACGCATGCGCGGAGGCAGGCGCGGATGCTATAGGTTTGAATTTTTACAAGCATAGCAAACGCTTTATCCCATTCGACGATGCCGCTGGGATAGTGCGCGAAGTGTCTGCGTACGTGAATACCGTAGCTGTCATGGTACAACCGACAATCGAAGATATTGCGTTGGTGCTGGACGCGACCGAAGTGGACGCGGTGCAGGTCTATGAGCCGCGCTTCGATATCCGCGATTTTGATTTCAAGAAAGTTCTATATTACTCGGTTCGAGTGAAAGACGCCGCCGACATGCAGGCTGCGTCAAAACTTGGCGTGGACCTGATATTCATGGATGCTTACATCCAAAATGAGTTCGGAGGGACTGGTCGGCTTTCAAATTGGGACGAAATCATAAAGAGCGGAGTCGATCTCTCCTCACGATTCGTCCTCTCGGGCGGTCTTACCCCGGAGAATGTGTGCCAGGCGATAGAAATCGTGAAGCCGTATGGAGTCGACACCGCATCTGGCGTCGAAGAGTCGCCGCGGAAAAAAGATCACGTCAGAATTCGCGCGTTTGTATCGAATGCTAAACAATGCTCTTGAGCGTTGTCAAAGTGAAATTATTTACTGAAAACAGAAGAGAACTATGAACGAGCTGGAACAGAAGATAGCTGATTACTACAAGCTCCCTGACGAGAGAGGACATTTCGGGGTTTATGGAGGCTCTTTCGTCCCTGAAACGCTCGTGAAGGCGGCGCAGGAACTCGACGAGGCGTTCGAGTCGGTAAAGGACGACAAAGTATTCAACGAAGAGCTTCAGTACCTCCTAAAAAACTACGCCGGTAGGCCGACCCCACTCTATTTTTCTAAGAACCTTAGCGAAAAGTACGGGGCCAGGATAGTACTCAAGCGCGAGGATCTTTTGCATACCGGGGCGCATAAGATTAACAACACGATCGGACAGGCTCTCCTGGCGAAGCGACTCGGAAAGACTCGGATTATTGCCGAGACGGGAGCTGGTCAACATGGAGTCGCCACCGCAACCGTATGCGCTTTGCTTGGACTCAAGTGCATAGTATATATGGGAGAAGAGGACATGCATCGGCAGGAGCCGAACGTGTTCAAGATGAGACTCCTGGGCGCAGAAGTTGTCCCCGTGTTGAGCGGAACAAAGACGCTGAAGGAAGCGACCAGCGAAGCGATAAGAGACTGGGTGACGAATGTCCGCGACACTTTCTACATCATCGGCTCTGTTGTCGGGATGCACCCGTATCCGAAGATCGTCAGGCATTTCCAATCGGTGATTGGAAAGGAAGCCAAGGAGCAATACAGAGAAACCTACGGGAAACTGCCGGATTATGTCGTGGCGTGCGTCGGAGGCGGCAGCAATTCGCTCGGAATCTTTCACGATTTTGTTAGAGAGATTCCGAAAGTGAAACTCGTCGGTGTTGAAGCCGCGGGCGAAGGGCTCGATACCGGCAAGACTGCCGCGTCTTTGACTCTCGGTAGGCCCGGAGTTCTTCATGGTTCCATGCAGTACCTCCTTCAGGATGAGAACGGAAACGTGCTGAATGCGTATTCGGTCTCCGCTGGACTTGATTACCCTGGCGTCGGTCCGGAGCATTCTTATCTGAAGGATTCGGGTTTTGTAGAATACAAGTCCGTCACCGACAAAGAAGCCCTCGATATGTTTGTTGAGATGTCCAGGCTCGAGGGGATAATTCCGGCGCTCGAATCTTCCCATGCGGCAGCGTACGCGGTCAAGCTCGCGCAATCCGAAGCGAGAGGGAAGGACATCCTCGTTAACCTGTCGGGGAGGGGGGACAAGGATTTGTTCAGTGTCATGAAGAGGCTCAATCTGCGCTGAGTTGTACGGAGCTATTGTTTTCGGGGGTTAGTGTCGTACTACTTTAAGTACGGATAGCGCACACACGGGGGCATTTCACCGCATACACATTCAACGCGTGTCTATTTTCGGCTTGAAAAAGCGGGAAAGCCACGGCACGCCAAATGTATCTTATCTGTCCGACAATTGAGTTTACCTGGATCCGGCATAAGAGGCACCGAAGAAATTTGTGGTCCGGACAATCTGTGGGAACTTTATTGACCGTTATTTTGTCTGTCGATTCTTGACTATTGAGGAACCGGCCTGTAAATTTAACGCGATAATTTTTCAGGAGCTGCAAAGTGCAAGTCCGAACGATTATAGATCAACTTG
>JAJYRM010000071.1 GCA_021794075.1 Bacteroidota bacterium | reverse complement strand
CAAGATTTTTCTCTTCATTGTTTTCAGGGTACATGGTGCATAATTCCTTTCTTTTTTCATTTCATAATTACCTTAAAGGATTATGCGCCTTACCCTCTTTAATTTCCACAAACTAATTTACACTACCGCGATGATAATGCCTGGTATCTCTCGGCCCTAGTCGGCGCGCAGTCCAACGGGGTATTTTCCAGGCTGAGGGCGGTCACCTGCAGCTATGTGTTCAACGTAACCGGACAGGCGGACTACAGAGGGGATTTTGAAACCGAAGCCCGATTCGGGAGATTGTTCGGGAACATGCAGTTCCTCGAGGCCTATGTCGGAGCAGACATTCGCAGGCTGAACAGGCTTCACAACTTCACTCCCGGCTCACGCGACTATCGAATCGAGAACCGCTCGGTCGCTACCCTTGGGGTGCGATATCTTCTCCCGATGTTCATCCAGACCGATTTGCGCGTGGATGACACCGGTCATTTAAGGTTTCAGATCAGCAGAAGTGATTTGGACCTCACGGCAAGGCTGAGGCTCGATGCAATGTGGAACACCGACAGGGAATACGATGTCGGCATGCATTACATCGTGACGAAAAGCTTTTCGCTCTCGGCCAATTACGATTCGCACTTCGGTGCCGGAGGAGGCTTAATATACGCCTACTGAATAGCTGTCTTCAGCCTCTGGGTCCCTGACTGGGTTCCTGGAGGCAATTTACCGCGTATGAGGCAAAATCCCTGCGCCTGAGTATAAATCGTTGCTCAAGGTATACGAAATCTGTCCCGATTCCCTGAAACTAGAAGGGGGTTTTCGGCATCGTAATTGTAGAACTACTGATTGCATTATTTGTTTAGGACACAAGAGCTTATATTAAGTACAAAGTGAACGACAAAGTTAAATATCTGAACTTGCTTGTTTTGTTGACCTTCCTGGTCGGGCAGGTTCAATTTGCTTATGCCTCTTACTTCTGCACGATGAAGCAGGCGCCGGTGAAGAGCCCCGTAATGGCGATGGCTCCGCCAACAAATGAGACGGAGGATGTCTGCACCCAATGCTCCGGGATGGTTCCGCCTCAGAATGAACAGCAGCTGGCTGAAGGAAACTGCATTAAGGTCGTCACCGCAGAAAAAAGTGTTGTCAGCGGCTTCACTGATTCGGTTAAACTGCTCAGTCACCTTGTGATAGCGTTTAGCTTTGTTCCCCCTTCAAGCTACCAGCCATCAGCAGTCCACTACCAGCTGTTCAGCCGGAATAGTTCTCCTCCTTTAGATTTACCGATCCTCAATAGTAATCTCCGCATTTAATTCCCTTTCCTGATTAGGAAGTCCCTCGAACACGACGTTCAGGGAGCCGGATATACAGCATTCGCGGTATAATCTGGCCCGGGGAACCGTTGCTTGCAACTCATCAATGCCTCGGTTCGCCAAGCTTCCACTCTTTAACTCGTAAATAAGGAAAGGCGAAGTATGTTTCTCTCAAAACTTAAAATTGAGAATTTAAAATTTAGAATTCCATTTGCCGTTTGTGCGGCTTTGCTTATCTCAGTGTCCGCATCTGCCCAGACGCAGCTGGATAGTCTTATCGGAATAGCTGTTAGTAACAATCCGGAAATCAGGATGGCCCGCTATGAATCAAGCGCTGCAGGGGCAAGGATTAGTCCGGCTCAGACGCTTCCGGATCCCCAGTTATCCATAATGGCAGAAAACGTTCCGTCAAATTTCACTCTGACTTCCGACGCGATGACGATGTTCCCACAGGTCAAGATAATGCAGATGTTCCCATGGTTCGGTAAGCTGAGCGCAGCGGGAGACGTGGAGAAATATGGCTACGAAGCATCTTCGGACAGGCTCTCCACAGTCACGCTTCAGGTTATCTCGCAATTGAAAAGCGTTTACGGACAGATATACAGCACTGAGAAGTCAATTCAATATCTGGAATATAAGAGACAGCTTCTGCAAAGTGTCGTCAAGGTCGCGGAGCAGCTTTTCGCGGTCGGCCAGGTTCCACAGCAGGACGTTTTCCGAGCAACCGCGGAGCTTACGATGGTACAATCGGACATAATCACCATGCATAGTATGCTGTCAGACCAGGATGCGAGGTTAGGAGCGCTCCTCGGACAGAATGCCCCGTACGCAATTCAGGTAGATACACTGTCTTTGCCTCCGCTGGGATCGCTGACGGCACTCGAAGTCCATCTTGACAAAAGCAATCCTGAGCTGAAGCAAATCAGGAATGTTGAATTAGCCGCAAAGGCCAAGACTGTGTTCGCGAGGAAAGACGCGGTCCCAGACATCAACGTCGGTTTTTCTTACGGCTATCGCGGCGCTTTGATGCCTGACGGCACTAAAGCCCTGAACATGATGAACTTCGAGGTAGGACTTAGCCTCCCGATATTCTTCGGCGCGAGACAGCAAAAGATAATAGACGAGGCGGACTTTATGCAGCGGGCTTCCGAGGAACAATATGGCACAGCCGAACTAGGCTTGTACAGCGAGCTTCGCTCCACTTACGCCGACGCCGAGGCACAGTCGAAATTGATCCCGCTCTATACGAAAGAATTGATTCCCCAGTATGAAGCAACTTACAACTCTTCGCTGTCTTCATACTCGGTCGGAAAGACTTCCTTTGCAATGCTGATCGACAATCTCACGACACTTATAAACATGAAAATAGAGTTAGCCAAAATAGAGTCCGCGTATTTCTCCGCTTCCGCTCAGATTGCGAAGCTGGTCGGAGAAAGTTCTGAAGATTATAGAGGTGTGAAATGAGGAAGACAATTTTAATCACCATCCCGTTATTCCTGGCAGCGCTGATTCTTGCAGGTTGCGGCAAGGCGACAAAGAGTAACGGTGCAAGTTCAAATTCGGCAACGACGACCGCGAATAAGGGAGAGAGAAAAGTGCTTTACTGGTACGACCCGATGAACCCGACGATTCACTTCGATCATCCGGGCAAATCTCCGACGATGGATATGGATCTGGTGCCGATGTACGCTGATGAGGGCGGAGGCAACCCGGACGCGATCAGAATCGATCCTGCGATGATTCAGAACATCGGCGTGGTCACCGCACCCGTCGAGCGCCGGAAACTTACCCGAACCATAAATACTTACGGAGTCGTAGTGCCCGACGAGAGAAGTATCAGCGACATAAACACGCGTGTCAGCGGATGGATCGACCGGCTCTATTTCGACTACACCGGTATGGAAGTGAGAAAAGGGGAGCCCATGGCTGTGATTTACAGCCCTGAGCTCATAGCTGCCGAGCAGGAGTTCCTGCAGGCAGTCAGCTTCGCTTCCGTCAGCGGTAATACCGTCACTTCTTCGAACACGCTAATTAACAGCGCTCGCGAACGTCTACGATTCTTCGGTATGAGTGACGGTGAAATAGATAAGTTGCAATCGATGGGAAAAGTAATCGACAGGGTCACAATCTATTCTCCGAGCGACGGCGTCATCCTTGAAAAGGATGTATTCGAGGGACAGAAGATATCTGAGGGACAGTCTTTGTTCAAGGTTGCAGACCTCTATCATATCTGGATTCTTGCGGATGTGTTCAAGATTGATATGCCTTTCCTGAAGTTAGGCTCGCCTACAACTGTTTCGTACAGCAATTCAGAAACATATCAAGGTCGTGTCGATTTCGTGTACCCGGAAGTCGATGTGACCGCGAGAAGCGTCAAGGTGAGAATTCCACTCAATAATCCTGGTTTGGTGATGAAGGTCGGACAGTATGTCAACGTCGCAATTCATTCTCCTATTAGTTATGACGCAATCGCAGTTCCGTCCCAGGCCGTGATTAACACGGGACTAAGGCAGGTAGTTGCGGTAGCTCTTGGCGGCGGGCAATTTGAAATAAGACAGGTGAAGCTTGGCGCTTACGCAGGCGGATACTATGAAGTCACCGAGGGACTTAATGTTGGGGACACGATAGTAACCTCCGGACAATTCCTCATCGACTCCGATGCGAATTTGAAATTTGCGGGTGCGGCAATGTCGAACATGCCCGGAATGTCGATGCCTCCTTCATCAGCAGCACCTGCTGAAGAGGACAACTCTTCTTCCATGGAGAATATGCCTACACCGGCGAAGAAGTCCGGAAGCGAGGACAAAGGTATAAATGTAGGCAACATGCCGGGAATGGATATGTCAGGCCACTTCCCTAATACGAAGAAGAAAGCAGTGAAGCCCAAGAAAGACACGATGGAAGGCATGGACATGAGCATGCCCGGAATGGACATGGGATCCCCTAAGTCGGGAGTGAAGTCCGATACGACGGGACGGGAGCACTGACATGCTTGCAAAAATAATAGAATGGTCGATAAAGAACCGGTTCATTGTAATCGTGCTTCTGCTGTTCGTTCTGGCGGCAGGCTATTACTCGCTGACTACAAGCCCTGTCGATGCGATCCCCGACTTAAGCGACGTGCAGGTGATTGTCTATACCCAATATCCAGGCCAGTCGCCGACTGTCGTGCAGGACCAGGTAACTTATCCGCTTACCTCCTCACTGATTTCATTGCCCAAGGCAAAAGTCGTTCGCGGTTACTCGTACTTCGGTTTTTCGCTCGTTTACATAATATTCAAGGACGGTACCGACCTGTACTGGGCGAGAAGCAGAGTTCTGGAGTACCTGAATTATGCGGCAAAAAGACTGCCGCCCGGCGTGACTCCTCAGCTGGGTCCGGATGCGACACCTGTCGGATGGGTCTACGAATATGCTCTCAAGTCGAGCAAGAGAAGTCTCGGCGATCTAAAATCGATTCAGGATTACTATCTGAAATACGGATTATCTACTGTGCCCGGTGTCGCTGAAGTAGCGAGCGTGGGCGGCTATGTCAAGGAATGGCAGGCGACGCTCGATCCGAGGAAACTCCTTGCGTACCACATCTCTCCGATGCAGGTGGTGAATGCGATAAAACAGAGCAACAACGACGTCGGCGGTGAAGTGATAGATCATGCCGGGTACGAATTGATGATAAGGGGTCTCGGATACATCAAGACGATCGACGATATGAAGGATATTCCGCTCGGAGTCGCACGCGGCGGGAAATTCTATCCGCTTGATTCCAAAGCTTTGCAAAGATCACAACCTCCTGGAGGGGGAGGCAGTCCTGGTATGTCCGAGGGCGGCGCGCCACAACAATCAGAAATGCCGCACGGTTCTCCCGGGCAGACCGGCATCGCGCCCTTCTCCAATAGAGATTTCTCGACTGGCACACCGGTTCTCCTCGGCGATGTCGCAGACGTCCAGATTGTCGCGGCAGCACGCCGTGGCGTAGCAGACCTGAACGGTGAAGGGGATGTTGTAGGCGGAATCGTGGAAATGAGATACGGAGAAAATGCGCTCAAGGTGATCGACGGCGTAAAGAAAAAGCTAGCGGATCTGAAGCAGGGGCTCCCGCCCGATGTCCAGATTGTTCCGGTATATGATCGTGCCGACCTGATACATAGGGCGATCAATACACTTCAGGATAAACTCATTGAAGAATCGATTATCGTCGCGCTTGTCTGTCTCCTCTTCCTCTTCCACTTCAGAAGCGGATTTGTCGCAATCCTCACTCTTCCGACCGCGATACTAATGGCATTCATAGTCATGCGGCTCCAGGGCCTCAACGCCAATATCATGTCGCTGGGAGGTATCGCCGTTGCCATTGGCGCCATGGTAGACTCGGCCATAATCATGATCGAGAACGCACATAAGCACATCGAAGCAGACGATGGGACGACGGACAGGTGGAAACTCATCACGGAGTCGTCGAAGGAAGTAGGTCCGTCTCTGTTCTATTCGCTCCTCGTGATCACGGTCTCATTTATACCCGTCTTCGCGCTGACGGGCCAGTCCGGCAGAATGTTCAAGCCCCTCGCATTCACGAAGACATATTCTATGGCAGCCGCTGCGCTTCTCGGTATAACCGTCGTCCCGATTCTGATGGGATATTTTATCAGAGGCAAGATTCCGGCCGAAGAAAAGAACCCTATCAACAGAATACTTATGAAACTTTACACGCCCGTTCTGAATTTCGTGTTGAGGTTCAAGTGGTGGGTCCTCGGAACTGCGCTCGCTCTTCTGATGATCACGATTTATCCGTACATGAAATTGGGTTCTGAATTCATGCCTCCACTTTGGGAAGGAACGCTCCTTTACATGCCCTCCACATTTCCGGGTATCTCAATCACACAGGCCCGGCAGACACTTGAAATGACAGACAAGATAATAAAGAAGTTTCCTGAAGTGACGACTGTATTCGGCAAGGCGGGAAGGGCGAACACGCCGCTTGACCCGGCCGGGCTCGACATGTTCGAGACGACGGTGAACCTTAAGCCGGAGTCTGAATGGCCGAAGGGGATGACCCCGCATAAGCTCGAGGCCGCTCTTAACGACGCGCTGCAGGTGCCCGGACTCTCAAACGTGTGGACCATGCCCATAAAGAATCGCGTCGACATGAGTAGTACGGGCATCAAGAGCCAGATCGGCATCAAGGTACTGGGACCTGATTTGGATTCGCTTCAGGCTATCGGAGAAAGGATCGAGGCACTTCTTAAACAGCTTCCAGAGACGCAAAGCGCTTTCGCCGAACGAGTCGGGTACGGGAACTATATCGATTTCAAGATCGATAGGCTTGAGGCTGCCAGATACGACCTGAGTGTTCAGGATATCGAGAACGTTATAGAGATGGCGATGGGCGGCATGCCTGTCGGCCAGATCGTCTCAGGTATTGAGCGGTACCCGATAGATGTTCGCTATGCGCTTGAAGAGAGAGATAATCCCGAAGAGCTGAAGCGAGTTCTCATTCCCACCCCGAGCGGCGCCCAAATTCCAATTGGTGACGTTACTCAGATGATAATCCATCACGGCCCGATGTTTATCAGGACTGAAGGCGCTGTCCCGACTATCTACGTCTATGTAGATGCGAACACATCCGATATCGGCGGGTACGTGAGCAAAGCCAAACAGTATCTGGCAGAACACCTGACAATTCCGAACGGCTACTTCATAACATGGAGCGGACAATACGAGTTTATGAAGGAAGCTGCCAAGACGTTGACCTATGTAATACCCGCCACTCTTCTACTCATATTCCTGATAATATATCTGAATACGAGATCGGCCACGAAGACATTCATCGTCATGCTCGCGGTTCCGTTCTCGTTGGTCGGTGCGGTATGGCTTCTTTATATACTTGGTTATCAGCTGAGCGTTGCCGTAGCCGTTGGAATGATAGCACTTGCCGGCCTCGATGCGGAAACAGGGGTCGTCATGCTCCTTTATCTCGACATAGCCTACGACAAGATGAAAGCCGCGGGTCAGATGTTCACGTTCGGGCATCTGAAGGAAGCCATCCACGAGGGCGCCGTCAGAAGAGTACGCCCGAAGATGATGACAGCTTCCGCGATCCTTGCCGGACTCTTGCCGATCATGTGGGCGACGGGTGCGGGAGCCGATGTGATGAAGAGAATCGCCGCCCCGATGGTTGGTGGTATCGTCACAAGCGTGCTGCTCGAGCTCATGGTGTATCCGGTGATTTACTATCTCTGGAGAGGAAGGGAGCTGAAGCAGCAATCGCAAATTTCAGACGCGACCGTCGGAGGAGGAAAATAAAATGCAAAACATACATCCCTTGTTTGTCCATTTCCCGGTCGCGCTATCGCTGACCGCACTCTTGTTTGAGGTGCTCTACCTTGTGTTCAGGAGCAGAGAGAATTCGTCTCGTCGAAACAGTTTCAAGGTAGTCGCGGCTGCTCTCATTGTCCTTACCGCAATAGCCGCGGTTGTAACCGCGACAACCGGTCTGATAGCCGGCAGCACCGTTCCGCATCCCGATATATCCCATCCACTGATGGACACTCATAAGGCGATCGAGATCACAGGAACTTTGCTGGGTATTCTCGCCGCCCTCTCCATCTTTTTCACCAGGAAAAGGTTGAAGTGGATTAGAAGCGTGCTGGTTCTTGCAACTGCGGCAACTATCTCGTATGGCGCGTCGTACGGCGGGAGACTTGTGTTTACCTATGGGGTTGGTACTGCACTTGTCAAAGGAGGCATGGTCGATAGTACCGGTTCCGGCGACATGGATAACATGAATATGACTCGCCCCGACTCAATTGTCCCCCAGGATAAAGCTTGTGATCAAAACGGTACCGGTAGCCACAGTCACTAAAAATGAACTCGGAGGAAAGCAAAATGCATCCCGACATCAGATCAGGACAGTCTCTCGGCAAGGCGGCGGCAAAACCTAAGGAAGAGGAAGCCCTTTGGCGAGACCCTGTATGCGAAATGGCTCTCAGACAAAATAATGCCGTAGGCAAGGTCAAGCACAAGAAAGACCTTTTCTACTTCTGCTCGCCTGGCTGTCAGGCTGCATTCCTGGAGAACCCTCTCAAGTATCTGTCGGGTGTCGAGGGCGGTATTGAGAACCGGAAAGCCGAAGGTCCAGAATCGTGAACACGCCTGTTCTTCTTTATATCGACCTGATCGAGACCAAATTACCACGCCAGCAGAGCACGGGGCGCCGGCACCCGGAGCGCACTTTTAAAAATAAACCACTACACAGATTGTCCGAACAGACCTGCGGACAAACTAACACAAGTGCACTTTGGGCCTCCCCGGCGCCCCGTCTCTTTCTCACGGTCTTAAACGAGGAACTGGTCTTAACAATAGCGATAAATCATAGACTAATATGAAAAGAGTAACCACATACATCAGCCCCATCAGAGTTCATTGGCTGGTCGGAGAACTCGGCTCGACCGGCATAAAGGAGATTAAGGTGGTCGAGTATTTCAAGCCGCTTTCGCAGATCTCTCGTATCGATCTCTTATGCGACGAGCAGGTTGTGGATTATGTCTGCCGCATAATCCATGAAGTCGGCACTACCGGCGGACTTCCAGATCATTTGGTTTTCGTGAACGACTTTGACGCAAGGTCGGTCGATCTTTCGACCATCGGCAGGAGGATGGGAGAACTCGACGAATGAATAATTACTCAGAAAGGAGAAATGTCATGAGAAGGATCACGTTAGGAATCACCGCGATACTTCTGACTATTGCGGCGGTCGGATGTTCAGAGTCGCTGGTCACGACAGGCTATGTCACGGGGCGAACAGATAATAAAGTGTTCATAGATGTCGGGTCAGCGAACGGGATTCATTCGGGCGACGTGCTCCAGCTTTATGCGGTGAATGAGAAACGAGCCGTACTTGCGGGCAAGGTGAAAGTAGAGAAAGTCCTCGCCGATAACTCTTCGGTTGCCATTGTGCTCAGAGGAAATCCCGTGCGAGGCGATAAAGTTGAGAAATGGAAGAATTAATGAGGAGATGGTCGCCATGACAACTGTCGAAGAACAACTGGTCACCAGCCGCGCAAAATTTTTAGGTTACATCCGCAAGAGAATCGCTGACCCGGACCTCGCTGAGGATATCCTCCAGGATTCTTTTCTCAAGGTGATCCGCTCAGCTCCTCAGATTGAAGACGATGAAGAACTCGTTCGATGGTTCTACCGGGTCTTGCAGAACGCAATAATTGACGCCTACAGGCGAAAAGCGGCCGAACTGAATCGGAGGGTGAATTACTTTGCGGACGCGGATGTTGCCGTCGAGCCGAAGGACCAGGAGGAAATCTGCGGATGCATGAGGGAGCTTATTCCCACTTTGAAACCGGAGTATGCCGATGTAGTGAAAGCAATTGACATAGACGGAGAGGACGCTGAAGTGGTGTCCGCTCGTCTTGGAATTTCCCGCAACAATCTCAAGGTGAGGTCCCATCGTGCGAGACTGGCACTTCGCAAGCGTCTCGAGGAAACGTGCCGAATGTGCGCCCAACACCATTGTCTGGATTGCTCATGCAAGAAATGACGGAAGCCGGACACCGGAGGCAGGAAGCCCGTTCCCTTTCTCCTTTTTTCTGTCTCCCGTCTCCTCTTCATTTACTGTAACCGCTTCCGGCATGCAGCGTCATGGAGAGTGAACAAACAAAAAGTGAGGTTTAGAAAATGATGAACTCGATGTCCAGGATCCCGACTCAATCGGGACAATCCACCTCCACCGGGACCCGATGTCCTGTTTGTGGAATGGAAATCAACGAAAAGTCTGCCAGAAGAGTAGAGTACAAAGGCCAGACCTACTTCGTTGCCTCAGATGACTGCAAGGCTCGTTTTCAGGCGGACCCTGCCAAGTACGCTGGGAAGGCCGCAGAATCTGGCCCAACATCAAGCCATGGACACCACGGTGGTGGACACGGATGCTGCTGAACTTTGTCTGCCTTCGGCTTGCCGGGACGAACCGTTCCAAGGGGAAAACGACATACTTCACCTTTCGGTCGTCTCCGGCTTGCCGGGGCGGGCTCATTTACTTGTCACGCGAAATGACAAGTGACATTCTCTTAAGAAAGGAGAATTAAAACATGAAAAAGATTAGACCCCGCCCCGTCGCCTGGGCGCTCGGAAGCTTCTTATCCATTTCGTTCGTCCTATGCGTTCTGTGGGATTTGATTTTTCCGAAGGAATGGCATATGTATCCTTTTTGGCAGGGGTTTCTCCCGGGCTTTTCGTGGTTAAGCTGGAGGACATTCTTCCTAGGATTCTTCGAGTCATTTCTTTACGGGTTCTATGTGAGCTATGTGTTTATCCCCCTCTATAATCTGTTCTCCCGGTCTGCTCACGATACACAGGCATGAACTGACGTTAAGAGTGACAATTGAACTCAACAGTAAAGAGTGAAAAGAAAATGGATATCATGGACGAAATAGAATCGAAGAACGAAAAGCAGAACACTGAAGATCTGTCTCTGGACTCCGCTTTCCGGTTTCCTTTCAAGAAAAGATGTGCTATCTGTGGAATGCAAGCCAATCCCGAACTCCAACGTGAGTTTGAGGGCGAAACCTACTATTTCCACACCGGCCTTTGCATGATCACATTCCAGATTCAACTCGAAAGAATAATTGTCGAACGGAACCGGCTTCTCGAGGAATCGCGCAGGTCGTTAGGCTTAAGCGAGTTTCATGGGCCGTTTCAATTGAATGAGGCCGTGATAGCTGAACGAGACCGTGCTCTTGATTGCGCATGCAAGCCGCTGAATCAATACGAAACTTCTGACAATTTTCAGCTGAACAATGGAGGTTACAATGACTAGCACAGTGGCCGCTCTAATCGGAATACCGCTTGCAATTGCTCTTTACTACTGGTTCTGGCAGGCCATGGATAAAAAGGAGCAGGCACAATTGGAAAGCAGCCGAATCCAGGAAGCTAATATCATAGTAGATCATGGCTACTCCCCTGATGTAATCACCGCGAAAGCGGGAAGACTCCTGCAGGTGAACTTCCTCCGGAAGGACCTGTCTTACTGTGATGAAGAGATACTGTTCCCCGACTTTAACAAGAGGATGAAGCTTCCTCATTACGTGGTTGTCTCAACCGAGCTGATGCCCGAAAAGCCGGGTGAATACACTTTCCACTGCGGGAAGGGAAAATTGAAAGGCAAGTTAGTTGTGAGCTAAGCGCAAATGGCATAGTGCGGAGCTTTAACTATAGTGGCTCCACGCGAGCATAAATGTTTCGCTATGCGCTTTGCCCTTTCCGCCGAGCATTTTAAAGGGAAATGGAATACAAGAAGGAGATACCACAATGAAAGAAATAAAAGCTTACATCAGACCAGAGAAAGCGGACACTGTGATTTCGCATCTCGAAGCTATAGGCATCAATGGAATGACGGTGATCGACGTATCTTTGCTCGGGAGCTGGGCGGATAAGAAGGAACTGAACATCTCCATGGAGTACTGCCAGAGGTACAGCAAGGCGGTTAAGATTGAGCTTATATGCTTCGATGACCTTGCCGAAATCGTAATCGGCTCAATCCTCGACCACGCCCACAGCGGTCAACCCGGCGACGGGAAAATATTTGTCACAAACGTCGAAGACGCCGTCAGCATCCGCACGAAAAAACACGGCATCGACGCACTTACCTGAAAGGTGATGATTACCATGTCATGGAACATATGAACCGAAGTCTGAAATCCAACCTGGGGATCAGACCGTCTGTCTCTTCCTGGCGGCTTGCCTTGATAATATTCACGCTTTCTGCCGTTATGTTGACTTACGAAATTCTGCTTACGCGCATCGCGTCCGTACTGCTGACAAACCGGTATGTGTTTTTAATTGTCGGCGTTTCGTTACTCGGCATTTCGATTGGAGCGGTTAGCGAATATTTTTATTCACGAAGGTCGTCAGCTTCATCTGCTTCCGCCGGCCCGTTCGAGGAAGGGACGGGCGGAGATAATTTCCCTGTGATCGGAATAGTGCTCACGGTACTAGCACTCGTCGCTGCGATTATTTTGATTCTGAAAGCTGGTCCCACCGATGGACAAACAGTTGTCGCTCTTTCCGCGGCTCTTCCGTTTGCAGCTTCCGGCTTCGTCTTTTCCCGGCTGTTTCGGTTGTTTGCACGACTTACAAGTCTCCTGTATGCCTTCGATTTATTCGGAGCAGCGATTGGTGTATTGATTTTTCCTACGCTGATCGATTGGCAGGGCCCGATCCAGGCGATCCTGTTCCTTTCGGCAGTGCTCTCCGCCATCGCATTGATAGCAATAGCAATGACATTCAAACGATGGTTACTGACCGTTCCGGTCATGATTCTCGTTTGTGTTTTATTCCTGGTAAATTCCGGCAATGCACTCCTGGGAGATATTCCCATAGGAAGGGATCCTGATAAAGATTTGTACCGCCTGATGGCAACTCAGGAAAACGCCGCAAAGATCATCGACTCCCGGTGGAGTGCATTCGGAAGAACCGATTTGGTCCGATTCGATTCTGACAGCTATCTCATGGCGATTTTTATTGACGGAGCTGCCGGAGCTAATATGATCCGGTTCAACGGCTCGCTCACCGACTCCTCCAATACAATCATCGAAGCAATCGGCGGTTTCGGAGGGATGCTTCCGCTTCTGGATGTGCCCGACAGTATTAAGAACTCGGCACTGGTGACCGGGCCCGGCGGTGGACGTGATGTGCTGCTTGCACTCAAAGCTGGTTACAAGAAGATTACAGCCGTCGATATAAATCCGCAAATGATATCGATAGTCAAGGACTACAGCGGTTTCAACGGAGGAATCTACACCAATTTCAGAAATGTGAAAGTGGTCGTCGCAGAGGGAAGGAATTAGGTCCGGCGCAGCGATCAACATTATGACCTGATAACGCTATTCATGCCGATAACAAAAAGCAGCCAGAGCTTGAATGCATTTGCACTCTCCGAGAGTTATCTTTTCACGAAGAACGCCTTCGAGGATTACTACGACCATCTGACGAACAACGGAACATTGTTGGTCATGGCACACAACATGCCTGAAGCAGCCAAGATGATGACGACCGCTGTGGCAGCATTGCAGTCGGAGGGGCTTTCCGTGCAGCAGGCGATGAGGCGTTTATATATTCTCGGATCCGACATGATGCCGCTCTTCGGATTGAGAAAGACTCCGTTGCCGACATGGGAAGCCGCATTCTTACATTTAGGTGTCCATAATTTTGGACAGTTCGATCCTCGGTTGTCGTACATCCCTGGTGCCGAACAGCAAATGGCTCGTCTCCCGCTTTCGACAAGCATCGATCAGGGTGTGCCGATGATGAATCCTGTATTTGCCGGGGTTGCGGATGGAAGACTGTCACTTGTTCGTTTGGAGACAGGTACAGGGATGAACCTTGTGCCCCCGACGGACAACCGGCCATTCTTCTTCCAGTATGATTTCTCTACTCCGCCGGTATTGTATGCGCTCTTGTGGCTGTCGTTAGGATTGCTTGTAGCTGTCCTCGTCATCCCGGCATCATGGTTCAAAGGCCTGACCGCAGCCAATAACACCCAACACAACGTCAGGAAATTCTCGTGGTGGCTCCCTGTGTTCTTTATATCAATTGGATTGGGATACATTATAATCGAGCTTGCCCTGTTCCAGAAGTTAGTGCTCTATCTTGGGGACCCATCGCGGAGCCTTGCACTGCTGCTGGCTGCCCTCTTTGCCGGGAGCGGTGCGGGAAGCTTACTTTCAAATCGAACCAAGCCCTCTGCGGCCGTGGTCGCAGGTCTGGCAAGCGCAGTACTTGCGCTCGTAATCCTTTTTATTGCTCCTCCAATCTTCAATAGCTTGCAAGCCGCAAGCCTTTCAACATTGAGGATATTTGCCGCGGTGGTGTTGCTCGTCCAGGGATTCCCAATGGGAATGATGTTCCCGACCGGTCTGCGTGTTGCTGAAAAACGGCTCGGTGGACCGGCGATACCGTGGATGTGGGCAATTAACGGAAGTGCGTCTGTTGTCGGAAGCGCTCTCGCGATAATCATTGCCATGATCAATGGATATAACTCAAGTCTTGCGGCCGGCGCAATCTCGTACTTGGTTGCTGCCAGCTCGCTCGCAATTCTGCTTAGGGGAAATCATGTTTCCCAAAATTCTGTAATGGAGGATGAAAATGAATCGACGTTCAGTCTGCATTAGAAAATTGAACAGGAACAAAGCCTACACAGAGGTCAATTATAACGGAGAAGTATATCTTGTCTCTGCCCGTTGTGCCAGAGTGAATTTGAAGATTCAGCTGAAAGGAGGTCTTAATTAAATGCACTACGTCTGGTTGATATGGTCTTTGATCTCCTTGTTGATATGGGGCGTCTTGTATTTATCGAATCCCGCTTTCAGGAAAGAGATGATGTCGATTAGCCTCGGCACCATGCTGTTCGGTTTCACGGAACCTCTCTTTGTACCGGCCTATTGGAATCCGCCGAGCTTGTTCGATCTGGCGCAGCGAACGGGATTCGACATCGAGAGTTTTATCTTTACGTTTGCCATCGCGGGAACATCCTCGGTTTTGTATAGGGTAATTTACAAGGGGAATGTCATGAAGATGGGCGCATCTGAAATGATGCACAGCCGACATAGATTCCATATTTACTTTTTGACTTCACCCATCCCGATTTTCCTCGCGCTCGCTATATTCACGAAATTAAATCACATTTACTGCGGGGTAATCGCGATGTTTGCCGGTGCACTGCTGACGCTATATTGCAGGCCGGATCTGAAGTGGAAAATATGGATTGGAGGATTTCTATTCCTGCTCTACTACTTCGTTTTCTTCCTCAGCCTGCTTGCCGTCTTTCCAAATTATGTCGTTCATGTATGGAATTTAAAAGCACTGACTGGGATTCTGCTGCTCGGAATTCCGCTTGAGGAATTACTTTTTGCGTTCTCTTTCGGAATGCTCTGGTCCAGTTTGTATGAGCACATTTCATGGTACAAAATAACCAACTCTTGAAAGGAGATATAAAATGACACACGATCCAGTATGCGGAATGCAGATCGACGAGAAAAAAGCGACTGCAAAAAGTGAGTACCAGGGTACCACTTATTATTTCTGCTCGCCTTCATGCAAGGCTGCTTTCGACAAAGAACCGTCGAAGTATGCCAAGCCTAAGGAAGGAAGCGGACACGAACATCATCATCACTGAAAAGAGAAAGTAGGTAGTAGGTTGTAGGTAGAAGGGGGTCGCTGCTATTTGCTATGACCTACGACCTGCTTCCCAAAGGAAAAACGCTATGCACGAATCTTATGATTATGGGCTCTGGACTATGGTGTTCATCAACGTGGTCATCTTCGCCGCTTTTGCCATCGGATTCCTTAAGCCCAAGAAGAAATATGAGTGGCGTACACTCGGGATTTTCGCTGCCTTTATCGTCGCTCTCTTCACGGAGATGTACGGATTCCCGCTGACGATATATATCTTGCTTTCCGTTTTCGGGAACAAGCTAGGCGTTGCCAATCCTTTCGGACACGTCAACGGCCATTTGCTTGGAACGCTTTTCGGTGCACCTGAATGGGTTAAGCTTGTCATCTGTCAGATCGGCGGCTTTGTCATGCTGATCGGACTCTGGATCATGGGATCAGGGTGGAACCACATTTACCACGGAAGCGGCGGCTTGGTAACCGAAGGTCCGTATGCGCGTGTGCGGCACCCGCAGTATTCCGGACTTTTTCTCGTGACAATCGGTATGCTGATACAGTGGCCCACTATCCTCACGCTGATCATGTTTCCGATATTGACTTACGCGTATTACAAACTTTCCCTGCGAGAGGAGCGTGACTTGGAGGCTAAGTTTGGCGAGGAATACAGAGAATACGAGAGAGCAATACCGCGTTTTGTTCCTAAGTCGGAAGTCAAGTTTCCGAAGAAGCTGGAGATTGCCGGGTGAACGAAACAGTCCATATTATAGGCGCTGGACCGGCCGGCCTTACCGCAGCGATTAATCTTGCAAAAGCCAATTTGGACGTAGTGGTACACGAACAAAATAACGATGTCGGACTCCGATTCAACGGCGACTTCCAGGGATTGGAGAACTGGTCGACGGGCGACGATACGATTGATTTTTTGAGGAGCGTCGGGATCTCCGTGAACTTCCTCTGCCAGCCTTACAGCGAATTGACAGTGTTCACACCGTCGGGCAGCCGACATCTCGTGAAATTCCCAAGGCCGCTTTTCTATTTGGTGGAAAGGGGCGCAACTGGAGCATCGCTCGACAACGGACTCAAGCAGCAGGCGATTTCGACAGGCGTGAAGATTATATGGAACGATAAAGTGGAGGAAGTGAAGCAAGGTAAGGCAGTAGTAGCTACGGGGCCGAAATCGGCGGATGCGATTGCCAAAGGAATAGTTTTTTCAACTTCGCATAACGATGCCGCAATCACGTTTGTTGATAATCGGATTGCACCTAAAGCTTACGCGTATCTACTTATAAACGGAGGGAAGGCAACCTTCGCGACCTGTCTGTTTGAAGATTTTAAAAACGAGAGGACGTATTTCGAGAGTGCGCTTGAGAGAATGAGGAAGTCGGTCGAAATCGACATCCAGGAGCCAAAGGAGTTCGGAGGATTTGTGAACTTTTTCTTCAAGCCTGTAACAAAGGGGAATAGGTTCTGGTATGTCGGCGAAAGCGCCGGCTTCCAGGATGGCCTGTGGGGATTCGGAATGAGATACGCCATGATGTCGGGTTATTTAGCGGCGCAGAGCATAATAAAGGGCGAGTCTTATGAGCGCCTCGTTGAAGAGAGGATAGAGAAGATACTTGAAGTCTCGGTGGCTGACCGGTTGATTTTCTCGCTTCTCGGAAATCGCGGCTACGAGAAAGCTCTATCTGTCGTGGATAATCTAGAAGACCCTATTGCGTGGCTCAGAAAGTGGTACAATCCATCGACTCTCAAGACAGTAATGTTCCAGGTCGCCAAACGCTGGTACCATTCGCGTCTGATAGATAAACAGTGCATGCACGTGGATTGTGATTGCGTCTGGTGCAGACATGGAAATCAACCTCACGGGCACGGCATGGAATCAACGAAAAATTAAAAAGGAGGAAACGTGATGACTTACTATTTCAGCAAAACTAAGAACGCCTCGTTCCAAGAGGCGGTAGAAAAAGTCAAAGACGAACTGAAAAAAGAAGGTTTCGGTATTTTGACCGAGATCGATGTGAAGGAGACGTTAAAGCAGAAATTAGATGTCGATTTCAGGAAGTACAGAATACTCGGTGCCTGTAATCCGCCCTTTGCGCACAAAGCGCTTATGGCGGAAGACAAGATAGGGACGATGCTGCCCTGCAACGTGGTGGTCCAGGAACTTTCAAGTGGCGTCGTTGAGATTGCCGCGGTTGATCCTGTAGCTTCTATGCAAGCTGTCGGGAATCCTCAACTGGCAGAAATTGCGGAGCAGATTCAGTGGAAGTTGAAGAAGGTTATCGAAACTTGCTGAGAAAGGAGAGCAAAAATGCACTGGATGCATCCCATGGGAAGTGGCTGGTTTATGATGATACTATGGTGGGTGACCATTATTGCCATCGTTATTGTGGCGGTTAAATGGCTGTCTCAACAAAAGGGGCAGTCACAGAAGGAAGACTCCGCAATCGAAGTGCTGAAGAAGCGATACGCGTGCGGAGAGATTTCCAAAGAGGAATTCGAAGAGAAGAAAAAGGATTTGATGTAAATCGAAGTGTAATGGGAAACGTCCACCTGCGTCATTGATGTTGAGACAATGTAATGAAAGGAGTGAGAATTTTCATGAGCACGAGCGAAGTTATCGGAATTTACAATAAGAGGGCGAAGCGATACAATATGTCCACGCTTCTTCTTTACAATCTTCTTGGAATGAGAATAAATAGGCATCGCAACCTCGCTGTCAACGCTCTCGGTCTGAAGAAGGGCGGCACGGTTGTGGAGATTGGCTGCGGCACAGGGGCCAACTTTCCGTACCTTCAGAAAGTAATCGGACCGAATGGGAAAATTGTCGGCGTCGATCTGACTCCTTCGATGTTGGCTGAAGCAAAACACCGTGTTGAGGCAAAAGGATGGCGTAACGTCGAGCTTGTGGAAAGCGGTGCTGCCGCATACGTGTTTCCCGAAAACGTCGATGCCATTATCTCCACATTTGCTCTTACCATGGCACCCGAGTATGACGATGTGATCCACAGAGGATCTTCATCATTACGGCCGGGTGGAAAGTGGGTCGTGATGGATTTTAAAATGCCGACCAATTGGCTCAAGCGGTTCATTCCATTGCTCATCCATCTCGTCAAGCCCTATGGAGGAACTCTTGAGATGACTGCGAGGCATCCCTGGGAGTCTTTTGAGAAATACCTGTCAAATGTTTCCGTCAGGCAATTCTGGTTCGGTATGGCATACATCGCCGAAGGTGAAAGATGAGCACCGTCCAGCGCAATAATAACGGGAAAGTTCAAACTGTCTCATGGCCATTTATCAGGAATTAAACAAGGAGGAACTGATTATGTTGAAAGATCCGGTATGTGGAATGCCTGTTGAAGAATCATCGAATTTTCATTCGGAGTACGGCGGAAAGAATTTCTATTTCTGCTCGTCCGCATGCAAAGAAAAGTTTGACGGTGAGCCTGAGAAATATCTTGGCATGGCGAAGGAAGGAGCAGCATCAGATTCAGATGTTCCAGCATCTCCGCATGCGGGTATTCCTTTAGACAAACTGAAGCTAGAAACGACTCAAATTCAAATTCCAATTGTAAACATGGATTGCGCCAACTGTGCGGTTACAATTGAGAAGCAAATTAAACAGTTGGATGGCGTGAAAAAGGTCAACGTCAACATAGCGACCGGGAAGGCCTTTGTCGAATATCAGCCGGCTGTGACAAACTCTCGGCAGATTGTCGGCGCAATAAAGAAGGCAGGTTACAAAGCAGGGCAAAGCTCGCTCACGCTCAGGATCAGCGGAATGTACTGCGGCTCATGCGTGACGAAAATTGAAGACGACCTTCTCAGGAAGCCCGGAGTTGTTTCCGCTAGTGTCGATCTTGCGAGCGAAACCGCAATGGTGCAGTACATACCGGCCGAAGTGAACATCTCGGAAATAACAAAGTCGATTGAGTCTCTCGGTTATACCGTTCGCGACGGGGCGGCCGGTGAAAAGGCGGAACAGCGTAAAGAAGGCGAAACGAGAGACGAGACTGAGATTGCGCATGAACAGGAGTACAAACGGCTGATGCGAAAATTCACCTTTGCTGCAGCCGTCTCCGTTCCCGTCGTATTCTTCAGCTATCCGAATCTCTTCGGGATTTCCAATCTGATGCGAATTGGAACCGCCAGCGCCGAAATCATTACCTTCTCTATGGCGTTCGTCACCCTGATCGTGATGTTTTACTCCGGTGCGCAGTTTTTCACGGGTGCAGTAGCCGCATTCAGAAGCCGGTCCGCGAACATGAATACGCTTGTTGCAAGTGGAGAAGCGGCGGCATGGCTCTATTCGACTGTGGCATTTCTTTTCCCTTCCGTCTTTCCGTCACAGCAGCTCGCCGGGCAATTCTATGATGTTGTTGCAGTCGTCACCGCGCTTGTCATTCTCGGCCTTGCGCTTGAGGTGCGCGCGAAAGGGAAAAGCTCCGAGGCGATAAAGAAACTCATCGGCCTGCAGGCAAAGACCGCAAGAGTTGTACGGGACGGTGCCGAGAAAGACATACCGTTCGAAGAAGTCATTGCCGATGATATCGTGATAGTCCGTCCCGGTGAGAAAGTCCCGGTCGATGGCGTTGTGGTGGATGGCGCGTCGAGCGTTGACGAATCCATGATTACCGGCGAGCCGATTGCGGTCGAGAAGCACTCAGGTGACGAGGTCATCGGCGGCACGATAAACAAGACTGGCTCATTCAAGTTTAGGGCTACAAAAGTGGGCAAAGACACCGCGCTCGCACAGATTATCGGGATGGTACAGCAGGCACAAAGCTCGAAGGCGCCGATTCAGCGAGTTGTCGACCAAATATCTGGCTACTTCGCTCCTGCCGTCATGATCCTCGGGGTTTTGTCATTTATAATATGGTACGACTTCGGTCCGCAGCCGAACCTTGTCTTTGCCCTCATTGTCCTCGTTACAACTTTAGTGATTGCATGCCCATGTGCGCTTGGGATCGCGACGCCGATCTCTCTGATGGTCGGCGTGGGAAAAGGTGCTGAGAATGGAATATTGATTCGCAGTGGTGCAGCGCTGGAGACTGCCCAGAAGCTGAATGCTATTGTCCTCGACAAGACCGGAACGATTACGAAGGGGAAGCCCGCTCTGACCGATGTGATTGCCGTCAACGGCTTCGATGAAAATGAGCTGCTCGGCTTGTCAGCTTCTGTTGAGAAGGCTTCCGAACATCCCCTGGCTGAAGCGATTGTAAATGGCGCCGTCGAACGAAAAATCCAAATAAGCGGCACTCAGTCCTTCAATGCTATTCCGGGAAAAGGCGTCGAATCGAAAGTAAACGGGAAACATGTGCTTCTCGGCAATTCCAAGCTGATGAAAGATGCAGGAATTGAAATCGGAACATCGGATGAAAAGAGCCGTCAGCTTGCGGAAGAGGGAAAGACTCCGATGTATGTCGCAATTGACAATCGATTTGCCGGAATTGTTGCTGTGGCGGACACGGTAAAGGAAGATTCTAAGAGTGCCGTGGCGCAGCTTCAAAAAATGGGATTAGAAGTCGTGATGTTAACAGGGGACAATGAGCGCACAGCAAAGGCGATTGCCCGACAGGTTGGGATCACCAGAGTGTTTGCCGACGTCCTCCCTGAAGACAAGGCGCACAATGTTCAGAAGATTCAGATGGAGGGGAAGAAAGTCGCGATGGTGGGTGACGGAATAAACGACGCACCTGCGCTTGCCCAGGCCGACATCGGTCTTGCGATCGGCACCGGAACGGACGTTGCCATAGAAGCCTCAGACATAACATTGATCAAAGGCAACCTCAGTGGTGTAGTCGCGGCAATAGATATTTCACGAGCGACCATGAAGAATGTCCGGCAAAATCTTTTCGGTGCGTTTTTCTACAATACGCTCGGCTTGCCGGTCGCAATGGGAGCTTTGTACCCGTTCTTTGGAATACTTCTGTCACCTATAATCGCCGGCGCTGCGATGGCATTCAGCTCGGTAACGGTTGTAACAAACGCGAACCGGCTTCGCGCATATAAGATGAAATCGTCATAAGGCACTGAAAGGAAATACAATGACTATCGACCAAATACTCGTAACGATAGGCGGACTATCCCTTAGCGTATGGATCGGATGGTTCTTCTGGTTCTCAGAAAAGAAATCAACGAAAGTTGAAACCATGGAATCTGGAATCCAGGAAGTCGTGATCAAAGTGAAAGGCGGATATTCGCCGGACGTGATAACCGTTGAAAAGGGAAGGCCGGTACGCCTGAACTTCTACCGGGAAGAAACCGCTGTATGCTCGGAACAGGTCTTGTTCCCAGACTTCAACAAGCAGGCGATGCTCGCTCCGTTCAAGACAATCCCTGTCGAATTCACCCCGGACAAAGAAGGCGAATTCGGTTTCCAGTGCGGAATGGGAATGCTGCACGGAAAAATAGTTGTGGAATAAATAAAACTAACAATCTAACAAAAGGAGAATCACAATGTTGGCCAATGCAAAATCACTCAGTACGAAAAGGCGCAAGGCAATTCGTCTCTTAAGCCTCGTGGCAGTCGCTTTGTTCTTCACTGCGGTCACATCATATGCCCAGGGCTCAATGGGCAGCGGCATGGGACACATGCAGTACATGCAATACATGAATAACATGCAGAACATGACCTCGATGTCCGACATGATGCAGCATATGCACGTAATGACCGATGAGCTGTCCGGTATGATGAAACAGATGAACGGTATGAAAGGGATGGATAGCCAGATGTCCATGATGCAGCAGATGAAGAATCTCGGGACGAGAATGGAATCCCTTCTTGGGCAGATGGACAAGACGATGAACGACAAAACCATGATGGATGATCCCCAGATGAAAGACCGCATGATGCAGATGCAGATGCAGATGGGCTCGGTTGTCGACGACTATCACGAGATGATGCAAAACCTGAAGAAAGAGCAGAACGGCGGCGGGAAATAGCTACGTCTTTGAAACCACATGAGACACCGAGAAGAAGTCCTCTCTGTGTCTCAGTGGCTATGTTTGAAATGAAATATCTATCTGATTTCGGAGAGATTCAGCTTGTGCCTCAATTCAGCGAGACTGACGGTCATCCCTTTTTCAATTTGTTCGCGCGATTCTTTTATGTCTCGTACAAGTCTCTTTGAGCGCAGCATTTTCATCTCTTCAATCATAAGCTCGTAATCCTTTATTGGGATCAACACAACGGGTTCCCGTTCCATCCTGAGGGTTTGTCGAACGGTTATTGTTGCCATAAAAAAATAGGAATGAATATAATGCTAAAAAATCAAAGGGGGTTGTTTGCTAGTGCAGCCGTCCCCCTGGGCAATCGGGACTGGCAAAGTGCTTTGATGATTCTATCTATCATCCTGCTATCTTCCGCCGCATCTGTTGACGCCCAGGACAACTGGTTCGCGACCGGATACCTCCAGTATTCTCAGGGCAATTACATTTTCGGGAGCAACACCTCAACTTTCTACCTCGTGCCCGGTCTGAGGTACGAAGCGAGCGGCTGGAGCGCGTCGGCGATCCTCCCGATTGTCTCTCAGAACAATAATCTCGTTACTGCGGCCGGCGGGATGTTGCTGCCGCACGGCGGATCGAATATGAACATGTCTTCAGGCACGGGAGGTATGATGGGAGGTCCCGGCAGCTCCTCGATGGGAAGTATGTCAAACATCGTCGGGTTAGGAGACCTATTCCTGACCGCAGAGTATGAGATCATTCGCCCGGACTTGGGCCA
>JAJYRM010000070.1 GCA_021794075.1 Bacteroidota bacterium | reverse complement strand
CAAGATTACCCTTGCCATCGATCGGCTTTCCGATGACATTAACCATTCTTCCAAGGACCCCGGGACCAACGGGTACCTTTATCGGGCTTCCTGTGTCCTGAACCGCCATTCCGCGCACCAATCCATCAGTCGAGTCCATCGCGACTGCCCTGACGGTATCCTCACCCAGGTGCTGCTGAACCTCGGCGACCAGGCTCTCATCTTGGCCGTCAATGTTCTTTCTTGGAATGATCAACGCATTTAGGATTTCCGGGAGTTTCCCGTTCTCGAACGCAACATCGACCACAGGGCCGATCACCTGTACAATTTTTCCTTCGTTCATGGCGCCTTGGATTTTTTTATGATTTTACAAATATAGAGCCGGAAACACACATATTCAATTGAGAAAATTGGTGCTATCCCGAAGGCGAGTGTACCCCGTGAATTTCTTTTCATGTCGTTTTAATTGTCGTTTCACGAGTAAGTGGCAATATTAGTCCTGCAAACAAGGAGATTAAAACAATGGCAGAAATGATTAAACGGAAACTAATATACGGAGCTGGAGCTCTTGGGGCCATAGCCGTGGTTTTCGTGCTGACGATGGGTCTTACTTTTGGTAAGATGGGAGACACCCACAAGCCTGTCAAGCTCGGCGCGGCCGCCCCGCCTATATCTCGAGTCGCTCCGTCAGTCGAAGATCTAAGCAACGCTTTCATAACGGTCGCGAAAGCCGTAACGCCCGCGGTGGTACAGATTCGCGTTACATCAACGCCAAAGGCAGTCAATGTCCCGAACGGAGGAAACGCGCCAGGCAACATGTTCCGATTCTTCTTCGGTCCCGATTTCCCATTCCACAGTTTCAACGTACCTCAAGCTAAGCCGGAGCCAGAAGAGGCGCTCGGCTCTGGAGTCATAGTGACCCCGAACGGCTACATAATCACCAATAATCATGTCGTCCGCGGAGCCGATCCGAACGGGATCAAGGTAACCCTTCTCGATCGCCGTACTTACCAGGCTAAGTTGATTGGCCGCGACCCGACCACCGACATAGCAGTTATCAAAATTGAAGGCGCGAATTTCCCGTACGTTTCGCTCGGCAATTCAGACAGCGTCCATGTCGGAGAATGGGTTGTCGCGATAGGTAATCCTTTCGGGCTCGACTACACCGTAACCCAGGGGATCATAAGCGCGCTCGGAAGGGACATAGGCATCATACGCAACAAGTATGGCATAGAAGACTTCATACAGACCGATGCCGTCATCAATCCGGGCAACAGCGGTGGTCCGCTTGTTGACCTGAGAGGCCGCGTGGTCGGAATTAACACGGCGATCGCCACCAACACCGGTAGTTACGAAGGATATGGTTTCGCCATTCCGATAAACATCGCCAAGGAAGTTGCGGAAGATATAATTCAACACGGAAGAGTTCTCCGCCCATATATCGGCGTCGAAATTTCCGATATAGACCAGACTACGGCCAAAGCGCTAGGTCTCAAAGAACCCGAAGGCGTACTTGTGCAATCGGTGGTTCATGGCTCACCTGCCGAGAAGGCAGGAATCAAGGGTGGAGATGTCATCCTGAAATTTGACGGCATGACCATACATCATGGCAACCAGTTGCAGGCGCTCGTCGCTTCCAAGTCGCCCGGTCAGAAGGCAACCGTCGAGATTTTTAGAAATGGTAAGACTGAAACTAAGAGCGTGATACTCGAAGAACGCAAAGGAGAGACCTTCGCCTCGATTTCCGGCAGCGGATCTAGCGGCTCGGCAGATTTAAGCTCCCTCGGGCTTTCTGTTCAGAACGCGAGCAAAGATTCGCTTAAGAAATACGACGCGAAGTACGGTGTCGTTGTGACGAACGTCCAGCCCACCAGCGAAGCATTCAATCGCGGCCTTCAACAGGGCGATCTTATCATCAGTGTCGATAACAAACCCATCAGGTCTTCCGCTGACTTGAAGGCGATCGTGAAGTCCAAGAAGCCTGGCGACGCCCTTCTTTTCCGCGTAAAGACTCCCGCTAAGGTCAGCGAATATCTTGCGCTGGAGATTCCTCCAAAGTCGTAAATAAGTTTGCTCCACTCCCCCAATAAGACGAGGGCGGTAAGGCGTAAGCCTGCCGCCCTCTCTTTTTTTTCGCTGCGCCTAAAACTCACCCCGCCCGCATGAACTTCATCTGGTTTGATATTCTTAAGCATGTGGAAGCTTCGCCTCTCCACCGTTCGCTCCATCACAGCCAAGCGAGACGCAATTTCTTGCTGTTGTTGCCGACACCCCGAACATAAAGTATAGACCGCAGTTACGGCTCCGCAGCAGGCATAACCAACCAGCCAAGAGCCGACACTATAGCAGAATGGAATATAGCCGCGTGATTGGCATAAAATGATTTGGTTGAGACTATCGTGGCGAGATGCAACAGGCGGCGATTACTCGCGCCGCGCGCTTAGTTTTTCCCCTGTTCGCGTGCAGCGACGTCATTACTCTTGTATTCCTCGCAAAGTCGACGCAGATAATCGAAAGAATACAACCCCGTGTTGTGCCCGTCCAGCCAGGTAAGCGCCAGCGCGTAATCCCCGACAACTTCGGCGCTCTTTAAATTATATTTACCCGGCGTCAGGACTTGAAGCGGACTCGGCTTGTATTCGTGCCAAAGGACGGACTCGCCAGCGCAGGATGCGCATGGACATTTGTCGCGCAGATATTTCACCTGAATAAGGAATTCCGCGCCATCATTCCATTTGATCAGGACTTCTTCGTCGTTTACCTTCTTGAATTTCGCCGGATACATACCCTCTCCAACCTCGAATTGATGAGGAGCCATCCGCTTATTCCGGATAACTCCTCAATTGAATGAATGTTATTAGGCCTTCTTACGCGTCAACGTCTTCAACTCAGCGATAACCTGTTCCGCATGAATCTTAGGGTCGACCTTCGGGTAAATCTTAACGATTTGCCCCTTCGGATTCAAAATAAAAGTGACTCTGTTTGCCATTTGCCATTTCGCGTTATACACGCCGTACATCCTCACGACCTTCTTATTCGAATCGGCAAGAAGCAGAACATTTAGACCGTACCTCTTTCTGAATGCTTTATGTGATTTCACCGTCTGTACGCTGACCCCTACGACCTTCGCGCCAAGTTTCTCAATCGTCGTGATGTCGTTCCGGAAATTGCAGGCCTCGGTAGTGCAACCCGGAGTCTCATCCTTCGGATAGAAATAGAGGACCGCAAATTGTCCTCTGAAGTCACTCAGATGATGCCACTTTCCATCGTTGCCTCGCAGCGCGAAGTTCGGCGCCATCTCGCCGACTCTCAGTGTTATCTTTGCGCTCGCTACCGCTGATAAACCAAGAAGTACAATCAGCATCGGGGCGAAAAACTTCCTGATCATACCTTCCCCTTTTTGTCTATTTGAAATAGAGATGACATACTTTCCGGTTCAGATCGAAGCCGAAAAAGTCATCCCCGTTGAAATCGAAATCCGCTTTACTCTCATACCCCAACCAATTCCAGTCTCCAAGCACCTTCGCGCGCTCGAATGGAAGCAAATCATTAAACTCATTCACTCGATTCGTGAACTCGGGATGTCCGTCGTATTTGTCGGGATTCACGACGGCAAAAACTCTATGTGAATGTTTGGCCTCCAGATAAAGATCCCGGCTGACGCGTTCTTCGCTCACCGACACGTCGCCGTTGCTCAAATCGACGTAATGCGTCTTCACAAAATCGCCTTCGTCAAACACTTCCACGTCTGCCGTGCGAGTGATTCTGGAAACTTTCAAAAGGAAGTCAAGGATCAGGAAGGCATTGAACTCATTGTCGGCAACGCGCGTGAAACCGCTTGCAATCATGCCATCTTCGTAGCCGCCTCGTTTAACGATGATCAGCTTTCTTGCTTCAAGCTCCCGGATAATTTCATCATCCGAGTACCCGGCTTTCTCGAGGTTCGCAAACCCGGCATATACTTTTTCAACGTCCTTTCCCACCGCGTCATAATTCGGGAAGACAATAAAACGCCGGATGTTCAATCTCCCGCCGGTCCAGAAAAATTCTGAGTTGTACCAGTTCTGGAGCGATTTCACAGCATCCCATTCTTCGGTCGAGACAAAATTCCTTCCATCATCTCGTATGCGGTAAAATACTCTTCGCGCCATCTTACTTGCTCAGGAGACTCTCAACGTACTTTGCCATCATATCCAGCTCTACGTTTACGGTACCTCCCACCCGCAAGAATCTGAAAGTCGTATTCTCCTGCGTATGCGGTATAATCGCGACCTTGAAAGAATCGGCTAGCTTCTCGGCAACCGTCAGGCTTACGCCGTTCACCGCCACGCTTCCTATCGGAATAAGATATTTCATGTATTGCCGCTGAAGCCTAAAACGGTAGATGTTGCTCATTTGAAGTCGCTCTATCGCCATTAGCTTCGCTGTCGTGTCGACGTGTCCCTGCACCAGGTGACCACCTATGCGACTGTTCAACGTTACCGCTCTCTCAAGGTTCACTGGATCGCCCGTCCTTAGACCGCCGAGCGTCGTCTTCTTGATCGTTTCTTCAACCGCTTCCACATTCACTTCGTTCTTTAGCTTCTTAACAATCGTAAGGCAAACTCCGTTCACGGAAAGGCTGTCGCCAATCGAAATATCTTCCATCACTTTCAGGCAGCCGATCGCGAATTTCCTTCCCCCTTTCGATGAGCCCGTTATACCTTTTACAATCCCGACTTCCTCAATTATTCCCGTAAACATTTTTCGCCTTGATGAATTAAAGATGCATTCATTTAATGAAATATCCCGTCATGAGTTCGTCGACGCCAATCTTTGAAAAGGTCACATCCCTCAAGCGAACTGCGCGATCAAGCTCATTCAACCGGAGTCCGTCAGCTATGCCTTTCCCATCGCCAAGTATGAGGGGGGCCGTGAAAAGAAGCAGCCTATCGGCCGCCCCTGAGTTGATGAATTCCGAAAAGATGCCGGTTCCGCCTTCAACAATAACTGACGTGATTCCAATTTCACCTATAGACTTGAGTAGTGTTGAGATCGCTATCCTGCCATCACGATGCCCTTTGAGTTCATTAACTTCAACTCCGAATTTCCGGAGCGCCGAAACTTTGCGGGCCGAGGCCCTTGCGGCGTATGAAGAACAATAGAGAATGACCCTTGAAGCACCGTCGTGAAACATTTTTGCGCCCAAGGGCGAACGCAGTCTTCCATCCACAACAATTCTTACTGGCGAGCGCCCCTTGGCGAGACGCACCGTAAGCGATGGATCATCAGCAATGACGGTCCCGGCACCGACAAGCACCGCGTCGCTGCTTGCCCTCAAACCGTGAACGGCTTTCAGTGAAGCTTGGGATGTGATGTACTTCGATTTACCGTTGTTAAGGGCGATCTTCCCGTCAAGCGATTGCGCCGCTTTAAGTGTAACGAATGGTAGTCCTGTACTAATAAATTTCACAAATGCTTCGTTTAACTTTCTCGACTCTTCGGCGAGGAGACCCACCTCCACTTTGATACCAGCCCTCTTCAGTTTTCTAACGCCCCGTCCATTGACCCTCGGGTTAGGATCGAGCATAGACACGTACACCTTGCTGACCTTGTTCTGAATCAGAAGATCAACACAAGGCGGAGTCTTCCCGAAATGGCTGCATGGTTCAAGTGATACGTAGACCTCGGTTCCTTCAATTGAAGTCTTTGCCGACCTTACCGCGTTGACCTCAGCGTGAGCACCACCAAAAATCTTATGGTATCCCTCACCGATTACCTTCCCCCTCTTCACGATCACACACCCAACCATCGGATTCGGACTCACGCTTCCGCTTCCCTTCGCAGCAAGCGACAGGCAGCGTCGCATCATCTCTTCATTTCTGGATGTAGTCATCTCAGAGTTAGCGTAACTGTTTGACCTATCGACGTTCTGAGCGCTTTTGCCGCGCTGCCGAGATTGATTGCGAGTTCAAGCAGCCCGCTGCTTCCCTTTATTCCGACAACAGCTTTTGTAGGTGAAATGGAATATGATGCGTAGAATTTGCGGATGAGCTTGGTCCCTACTTTAACCGTCACGTTGTTCTCGAAAAGCTCGTCGTTCCATAGAAAGCTTGTGAATACGTTTCCGAACCTATCCACGTACACAACCCTTCCCACATTCTTACCCTTCTCAATTTTCGAATAGAACCGGGCGATTTTGGGATAGCTGAATCTATCGCCTACCTCATTCAGCTTCACCCCTCGGGAGAGATGAGCAGACAGCGGCGCAAAGATGTCTCTCCCATGAAATGTGGTGCTGACGTCATTTCGAAAATATCGATAATTAACAGCCTCGTGAAGTTGAATTTCACCAGCTTCAGCAGCCACATAATCCAGCAGGCCATTGTCGGGCGCAACGAACAACTGCCCATCGATCGATCCACAGACAATCTTTCTTTTACTGCCGACTCCGGGATCAACGACATTGACAAATATCGAATCTTCGGGAAAATACTTTCGGGAGGCCCAGAGAACGAACGCGGCCTGTCTGACGTTTTGCGGTTCGATTTCATGCGTCAGATCGACTATCCGTGCAAGCGGGTTGATGGAATAGATAACGCCTTTCATCACTCCGACAAAATAGTCCTTGCTGCCGAAGTCGGTCAGAAGAACGATGGTGGGCATTACAGCCTCAGGGCGCTCTCTCGCTTCGCGGAAGTGTAGGAGGCATCCACGATCTGCATGACTTTGCACATCTGCCCGATCGTCGGAACATCCGCCTTAACACCCCTGAGGGATCTGACAAAATTAGTCAGCTCCGTCTCGTAACTGCGTTTAAAGACGTTTTCAAATCTCGAATTTTGGACGGGGGTAAGGCTAACAAGTTCATCGTTAATCCTGCGGTGAAGGAGAAGCGGGCTAAGCGTAGCCGTACCGGTCGTGCCGTAAACTTCGAACCTAAAGTTTTCATCGGGTTGCTGCAGGCCCCAACTCGCGTCGAGCCTGATCATGCCCCCCTTTTTGGTCCGCAGTGTGACCAGCGCCGTGTCCTCCACCTTCTTGAACTTCCGACTAAAAAAAGCGGCGTTCACTCCGCTTATCTCCGGAAAATCGAGGAGCCAAAGCGAAAGATCGACAAGGACAATTCCGAGATCAAGCATCACGCCTCGCCTGTCGGATGAGCGCGAGTCGAGGCGCATTTTTGTGCTCGGCTCCTGCTTGTGCCACGCGGCACTGATGTAAAACACCTCGCCGAGTTGCTTGTCGGCGAGGTAGCTTTTCAACATCATGAAATCAGCCCTGAACCTATTGTTCATGGCAGCTAGCACAATCTTTCCTTTTTCATCAGCCAGCTTGGTCAGGGTGCTACACTGCTTCTGGTCTATCGTCGGCGGTTTTTCTATGAGCACATTCTTACCGGCGTTCAAAGCGGCTACGGCAATTTCAAAATGGCTCTCGGATGAAGTGCAAATATCCACAGCGTCGATGTCGGGATCGGCCAGCAATTCCTCCGGACTGTTGTAAAGTTTCGAAATGCCATGCTGTCTCCCGAGAGCTGCAAGCCTCTGCCTGTCCTGTTCGGAAAGAGCGGCAACCTTCACCCCGCTAATCTTCTTCAACAACGGGAGATGTACGACTTGCGCTATCGCGCCGCCGCCAATCACGCCAAGTCTGATATCATCCATTTTCTACCTCCCCACGAGAACGGACTCTCGCGACGAGGTCCCCTCGACGTTTATGAAATGAAGGACCTTTTCCGCAATCCCTTCAGGATTAAGTCCAACGAGATCATATAGCTCCTCCGGACGGCCATGCTCGATGAACGAGTCTGGAAGCCCGAGGTTCAGTACGCGAACAGGCTTGCCAATCTCCTGAAGAGCTTCTAGTACCGCGCTTCCGAAACCGCCTTTTATTGAGTTATCTTCTACTGTGACGATGTGATCGAATTTGCTGGCGATCTCGTCGAGCAGCTCGGTATCGATCGGTTTCACGAAACGCATGTTTACAACTTGCGCGTGTATTCCTTCCCGCTCGAGAGCCTCGGCCGCCTTCAACGCATGATTCACCATCAATCCGACGGCAAGGAGAGCGACGTCATTCCCCGTCTCCAAAACTTCTCCCTTCCCAATCGGCAGTTCTTCAATTTTCCCGACAGGCGATGCAAAAGCGTTTCCTCTCGGATAGCGCACCGCCACCGGACCGCCTTTATGATTAACAGCAGTGAGTAGCATGTCTCTAAGCTCGTTCTCGTCCTTAGGTGCCATGATAACCATTCCGGGGATGAGGCGAAGATAGCTTAGATCAAATGCTCCGTGGTGAGTGGGTCCATCGGCGCCGACTAGTCCGCCGCGGTCTAGCACAAACACAACATGTAAGTGCTGAATTGCCACATCGTGAATAATTTGGTCGAAGGCTCTCTGGAGAAAAGTCGAGTAAATCGCGGCCACCGGAATGTAGCCCTGTGTCGCCATCCCGGCGCAGAAAGTAACCGCGTGCTGTTCCGCGATGCCCACGTCAAAGAACTTGCTGGGAAGTTCTTTCTGGAGTATGTTCAGCCCCGTACCGTCAGGCATCGCCGCCGTTACGCCCACCACCTTATCGTTCTTCCGCGCTATTTCCACCAGCGCTTCACCGAACACTTTCGTCAAAGAAGGTGGACCTTCCTTCTTGTACTGGGCACCGGTTACTTTGTCAAACGCGGCAACCCCGTGAAGCTTTTGCTTGTCTTCCTCAGCAGGGAGATAGCCCTTGCCTTTTTCAGTCGTAACATGGACCAGGATAGGCCCCTTGAGATCTTTCACTTCCCGGAATGTCGAGATCAACTGAGAAATGTTGTGTCCATTGAACGGGCCGAAGTATCTGAATCCAAGCGCCTCGAATAGCATGCCGGGTGTCACGATGGCCTTCATTCCCGTTTCCAACCTACCGGCCACCTTACGTATCCTGTCACCGACCGAGTCAAGCTTTCCGGTCAGATCCCAGACATTTCTTTTGAGCTTATTGTATGCCCCTGTCACCGTCAGGCTGCTGAAATAGTTCGAGATGGACCAGACGTTGGGAGCAATCGACATATTGTTGTCATTCAATACGACAATTAAATCTTTCTTGAGGAGCCCGGCGTTATTCATAGCTTCGTACGCCATGCCGCCTGTCATCGCGCCGTCGCCAATCACCGCGACGACTTTGAATTCGTCCCCCATAAAATCACGGGCGGTAGCTACACCAAGCGCCGCGGATATTGAAGTGCTCGCGTGACCGGCGCCAAATACGTCGTACGGACTTTCGGAACGCTTGAGGAAACCGCTTATCCCGTGAAACTGCCGGATCGTATGAAAAACATCCCGCCTGCCTGTAATAATTTTATGTATGTATCCCTGATGCCCAACGTCCCAAACGAGTTGGTCGTCCGGGGTATGGAAGACATAATGAAGAGCGAGCGTCAGCTCCACGGATCCAAGACTGGCCCCCAGGTGCCCACCAATCTGCGAGATTGTGTCTATCAGGAATTCCCTGATTTCCTGCGCAAGTATCTTCAGCTCGTTTACGCTAAGCTTTCGTAGATCTTCCGGTGAATTAATGGAATAAAGGTACTTATACTCCATCTGGTCTCCACTTAATTGTCAATGTCTGTTTCCTCCAGCGCGCCGCCGGCACTTTTCTGAATTTTCTTCAGTTTCAATTTAGCCTCATTCAACCGCGTCATGCAAGACTTAGCGAGCGTCATACCTTCCTCGTAAAGCTTTATCGACTCCTCAAGCGGCGCATTCCCTTCTTCGAGAGTCTCTACAATTCCTTCGAGTCTCTTCAACGATTCCTCGAAACTCAGTTCTTCTTTCTGTTTTGCTGACTTACTCATTTTAAGCCGATCGCTCCGATTTACCTGTTATCTGTGATTCAAGCGTGCCATCGTGCAAATGTATCGTGGCGCTGTCGCCTGCTTCTACATCACGAACTGAACTTATGATGCCGGTCGAACTCTCCACAAATGCGTACCCTCTCTTCAGCACCGCGGAAGGGTTGAGCGCATTAAGGTGTGAGTCGACGGCGATAAGTTTTTGCCCCGTCACATCCACGTAATGCTGCGTTTCTGTTTCGAGCCTTCTCGTGAGTTCGTCAGCCAGTTGCGACTTCTGGTCGACCAGTGATGACGGCTGTTGTAATGCATAATGGTGGCTGAGCTTATCAAGTTCCAGGGTGAGCCCGTAAATCTTCTGCTCGATGAGGCGCCCCATAGTGCGTACTTCAGACTGGACCCCGGCAACGACCTCCTGCCGATCAGGCACGATCAGTTCTGCCGCGGCACTTGGAGTCGCCGCTCTCACATCGGCAACAAAATCGGCGATCGTGTAGTCGACCTGGTGTCCTACCGCGCTTATCACCGGTATTGCACTGTCGAATATCGATCTGGCCACGACCTCTTCATTGAAAGCCCACAAATCTTCCAGACTTCCGCCGCCCCTACCGACAATTAGGACATCCACGGTCGACAACTTGTTGAAATCACGAATCGCTCTGGCAATTTCCTCCGCCGCTCCGTCGCCCTGCACCTTAACCGGATATATAACCACTTCGACGGCAGGAAATCTTCTACTGATTATGCTGATTATATCGCGTACAGCCGCGCCCTCAAGTGACGTAACGACGCCGATCCTCGATGGAAACTCAGGGATCTCCCGTTTCCTCTCCTCGTCGAATAGCCCTTCATCCTCGAGCTTCTTCTTCAACTGCTCGAATGCGAGTTGAAGCGCTCCCTGCCCCGCAGGGACCAGATCGACCGCGTAGAGCTGAAAGTCGCCGCGTGGCTCATATAGAGAGACTCTCCCCTTAACTATGACTTTCATCCCGTCACTGACTTCGAAACGCACCTTGGCGGCATCCGAACGCCACATCACACAGCGTACCTGAGCCTCTTCGTCCTTGAGCGTAAAGTAGAGATGGCCCGACGGCATATGCCTTTTGAAGTTCGATATTTCCCCCTCGACTACTACTGAGGGGAAACTCTCTTCAAGGACTCCCTTCACAAGTCTTGTGAGGTCTCTTACTTTCAGAACTCGATCTTCGTTTACCGAGGCGGCTCTATTCGAAAACAAATCCGGATTTTCTTCCATCACAATTTCCGAGAAGTTCACCGCAAGCACATGGCCCGCGAAAAACGCATTCCAATTAATGAATCACTTGGTACCGTATTATCCTCCTCCATTGAACTCAATAATAAGAAATCCCTCCCTTAAGATAAAGCCATGAGAGACAACATCTTACCGTCGTGACGGCACAAATTGAATATGAACACGGCTCAGGGTTATATTTCTTTCAATGCTCAATGATTCTCGAAGGATAATAATAAGCCGGACGGACAGGATCGGGGACGTTGTCCTGTCACTTCCCACTTTCGCTTCAATCAAAGAATGTTTTCCTGATTGCGAACTGACTGCGCTTGTTCGTGGATACACTTCCGATGTCGTCTCATCTTTTGGCGCGGTAGATAGGGTGGTGACTTACGATCCCGAAGAATCGATAATTGCAACCGTCAGGAAGATGAAGCGACTCCATGCGGATTCAATTTTGTTTCTCTATCCTCGTTTCCACGTCACGCTCGCGGCGTTCCTCGCGCGGATTCCCCTTCGAGTTGGGACTGCTTACAGATGGTATTCCTTCCTTTTCAACCGCAAAGTAAGAGAGCACCGAAAGGACTCCATCAAGAGTGAAGCCGAGTACAATCTTTCTCTCGCTGAGGTGATTGGCTGTAAGGCGAAAGTACTAGATACAAACCTGAGAATAAACGAGAAAGGTCTCGACCGAGTCAGGGAATTCCTGACCCGGAATCGAATAGACAGATTCGTCGTGGTACATCCAGGAAGCGGCGGATCGGCGGCAGACTGGAGCTCAGCGAACTTCAATTCTCTGTGCAAGCGCGTATCGGAGGAATTGCAAATGCCCGTCTTAGTTAGCGGGGCAAATCACGAGAAAGACCTCTGCGCGGCGGTTTCTGATGGCGTACCTAATTGCATTAACACGGCCGGTGAATTTACGCTCATTGAATTCATCGCCTTCCTTTCCCTCGCCAGCGCCTTCGTCTCAAATTCCACAGGTCCGATTCATCTCGCGGCCGCAACCGGCACGCCAGTAGTAGGGATCTATCCAAATAATAAACCGTTGACTCCCGTTAGATGGGCTCCCTTAGCGGACAAGAGAACCATACTCACGCCATCTGATGGCTCTGACGAACTGTCTAGAGTCACCATCGAAGAGGTGTTCCAAGCCATACGAGCCATGCTTCCCGTGACTACAAGATGAGAACTCTTACAATACTTGGAGCGATTGTCACAAGTCTTCTTTTGACGAATAATGCCGCCCGGTGCGGGAGTCCTTCGATCGCAACTGGGATCATGCTTGGTTGGACAAGTCAATACGCTGTTCAGTCCCCGAATGACACTTCAAAAAAGGAAGCCCCTCCCCCTTTCACCAGATTGAGCGATCTTAGAGTTATTTCAAACAATGCCTTTACTGTCGGTGAAAAGCTAACATATGCTATTCATTACGGTCCAATCGTGGCCGGAAGCGCGACAATCGAGACCCCCTCCTACGTCTATTACGCCGGGAGAAAATGTTACAAAGTTGAATTTACGATGAGGTCTGCCCCTTTCTTCGATTTCTTCTTCAAAGTACGTGATTACTATTTCTCGTTGATAGATGTTAGAGGACTATTCCCCTGGAAATTCGAACAGCATATTAGGGAGGGCGGCTACAAGAAGGATTTCATTGCGTGGTTCGATCAGTGCAGTCATACAGCCACCACAAATGAAGGAGGGCCGTATGTAATTAAACCTTATACCCAGGATGCGGTCAGTACCTTTTTCTTTGCCCGTACTCTTAATTACGATACACTCAAGGCAGGTGAAGAGATACATTTTTCGAATTTTTACGAGAACAAGGTGTACCCGCTTGATGTTAAGTATCTAGGGAAGGAAGACGTGCACACGAAGGCGGGAAAGTTTCGGTGCCAGGTTATTGAGCCAGTGATCGTAAAAGGCGGTTTGTTCAAGAACACCGGGAAGATAACCATCTGGATAACGGATGACTCCCTGAAGGTTCCCGTAAAAGTAAAAACCGATGTAGTGATCGGCTCGGTGATCGCGGAACTTACTAGTTACAGCGGTCTCGCAGGCCCGCTGACTTCAAAATATTAGGAGAACACTTGGACGAAGAAGAGCTGATGCCGGAAGACACCGGGCCAAATTACAGGTTCAACCCCACGTGGTTCGCGGTAATTTCGTTGATGATAGTCTTTTTTCTCTATCAGGCGGTTGGCGGCGGACTCACCGTTTATCTATTTGGAATAATCCCGTCACACGACCAGACGATCGCGTTCAGGTTTGCCACTATGGCTGCCGAAGTCTTGTTCATACTGATACCGGCAATATTCCTTTCGCGAATTCAGACAATGAGGTGGAAGGAGCTTCTGCGAATGAAGAAGACTGACTTCACCTTCATCCTCCTAGCCGCTGTCGGAGTCGTATCGCTTGAGCAGCTACTCGAACTTTACCTTTACCTGCAGGGCCTTATCCCCCTCCCTGGACCGATGCAACACCTTGTCGATCAATTGCAGAAAACCATACAGGAGACTTATAGGATCCTTCTGGCCGCCCATGGCCCGTGGCAGTTCTTATTTGTCCTCCTCGTGATCGGAATAACTCCGGCGATTTGTGAGGAGATGCTCTTCAGAGGTCTCGTTCAGGGAAATTTTGAGAAGTCAATGCCGCGACGGAAGGCCATCATCGTGACCGGACTGATCTTCGGACTCTATCATCTCGATCCTTTTACGTTTGTAGCTCTCTGCGCACTCGGAATCTACCTTAGCTATCTCGTCTCCGTTTCAGAGAGCATCATCGTGCCGATGGTCGGGCACTTCATGAACAATTTTGTTTCGGCGTTTGTACTGTACGCATTCCATAAAGACAGCATAATCGCGCCCTCCGGCGCGCGCCCGCTTAGCGTGGGCTATATCATAGCATGGTCCGTGTTTTTTGCGTTAATTTTCGTCGTAACGATCAGGCTGACGGAAAAACATAGTAATAACATTCGAGAGGCGCGACTCCAGTGATTTGTTCAAATTGTGGGTTCTCAAGCCCTGAAGAATTTGCGTTATGCCCAAAATGCGGAAGCCACACGGAAGGCTCGGGTAGCTGTTCACACTGCGGAAGTCCGATGGATGCACGAACTTTCCTGTACTGCTCCTACTGCGGCGCCGTTAACCCAGAGATCGCTTCAGACCAGGGGCTTGTCTGCGACACACATGTCGAAAATCGTGCGGTCGGCTTCTGCGTGGTCTGCGGTAAGCCGGTATGTGAGGAGTGTCTCGAATCGAGCGGCAACAGACTCCTTTGTGACGACCCAAGGCACCGTACCATGCTTAATGATTGGAAAGTCATATACACATTTGATTTTGAATATGAGGCTGCAATGTTGTACGCCAACCTGGAACAGCAGGACATCGAGTCAGAAGTCTTTTCTAAACCAAACCCAGATACGACAGCCACCCTTCCGAGGCCAACGATTGTAGAGGTCCTAGTCCCGAAGAACAAATTCGCCGCGGCGCAGGAAATAGCCAAAACTCTTGGACTGACTGACGACGAAAACGGGGAGGACGAGGCGTAATGTCGAATCTCGCACTCAGGGTAATTGTCGCAGTCGTAGCTATACCGTTGATCGTAGCAGCCTGTTATTTCGGCGGTCCATTCTTCTTCCTATTCACCACTATACTGATCGTCATGTCGGCGAACGAGTTTTACGCGCTCGCGCACACAAAAGGGATCGAGCCAGCCGCCGTACTTGGAATAACATCCGCCGGCGTGCTTAACGCGATTGTGTACGCCAAAGGACTTGGAGCCGCGTTCGAATTCATCCTCGTGGTTCTCGTCGTGGTTTTGCTTTTCGAGCTCGGCAGGAAACGTACGCAAGGTATAACAGGCGTTTTCTCGAACGCCGGAACGACGATAACCGGCATTGTCTACATCGGATTATTCGGCGCTATGCTTACCGCGATTCGACAAAGAGTTGATATCAGGAACGTATTCCCGGCCGATCGTGAAGCGGGCCTCTTCATCATATCGATCCTGGCAACAATATGGATATGCGACTCGGCGGCATACTTCGTCGGCAAAGCGATCGGCAGACACAAGATGAGCACATTCGTAAGCCCCAACAAATCATGGGAAGGAGCAGTCGCCGGCTTCATCTTCGCGGTGGTGACTTCGGTGTCAGCCCGCTATATCGCCCTACCACGGCTCGATATTCGGATCGCTGTTGGGCTTGGGATAATTGTCGGGACCGTCGGCCAGGCTGGTGACTTTGTCGAGTCTTTGTTCAAACGTGACGCTGGCGCCAAAGACTCATCGTCGATAATACCGGGTCATGGAGGCGTGTTTGATCGGTTCGACAGCCTTATCTTTTCCGCGCCTGTAGTCTATTTACTTCTGCGAAATCTCAAATAGACTCGTAGACAAATAAACACCCCCGCTCCGATTGTCGCTACAGAATTCACGACACACAAGAGTTTTGAACCTGTCGCGGATTATTGCTGACACGGGATTATCCTGAGCGACGGGCCCCCTGCGAATTGCCTGCTGACCGTCGAGAGATTCGTCAACCATCAGAATATAAAGTCCCGTGAAAACTGCTAGACAGTCGTCACCGGGTCGACATCAGGGAAGAATGTGACGGAGTTCCGATATGCCCTTTTAATGTCCACATCAATCTCGTCGAGCACTGACTCCAGCCGTTCCCCCGCTTTGTCGAGCTGCTTGCTCATCTTGATTACTATCTGATACCTGAACTTTCCGAGAAGTCTTCCGATTACAGCAGGCGCCGGGCCGAGCACACCGAGAACCGGTAGGCTCTTCCTGATACGCGCGGCAGCTCTCTCGGCGGCGTCACTAGTCTGCTTAACGTCCTTTCCACGAAATTCCAACACCACCATCCTTGAGTAAGGAGGATAATTCAATTCCCGACGCACTCCTATTTCCTTTTTGTAGAATGAAAGATAGTCGTGCTTTGAAACGTTATCGAGTATTTCCTCGCCGCTGTTTGTAACCTGGATAATGACTTCGCCATCCTTGTCCTGCCGGCCTGCCCTTCCCGCAACCTGCGTGAGAAGCTGAAAGGTCCTTTCGTTCGCCCTGAAGTCGGGGATCAGCATCGTCGAATCGGCGTTAACAACGCCTACGAGCGTGACCCTCGGGAAGTCGAGTCCTTTCGCGACGATCTGTGTCCCGACGAGCATGTCAGCCTCGCCGTCGCCGAACTGTGTTAGCATCTTGTCGTGTGCGCCGCGTGAGGAAGTAGTATCAAGATCCATTCTTAGAATTCTTGCCTCCGGAAACGTCGCCGACAGTTCCTCCTCAACCTTCTGAGTGCCGGTGCCGCCGTAGTAAAGCTTATCGCTCCCACAATTCGCGCATTTCACGGGTGGGATTTTAACAAAACCACAGTAATGACATCTCAAATGATTTTTCTTTTTGTGGAAAGTAAGAGCTAGGTCGCAGTTCGGACACATTTCAGTTGCCCCGCACTCGCCGCATTGAAGATACGTGGAGAAGCCTCTTCTGTTCCTGAGAATTATTATGCCTTCTTTCCTCGCCAGCCGGTCGTTTATTTTCGAGCGAAGCTCGTCGCTGAAACTCCCGAAGATCAGCTTTTCCCTTCTCTTCTTCTTCATATCGACGATTTCAACCTTCGGCATCTTTGCATTGTCGATCCGTTCCGGTAGAGTCAAAAGTTTGTACTTACCGCTCTCGGCGTTGAAATACGACTCAACCGAAGGCGTGGCGCTGCCGAGGAGAGCTACCGACTTATTGATGAGGCATCGCATGACAGCCACGTCCCTGGCATTGTACCTCGGGACAGTGTCGCTCTGTTTGTAGCTCGATTCGTGCTCCTCATCCACCACAATGAGTCCGAGGTTCTTCACTGGTGCGAACACGGCGCTCCTCGCCCCGATCACAACCGACGCTTCGCCTCTGTAAATTCTCCTCCAAGCATCATATCTCTCGCCTAAAGACATGCGGCTGTGCATGACCGCGACTCTTTCGGCAAAACGCTTTTTAAATCGATCAACTATTTGTGGTGTCAGCGAAATTTCAGGGACAAGGACAATCGACCCTTTCCCATTCGCGAGGGTGTGATCGATCGCCTCGATGTACACCTGCGTCTTCCCGCTTCCTGTAACCCCGTGAAGTAAAAAAGTCGAATATTCGCCTGAATCCACCGCGGCATTCACCTGGCTTACACGATCAGCCTGATTCTTAGTGAGATCAAAACTCTTCTCAGCCTCATGATACGCGAACTCCGCCTCCCGATAACTCTCTTTGTCGTAAAGTTCGACGATCCCCTTTTCAACAAGGGACAATAGTGAGGACATGTTTGCCTTCGACTGCGCGAGGAGTTGTACAACACTTACGCCTCCGTCCATGACTTTCTGAAGCTGTGAGAGTTTCAGGAGGATGGCCGACTGCTTCGTGGCCCGCTTATCGAGCTCGTTAAGAACCGAGTTAAGATTCATTGGGTCGGCATAGTCCGCTTTGAACTGCACATAACTTTCGAATATTATGGAAACGCGCGGCTCATCGAGCCTTTCTGAAACTTCTACCACGCCTGCCGCTTGAAGTTTTCCGATATGATAGCGCAGCGCGGTGGAGCCAAGTCTCCGGCCGAGTTGTTTAATGGATATCCCCTTCCCTCCCTTAAGCTCACCGATTATTCTCCGGCGAAATTCGTTTGCATCGATAGCGTCCGCCGAAAGAAGTCTCACATGCTGCGAACTCTCTATGGATGTGCCCGTCGGGCCCGCCGTCTTCAGAGCCTCGCCCCAGGAGCTTAGGTAATAATCTGAAATCCAGCGAGTTAGGCGGAGCATCTCATCGGGAAACATCGGCGACTCATCGAGCACATCCTGAACGGGTTTAATCTGGCTGAGTCCGGACTCAGCCGACACGCCCACTACCACACCGGTGAGAAATCTCTTTCTGAACGGAGCTACGACTCTGACTCCAACCTTTACGGCATCCGCAAGAGCCGGCGGGATCTCGTAGGTGAATTGTCTGTGCACCGGGACCGGAAAAGCGACATCGCAGAATCTGTTTTTCAATCCCTGTTTAACTCCGCATTGATCCGCTCCATAACATCCCTGAGCGGCATCCCCTTCTCCTCCGCGATTCTTTTGCATTCGTCGAATTCTACCGCAACCCTTCGCCTTCCATCGAGGCTGCTTTCCTTCACTCTGACCTCGCCGAAGCTCGTCGTCGCAGTCTTCAGATCGCGATGCAATTTAGACCGGCGGATCGTCTGGATCCGAAGGCCAAGTGTGGTTGATTGGGAGAAAATCTCCGATGATATCTTATCGAGGAGAGGTTCAGCCATCAGGACAGTAAACACGAAACCCGGCCTTCCCTTTTTCATGATGACTTGAGTGACATAGGCGTCGGTGGCACCTTCGGCAAGCACCCTTTCGATAAGATGTGGGATAATCTGCGGATTGATGTCATCCATGTTGGTCTCAACGAGCAGGACATGATCTTCTTCCGTGGGCGATTTAATTTGTCCGATCACAACCCTGAGCAAATTCGGGAGTCTTCCAAAATCCTTGGTACCTGCACCGTATCCGACACTTTCCACTTCTATCGGCGTGTCTTTCAATATACCTTTCGAAATCGCCGCGATAATTGCCGCGCCCGTCGGTGTGGTCAATTCATGGGGCACGTCATTGAACACTGTCGGGTATCCCTTCAGTATTTCAAGCGTTGCCGGTGCAGGGACCGGCAAGACTCCGTGTTGAGCTTCCACATAACCGTTCGAACCAACCCTAACAGGTGAAGTGTATATCCCTTCTATTCCGGCAAGTTCGAGACAAATAGCGGTCCCCACGATGTCCACTATGGAATCAACTGCGCCCACCTCATGGAAGTGGATCTTCTCGAGAGTTGTATCGTGTATTTTCGCTTCCGCTTCGGCGATTCGTTTGAATATCTCCGTGGATTTTCCTTTCACGCTCCTCGAAAGCGGGGACGAATCTATCAAATGCTTTATCTCAAGGTAACTCCTGCCATGCTCATGGTTAGGAGAACCATGGGCGTGATGGTGACCCTCGTCGTGATGGTGATGATCCGAATCGCCGTGCGAATGGTGATTGATGTTTTCGCCGAGATCATTCACCGATTCAACTTTTCCCGATACTACAACGTCTACTTTCGCCGCCGTAATACCGCTTCGGATTACTTTGGTTGTCCTCAACTCCACATTTCCGAGATTCAGCTTCGCGATTTCAGACCTGAGTTTCGCGATGTCGATGCCGGCAGACACGAAAGCTCCAAGTACCATATCGCCTGCAATCCCTGCAAACGTATCTAAGTATGCAATTCTCATTAACACTCCTTGATGGGATCAATTTAATTTTGACCGGCCTTGGTTTCAACGCTGAACGGAGCGGATTTCACTCATGCCCACAAAACACGACAAAAGGAAGGAGGCAAGTGAAACGATTAGTGAAGCGCTGCCCGACTTGTTGTTAACCTTCCCGTTTGACAAGTGCATAAGTGGAAGTCCAGTAGTTTATCGGACGGGCGTCATCATCTCAACAAAACCTGGGGCAGTCGATAAAATGCTGCCGCGATCTAGGCCTGCACCCGGAGAAGAAGAACTCCTACTCTTTGCAATTAAGAGTCGAGTAAGATGGGTAACCGCCAAGCGGCTCCGCGGACTTGACGGCATCGTCGATAGCCTTTTCGATGGCGTCGACAGCGAGTGCGGCCACTAGATCGAGCGGCACCACGACATCGCCCATGGAGATTGTGAACACCGCATCTCCATCAAAGCTCGTGTGCACGGGAACAATCTTCCTCGCGAGCGCGTCATGTCCCCTCTGAGCTACCCGGTTGAGATCCGTCTTGGAAAGGTTCGCGTTTGTAATCACGGCGACGATCGTCGTGTTGGTTCCAAGTATGGGGGCCGCCGCGAGACGTTCAGCTATGCCGTTCCCTCGCGCAATGAACTTTCCTTCTTTCACCGCTCCGACGATAACTTTTCCCGTTTGGTCCACCACATCTCCGACCGCGTTAACTACTGCCACGGCGCCGACTTTGAGGCCATTCAATTCAACCAGGCCGCTTCCCTGTCCTGACTTGACCGCGTTCTCAATCCCGCTCCATTTACCAACCGTTACGCCAGTACCCGCTCCGTGAGATCCTTTCAAAAATTGTCCTTCCATTGCGGCTTGGCATGCTTCGTATCCCATGGATTCGTCGGGAAACTTGTCGGCGTTGCCTAAGTTCAGATCGTAGACGACAGCTGCCGGTACAATTGGAACGCGTTTCCACGGCGTTTTGTAGCCCATGTCGTGCTCGGATAGATACTTCATTACGCCGGTGGCCGCGGCAAGTCCGAACGCGCTCCCCCCTGTGAGCAGAAGCGCGTCTATTCTGTCCATTTGCTTGTCCGGAGCAAGTAGTGCGGTCTCACGAGTTCCGGGCGACGCGCCGCGAACGTCGACGCTGGCTCTTGCACCTCCGTCAAAAATCAGGACTGTGCATCCGGTTAACCCGGCAAGATCCTCCGCCGTACCAGCATGTAACCGGTCAATTCCGAACACGACAGACCCCGTTGCTCCTGCTCATGCGGAAAGCGCCGCGAAGCATGAGGGATACTCTTTCGAAATCGATTCTCAATACTCATCCTTTCCAGGCCGTCTCATTAAATCGGTTACGGCCTTCTGAGGATCCTTTCCCTCAAAAAGGACTTTAACCACCTGTTCCATGATCGGCATTTCGACATCGTATTTCGTAGCGAGCTGGTGCGCCGCCTTGGCAGTCGGAACGCCTTCGGCAACCATCTTGATCTCGGTGAGAACGTCGTCAAGCTTTCTCCCGGCTGCCACTTGCTCACCCACGAACCTGTTTCTGCTATACCGGCTCATGCATGTAACAATGAGATCGCCCATGCCGGCTAGCCCAGAAAATGTCTTATGATGCGCACCTAGTGTTTCGCCCAATCGAGTGATTTCAACCATTCCGCGTGTCATTAGAGCAGCCTTGGTGTTATCGCCGTAACCGGCACCGTCACTCATGCCCGCCGCCAAGGCAATGACGTTTTTCAAAGATCCACAGAGCTCGACCCCCTTGACATCTCGGCTTAGATACACCCTAAAATAACTATTCATCGCCAGCTTCTGGACCAACTCCGCACTCTTGCGATGGTGAGACGCAGCCACAACCGCGGTTGGCATCCGTCGGCTCACTTCTTCCGCGTGACTCGGCCCAGACAGGACCACATAGTTTTCTCGAGGACAAGTATTGAGCGATCCCTCGACTACTTCTGACATAGTTGACAATGTCGAAGATTCGATCCCCTTCGCCGTATTGACGAATATTTTATTCCGAAAATCGATGTTCGCCAACTTGCTGAGTTGTTCGCGAAGGTATTGGGATGGGATGGATGCAACTACAATTTCCGCCTGGTCGACAGATCTTTCGATATCGACGGCTATTTCGATTTCGAGGGGAATCGATACTCCGTGGAGGTAAATCCTGTTCTCACGGGTTCTCTTCAGCTCCTCCGCGTATTCTTCCTTGTAAGCCCACAAAGTCACCGCTGCCCCGTTGTCGTGGAGAAGAAGAGATAACGCCGTGCCCCAACCGCCGGCGCCAAGGACTGTGACCTTCATCTACATTTGATTGATCTAAGGCCTCGCCCTGTGCAGGAACCGAAGCTTCTCCATCCTGTGCTCCTGACCTCGCAGCAGGCGGATTATGTTTGATCGGTGATTGTATATCAGAAAAATAGATATGAATATGCTGAAGAAAATCATCGTATGGTAGTACCGAGTCGTCACGTCAAACACGTTCGCGCGTATGAACATTGCCAAAGGAAATGCGATCGCCGCGCTTACGGAGCCAAGAGAGACATATCTCGAGCTTACCACCACTATAGCGAAGACGCCGAATGCGATTCCCACTTCGACCGGCGCGATGCCGAGAAGCATTCCCCCAGCGGTAGCGATTCCCTTGCCTCCCTTAAAACCGGCAAAGACGGTCCAGGTATGTCCAAGTATCGCGCTTATTCCCGCGATGATTTGAACAACGGTGAAGTTGGAAAATGGTGTACCATTATCGAGAGGAAAATGTCCGTAGAAAAGTCTTGAGAGCACCACGGCTGCGACGAAACCCTTAAGCGCGTCGAGGATAATGACAAACACTCCGGGTCCCCAACCGAGCACGCGTATCACATTAGTACCGCCGGCATTTCCGCTACCGTAGTTGCGAATGTCGACGCCTCTAATAATCTTGGTAACGATAATACTGGTGGGGATAGATCCTACCAGGTAACTTATCAGCACCACAGCAATTAATGATACCATTTGACCTCCTTAAAGACCGCTCGTAAATTAGCTTCCAAAGTGCAGAAATGCAATTGATTACATCGGCACTTTGACGTCAATCATAAGAGATATTGGCGGTTCTGACCCAAGGGCACTTAAGCATTTGTGATTGATAGAACTTAGTGCGGCATTTTGTCCCGTCGCACTTGAACTACTTTGGATTAAGAGGACCAAGTCGTCACTCGCTCTTATCTCCTATCTCGGCAATTTTTCCGTAACAATTAGTACCTCGATTGGTCGGTTCGTCGGCAATTGACAGGAAGCATTGTATTGCGACCTTCACGACACCTTCTCGACGGAAATTGAGCTTAAGAATAATTTGACCACTGCTGCAAATCGGTCGGGCTGGTCATATTGGAGCCCGTGGCCCGCCTCCCGGATTTGCTCAACCCGGATCCTTGGATTAGCGCGTTGCAGTTCCGCCGCCACATCGGGCGATACTACACCGCCATCAGCAATAACGAGAAGCGTCCGAGCCTCAATCTCGCGCACTAACTTCACATAATCCGGGTTAGGTGGCGTGAGGATATCGAATGCTGCTGCACTGGTCTGAAGCCGTGCTCGCGCGATCAGCTCAAGTGTTTCCGAAGCACGATGTGGGTGCCTTAAGTGGGCTTCTGCCACAAGCTCAGCCACCGACTTTTTAAGCATTTGCCGATGTTGATCGGCTACATCACTTTCAAATACCTGCCGCTGTAATTCCTGGCTCAAGAAAGTCGGGTCAGCTAAGATCACCCCTCGAAGCAAATTCGGTTTGAGGCTTGCCACCACCGCTGCCGTCAGCCCTCCCATTGAGTGTCCAAGCAAGAAAGGCGAAGAAAGCCCCAACGACTTAATCAGGCC
>JAJYRM010000069.1 GCA_021794075.1 Bacteroidota bacterium | reverse complement strand
TCCGAGTCCTCGCCGCCACTAACAGAGCGATTGACAAGCTAGTCAGAGATCAGAAATTTCGAAAAGATTTGTATTATCGTCTCAACGTTATACGAATATTCGTCCCACCGCTCCGCGAGCGCAAAGATGACATCCCTTCCCTTGTGAGATATTTTCTGCTAAAGGAAGATGCTGCGGGAATGCGCGTCGCGAAATCAGTGATGGATTCTTTCTTGAATTACGACTGGCCGGGAAATGTGCGGGAGCTAGAGAGCGTAATAAAACGCTCCGTTATACTTGCGCGGGCCGAAAAAAGAGAGATGATTTACTCGAAAGACACTCCGTCGGAGATCTTCGTCCGTTCCAAAACTAGCACGGATGTGGAGTCACAGATTGTCGATTCTCTGCGCAGAAAGCGTTTCACCAGAAGCTCAATTAAGGAAACCGCAATGGAAGTCGGTGGTATTCATAGAGGTACCGTCGCGGAACATCTGAAAGGATTCTGCTTCAAATATTTCTGCGAATGTAATTTTAATACCAAAGAGACCGCCCGCAAGATTGCATGCACCGACGATGCGGAAGTGCTGGAGAGAATTGAGAACAAGCTAAACGAATATCTTTCGAATTTTGTCCGTAACATCGACACTTCAATTCCGGCGGCGGAAACCAAGGAGAAGATATCTCTTAAGTACAAGAAACTGCCCACGCGTTATCACACTTACCTCCACGCGATGGTGGACCGCCTTTATGAGCGCGATGGAGATAGTCGCGACTGAGTATTGCGTTGTATTTTATGTCGACAGTGATTTTTGTTTTGTCCCACCTCTACGGGGCTCAGACCATTCCCGTTTGTCATCAACCCAAAGAGAACTAACCTTCGCATATTGACGGATTTGTAGTTGGCAGATATGGTTCTCTAACCCATCCCTCAGCTGTATAAGAACAGTTATGCCGGACGCGGGAATTCCGGCATAAACAGTTGTCGTTCCGTCATTGTCGGCGGGTACTGAAAAGGCACGTAATATATTGTGGTTCAGTCGCTTAGCTGAAGATTAGCCCTTTGGCACGTCTGTTGTCTAAAGTTACTTGTTGCTCGATGCAACTTTTTACGAACAAAAAGAGGAGAAAGAAAATGGAACGTCGAGCCTTAAGAAAAAGCCTTCAGAGCGCATTCATTCTCGTCGCAATGACATGCGCGGCGGCCACGGCTTTTGCCCAATCGGGTCCGCCAACAAATCTTCACGCGAAGGTTACAAACGGCGCTGTCCAATTGTCGTGGAACGCGCCGCAGCTCGGAGTCGCCACTCGGTATGTCGTTTACAGGGCGATGGCTCCGGCCACTAACACCTCGCCTTCGACGTTGTCATTCATGAAAATCGATGCCACAAGCAGGACGAGCTTCACGGACAAAAGTGCTGCGAAGGGATCGATCTATGTTTACTATGTGACGGCGGTGGGAAAGAACGGTCAGGAAAGTTCGCGCAGCAACACTGTGACGGTAAACCTACCTCTAGCTGGCGGCTCCTGATCAGCAGGTAACTCTTGAGTGTTGAGCCTGAAGCGGCTCTACTCAGTACCGAGCGAACCCCGTCCCGAGGGATTCCGGGACGGGGATTTCTTTTGAACTGCTTTGATCCTGGAAGACAACGATATGGAAATCATTCAGCATGACGTCCACCTTTTTTCACGGAATATTCCTGTTGTTGGTGGCCGCGCTCTTCGTTCCGAAACCTGCAGCCGCTCAACACGTAACGAAAGCAAAAACTGGTGCTTCCACCGAGACAACAACTTTGAGATACTCGCTGATAACTGGAGCGGAGGTGGACCAGGTCGCGTTCAGTAACTGGGCTGCGGGAGGACAAAGTGCAATAGCCGCATCATTAACGCTTAATACTTCGCTGATGCTGCTCACCCCGACTTGGGAAATGAAGCACAGATTAACAATTGCTTATGGGCGGACAAAAAACGGAAACCAGCCATCCGCGGTTACTGTGAACCAGCTCTTCTTCGAATCTATTTACACCCTAACCCTTGGCTGGGAAACAAACCCCTTTGTTAGCATGGATATTTCTACCCAAGTGGGACCTGGATATGACTACTCGCAAAATCCCCCGATTCAGATTTCGGACTTCCTGGATCCGGCTTATCTAACCCAGTCCATGGGATTGGCTTACGGCGTGAAGAAGATTCTCAATACTCGGATTGGTATAGGATTGAACGAGGTTTACGCTAGGAGATTCCTCTCTTACGCGAAGGCGCTCGCGCAATCGGCAGGCACCAAAGCTCTGACAATTCGGACCGGCATCGAGTCGGTAAGTTCGTTACACTTGAGGTGCGGTAGGCGTCTTGTGCTGAATTCAAATCTGCGACTCTTTAGTGCCTTCGACAGACTGACTGTTTGGGATGTGCGGTTCGATAACACACTTACCGCCTCAGTGGATAAGTATGTGAACGTCAATCTCAGTGTCCTCACCGTTTATCAAAAGGCTATTTCCCCGAAGACTCAGATAAGAGAAGGCCTCAATCTGGGCATCGTATGTAGAATGTTTTGACGAAATTGCTTTAGAGGCGTGGGTCAAGACAGAATTGATTTTTCGTGTTACCTTGACTAAACTGTGCCAGAGTAAACCGGTATCCGATCATACGTTTACTGAAGAGCGGCTTTACAAATGCCCCAGTCAACTAAATTTACGGAGATAGTCAGATGTACGGGAAATTCAAGGAACACCTTGCCAATGAACTGACATCAATCAGGAATGCGGGATTATACAAACAGGAACGCGTAATCGCGTCGCCACAAGGCGCGGTGATAAAGTTGGACAGCGGCAAAGAGGTCCTGAACTTCTGCGCGAACAATTATTTGGGGCTGTCGAGCCATCCCAGGGTCATTGAAGCTGCAAAACGTGGGCTTGATGAACGAGGATACGGAATGTCTTCGGTAAGGTTCATCTGCGGGACCCAGGACATACACAAGGAACTCGAGGAGAAGATCTCGAAATTTCTTCGAACGGAGGACACGATCCTGTACGTTGCCTGCTTTGACGCGAACGGCGGCGTCTTTGAACCGCTCCTCACCGAAGAAGACGCGATAATCTCCGACGAGCTAAATCACGCCAGCATCATAGACGGTATACGGGGATCGAAGGCGACTAGGCTCCGATACAAGCACGCAGATGTGGCCGACCTGGAGTCAAAACTTAAAGAGGCCTCGTCCTCGAGGTTCAAACTAATTGCGACAGACGGTGTCTTTTCCATGGATGGCGATATCGCGAAGCTCGATTCGATATGCGATCTTGCCGACAAATACGGCGCGCTAGTCATGGTCGATGACTCTCACGCGACTGGTTTTGTTGGAAAAACCGGACGCGGGAGCATTGAGTATAGAAACGTCATGGGACGCGTGGACATCATCACTAGTACGCTTGGAAAGGCCGCTGGCGGCGCTTCTGGTGGATTTGCGAGCGGACGAAAGGAGATTATAGAATTTCTCCGCCAACGGTCTCGCCCATACCTCTTCTCGAACACTCTTCCGCCAGCCATAGTTAGCGCCGCGATTGAGGTTTTCGACATGCTGGAATCGACAACTGAGCTGCGGGACAAATTAGAGTCGAACACAAAGTATTTCCGGGCGGAAATGACTAAACGCGGATTCAAAATCACACCTGGCGAGCATCCGATAGTCCCGATAATGCTCTACGAAGCAAAGTTGGCGACAGATTTTGCGGATAAGCTGCTGGATGAGGGGGTCTATGTTATAGGCTTTTCTTACCCGGTCGTACCTAAGGGGCAGGCTAGGATTCGAGTCCAACTCTCGGCGGCCCACTCAAGAGAACAGCTAGATAAAGCTATAAATGCCTTCGAAGCTGTCGGTAAAAAGCTCGGCGTTCTAAAGGTTTAGGCTTGCCGCAATTCCAACTGCTCTAGCTGCTTGGTCGCGCTCGGGCTGTCAACTTCTAGCGTGAAAGAAAGTGTGGGTTGTTAATTCCGCTCCAGGTTCAGACTGGATGGATTTCTCTTTCCTTTAAGCAATGAGCGCAGCAAAGTCAGGTTCTCTAAGTCCATCTGGTACCCGTCTTCTCCCTTGGGGGTCTCAAGGATCTTCGGAACAGACTCGAGCCGTTCGTCGTTAATGAAGAAGCCAAACGCCTCCTTCCCGATCTCTCCCTGGCCGATGTGTTCATGCCTGTCCACGTGCGAGCCGAGCGGCTTCTTGGCGTCGTTGAAGTGGATGGCGTGGAGCATGTCGAATCCGATCAACTTCTCGAATTCATCCATGGTTGCGCCGTAACCCTGCGAAGTCCTGATGTCGTACCCAGCCGCAAAGATGTGGCAAGTATCAATGCAAACCCCAACCCTGTCCTGGTTCTTCACGCCTGAGATTATCTCGGCAATTTCAGCGAACGAGCTTCCGACATTTGTTCCCTGACCCGCGGTCGTCTCTACAAGCGCAACCACTTTTGCGTCGGTGGTGGCCTCGTGCGCGTAGTTAAGGCTTTCGGAAACGAGCTTCAGTGCGGACCTTCGGTCCTGAGTCGTGTGCGCACCGGGATGAAATACGACGAAACTAATCCCGAGCAGCCTGCACCTCTCGATCTCGCTGATGAATGCTCTCCTGGACTTTTCGAGAAGCTCGTGGGTGGCACCGCAGAGATTTATAAGGTACGAATCGTGGGACACGACTATCCTTACGTTTGATTTATTCTCCGCATCGCGGTAATTTGCGATGTCATCAGAGGTCAGCAAAGGGTCGTTCCATTGATTCGAATTTTTTGTGAAAATCTGCAGGGCGGTGCATCCTACGCGGTCTGCCCTTTCAAATGCCCTGTAGAGTCCGCCGGCTACCGACATGTGCGCCCCAATCAAGAGTCCGGACTGATCTTCAATTCTATTCTTCATTCAAGAAGATAGCTGAAAGCAATCCGAGAATGAAACAGCTTATTGAACTGTTTGAAAAAAAAACGCGCATGGTAATAGGGTTAATGAGCGGGACGAGCATCGATGGAATCGATGCCGCGATTGTGGAAATTAGCGGAAGCGGGACGGGCGCTGCTGTAAGACAAATCGACTTCATTACGGTTCCTTTCCCGGACGGTTTCAAAGAACTTGTCCTTCGAAATTCACAAACCGGTACGAGCGACGTCGCGGATATTTCGCGTATCAATTTTCTCCTTGCACAATTTTATGCGGACGCGGTTCATCAGCTCTGCGAGCACGCAGGCGTTGATATTCGTAAAGTTGATCTTATTGGATCCCATGGCCAGACCATTCATCATCTCCCCCGGGCCGAACGCATGTTCGGAAGGAATGTCAGCGCAACATTTCAGATTGGCGATCCATCTGTACTCGCGAAGCTCACCGGAGTTGTCACGGTGGGAGATTTCAGAGTTGGCGATGTCGCGTTGGGCGGCCAGGGCGCGCCGCTCGTCCCCTATTTCGATTACATCCTCTTCAAGTCTGATAAGAAATCGAGAGCGCTTCTTAACCTTGGAGGGATAGGAAACATTTCGTATCTCCCCAGGGGCTGCCAATCAGGCGACGTTGTGGCTTTTGATACAGGACCTGGAAACATGGTGATCGATCAGATGATGAAACGGATTTACGGGAAAGACTTTGATGAGGGGGGAACGGTTGCTTCCGCTGGGAAGGTGCTGGGAGACATGATCGATTGGCTGATGACGGATGAATTCGTCAGGATGTCACCGCCCAAATCAACGGGCCGTGAACGTTACGGGGAGACTTATGTCACTTCCCTACTTGAGAATTATGCCGACCGACAGAACGAGGATATCATAGCGACGGTTTCGGAGTTCACCGCACTATCGGTCTACGCCAATTATCTCTTGTTTCTTAAGACAAAGGGAGAAGTTGAAGAAATTTTTGTCAGCGGTGGAGGGGCGCACAACAATTTCATTTTGAATTCGCTAAGGCATCACTTTGTCGGGGCACGGGTCGATTCGGCCGAGAACATCGGAATTTCATCCGATGCTAAGGAAGCTGTTTGTTTCGCGGTTCTTGCCAATGAGTTGATCAACGGAAACCCTACAAACCTTCCCTCTGTTACTGGCGCTTCCGGGGAAACACTCCTTGGAAAGATTTGCCTGCCCTGAAAGCGAAGCTAGCACTCATACACCGCGAAGCACACGACACTCACGTACTTCTGAATGCCTTGATGTGCTCCGCGGTCACGATTCTACTGGCTAAATAATAGAACGCCCGTTGAATCGCCTTGTCAGGCCGCTATTGCGTTGGCGACTCGGTTGAGCTCAGCCTCGATTTCAATCTTGACCTCATCGCTGACGACGACACCGCCAGTTTCGGTAAGTCCGTTCCATTGAAGGCCGTAGTCAAAGCGGTTTACTTTTCCTCTTATTTCGAAACCTGCTACTTCTGTGCCGCCGAATCCCTTCACCGTGCCGTTATAGGTGGCAGTGAGCTTAATTGGTTTGGTTGTCTCGCGGATTGTAAGGTTGCCTCCGATTTCAAATTCTCCATCGCCCTTGCTTGAGATGGCATTAGATACGAAGCTGATCTTAGGATGGTTGGCGGCGTCGAAGAAATCTGCAGACTTCAAATGACCATCCCTCTGGTCGTTCTTCGTGCTGATACTGTTTACATCTGCCTCGAAGCTTATCTTCGCGTCACTGAAGTCATCCTTCTCAGCTTCAACTGTTGCGTCGAAATTGTGAAATTGTCCCGTGACCGTTGAAACGACAAGGTGTCTTACCTTGAATTTAATTTCCGAATGAACCGGATCGATCTTCCATGTTGCCATTTTATTGCGCCTTTCGGATTTTAGTTTTGTTCAGTTGTAATATCTTTTATGATCTGGGCATGCGTTGCAAGTCTTGCGAGTTCCTTGAGCTGCTGCCTGATAATTGATATGGTAGGCTCATCCATAAGATTGCCGTCTCCATCAAACTTATTTTGTGCCTGGCCGACCAGCACCTCCGGCTTATTGACCGGAACCATGTTCAGGAATTGAAATATCGGCCTGAATGCAATCTGCATGCGGACGGTTCCCCACATCCCTTGTGTCGCTCCCATTAATGCCACCGGTTTGCCGACGAGCGGCGAGTCTTTTCCGCGGGACGCCCAATCAATGGCGTTCTTAAGTGTGCCAGGTACCGAGTAATTGTACTCGGGCGAAGCGATGACGAACCCATCCGCGATTGAGAGTTTCTCTCTGAAACTTATTACGGCTTCCGGCAGAGTCCCTGATTGCAGATCGTCATTGTATAGCGGGAGGTTTCCGATCTCGACAATCTCCATGGTACCACCTTCAGGGAGTAGCTTGTTTGCAGCCTTCAGCAACATTGTGTTGTACGATCCCTTGCGGAGGCTCCCCGAAATCCCGACAAAATGCAAAGTCCTTTTCATATCTATCTGCCGCCTTCTTTGTTTAAACTTTCAGAATTCTTAAGCTTTTCCTTCATTGACAGTCCAAGCTTCTTCAAAAGGGCGCTCAGCTGCTGTATCTCTTCCTCGGATAGGGCTGAATAAACAAGGTCCGTCACAAAGTTCGCGTGCTTGACGAATATTGAGTCAAAGAGATCCTTCCCCTTCGGAGTGAGCTGGACGATGTAGGCGCGCCTGTCGTCATAAGCGCGCACCCTGTCGACGAGTCCGTCCCTTACTAGATTATCTACGACAACAGTCATGTTACCTCCCGAGGAGAGGTTCTTAGTACAAAGTTCGCCCACCTTCATGGGGCCGAGATGACCGAGGGCCTCGATTACGCCGAACTGTGCCTCGGTGAGGCCGTATGTCGCGATATCTCTAATCGTCAGAGTGGACATCGTGTTGGCGGCTCTCGCGAGTTTAACCCACATTCCGAGCGCGAGATCGGCCTTCTTGCCGTATTTCTTTGTCGTCTTCATTTCGCTTACTCTTAATTAATGCCTTACGAATTAAAATATAACGAATTAGTAGTAGTATGTCAAGGGCAATTTTGTTCTTGTATCGACTACTTCATGCTGTATTTGCCCGCTATTTAGTCTTGCATGACACGGCCTCGGCCCGCGCAAACTGCCGTTTCTGGTGGGTCGATCCACTCTCAACTTTCAGAGGCGGGCGTCATTGAATGTGAGTGAAATTCGATGCATATTATGGCCGTCGATTCGATACCCCGTATCGGATAATGCTCTTGGTCGATTAAGAATTGAAAATTGCGGGAGTAGTTCAGCGGTAGAACGCCAGCTTCCCAAGCTGGATGTCGCGGGTTCGATCCCCGTCTCCCGCTCTCATTGGCCGCAGCGTCAGCTCAGCTGGTTCAGAGCGTCGCCGGCCGAGCAAATTGAAAACGAGTAGTTCATTGGGCAGTTAGCTCAGCTGGTTCAGAGCACATGCTTTACACGCATGGGGTCGGGGGTTCGAATCCCTCACTGCCCACAGATGCATTATGCGTTCATCCTGTTGATGTCAGAAGACAGGAAGATGCTATGCGGGGAGCTGTTCATAAATAAGTTGAAGACTTAAAGACCACAACAGGGGCGAAACGATTTCCACACGATCAGGTACTCAGCGTAAGTCGGTAAACTATGAGCGTTGTTTCAATCCCCTTTCTGGCCGTAGTACGCGTCTTTCCCATGTTTCCTTTGGAAATGTTTTTCCGAAATATGAGTTGGGAGTTCCTTGATATTTGGGTTCAGCGAAATTGTTTTCAGGGCCATTTCCGCGATACGTTCTAGTATGATAGAATTCTTGACGGAGTCATGCGAATCTTTACCCCAGCAGAATGGTCCATGTCCCGCCACGAGAACTCCCGGTGTCGTTTGATAATCCAATTCTTTAAACTTCTCCACTATGACCAATCCAGTGTTCAGCTCATAGCCTGCCTCGACCTCTTCTGGAGTCAAGAAGCGGGTTGACGGCACCGGCCCGGCAAAATGATCCGCATGTGTTGTACCGAGGCATGGAATTCCTATGCAAGCCTGCGCGAACGCTGCTGCGTTCATGCTGTGTGTATGTGTGATACCGCCGATGCTGGGGAAGGCTTTATATAATTCTATGTGCGATGGCGTGTCGGAGGATGGCCGCTTGCTTCCTTCCACAACTTTGCCATCGAGATCGACTACGACCATATCTTTTGGGGTCATCTTTTCATAATCGACTCCGCTCGGCTTGATAACCATTAGTCCCGATTTCCTGTCGAGACCGCTGACGTTTCCCCACGTTAGAATAACCAGCCCATGCTTCACAAGCTCAAGATTGGCCTCGAATACTGCCTTCTTCAATTGTTCAAGCAACGTGAACGCTCCTTACTTCGTCTCTTATATTTAGCAGATCTTTCATGACGTTATACATGCTCCCGCTCCACTCGTTAGTCCCGAAGGCGTCATGCATCTGACGATATAGGGCGTAAATCTTCTCGTACACATCATGGCTAGCGGGATCTGGTTGATATATTTTCCCGGTGCCAGTCATGTTCTTTTCAGCATCGGCGACATTGTCGTAACCTCCTGCTGCCTTCCCTGCCGCGACAGCGGAGAATATGGCGGCACCCAGAGCGGGGGTTTGGTCGCTTCGTGATATTTTCATCGGCCTGCCGGTTATGTCGGCGTATATTTGCATGAGCACAGGGCTCTTGGAAGCGAGGCCGCCGCAATTTACGACTTCTTTTATCGGAACGCCGTACTCCTCTATCCTGTCGATAATCTCGAGCGCGCCGAAGGCTGTCGCTTCAATGAGCGCGCGATATATTTCATGAGGCTGCGTGTGCAGGGTTTGTCCGAGAAGAAGTCCGGTGAGGCGCACGTCTACCAGTATCGTGCGGTTACCGTTGTTCCAATCGAGCGCAAGGAGTCCGGATTCACCGGGGCTCAAACGTGATGCAGCCTCGTTTAAAGCCGCAAACTTCTCATCCTGTGTCTTGCCGTATTTTTCAGGGACGAGGTTGTTCACAAACCAGAGAAATATGTCGCCGACAGCTGACTGGCCAGCCTCGATCCCATAGTATCCGTCCATTACAGATCCGTTGACAATCCCGCAGACACCCGGGATGTCTTTCATATTCTCGTGAGAAGGGGCTACCATGATATCGCACGTACTTGTACCCATGATCTTCACGAGTGTCCCAGGGGCGACACTGGCCCCGACAGCTCCCATATGGGCGTCAAAAGCCCCGACTGCCACTGCAACTTCTGAGGAGAGGCCGAGCTTAGCGGACCAATCTTTCGAGAGGAATCCAACTTGGTGATCGGCAGTAAACGCTTTCTCGTACAAACGCTTCCTGAGACTTTCGAGTCCAGGTGATAGTTTGCCGAGGAACTCCTCGTCGGGGAGTCCGTTCCAGTCTGGATTAAACATTGCCTTATGCCCTGCCGCACAAATGCTTCTCTTCATCTTGTCCGGCCGAAGTTCGCCAACCAGGTGCGCGGGGATCCAGTCGCAAATCTCTGCCCAACTGTACGCGGCATTGAACACATCAGGAGCTACGTTCTTGCAATGAAGTATTTTACTCCACCACCACTCTGATGAGTAGACCCCGCCTATCGTTGCGAGGTATTGCGGTCGCATCCTCGACGCGAGTGAAGTTATCTCTCGGGCTTCGTGATAGCTCGTGTGGTCTTTCCATAGCCAGACGTACGCTGCCTGATTTTCTCTGAACCGGGATTCGAAACAGAGCGGCTGTCCTTCGTCGGTAACCGGCATAGGGCTGCTGCCCGTAGTGTCAACTCCGATTCCGATGACGTTTGTGGGATTAAAATTCGGATCGGCTTGCGAGGCTTTCTTCAGCGACTCAGTGATCGTAACCTCTATACCGCGTATATAGTCCGCAGGGTTCTGCCTCGCGAGGTTCGGATCACTGGCGTCGATGATTACGCCGTCCTTCCCTGAGGGATAGGGGAACACGTGAGATGCCAGCTCTCTTCCATCTGATGTGTCGACGATCAGGGAGCGGCAGGAGTTTGTTCCAAAGTCTAGCCCGATTACGTAGTGCTTCATTTTGTCCTTTCAAAATCACCGGCCCGCATTGGGTTGGGACCGATCAACGCTTCATTCCTACTTTTGTGGAGGTGCCGATTTCTGTCTTGTCAAACTTTATTTAGGGACTGAGAATTTGTAAATAGTTGTGGTTTCGTATTTCTGTCCGGGGAGTAGAACCGTTGATGGGAACTTCGGATCATTTGGAGAATTTGGAAAATGCTGCGTCTCGAGTGCGAGGGCGGTTCTGAAGTTGTAGGCAACTCCTCCTTTTCCGATCTCTGAGCCGTCGAGGACGTTGCCGCTGTAGAATTGTATTCCCGGTTGGTCGGTATAAATGTCAAGCAACCGATTCGTCAGCGGGTCGTAGAGCTCAGCCGCCTTTCGGATCTCGCCGTGGTAATCGTTAAGCACCCAGTTGAGATCGTAGCCGTGACCGATTTTAAGCTGCGTGTTGTCCTCATTTATACGTGAACCAATGATAGTCAGCTTTCGGAAATCCATTGGAGTCCCGGCGACCGGAGCGATCTGGCCAGTAGGTATCTGTGTCGAGTCGACTGGAGTATAAAAGTCGGCATTGATCATCAGCTCCTCGTCGGTTATTGGTCTGCTCGGGTCTCCACTGAGATTGAAATAGCTATGGTTTGTCATGTTGATTACAGTTGGCTTATCAGTGGTAGCTGTGTAGTGAATCTTGAGTGAGTTGTCCCCTTCCAGAGTAAAGATGACCGTCGCCGTCACCGTGCCGGGGAAACCTTCTTCCCCGTCTTTGCTTACGTACGTCATCTTGACGGATGGTCCGTCTCTTGTTTCCATGGTGTCTGCAGTCCAGAGTCGCTTGTTGAAACCTTTTGTTCCCCCGTGGAGAGTATTCACGCCGTTATTTATCGGGAGATGGTAGACTTTCCCATCGAGGCTGAAAGTTCCTTTCGCGATGCGGTTTGCATAACGTCCTATAGTAGCGCCAAAGTACTGAGTCCCATTCAAGTACCCCTGAATACTGTCGTATCCGAAGACAACGTCGGCAAGTTTTCCGCCTTTGCCCGGTACGATAATCGACTGGATGGTCGCTCCGAAGTTTGTGATCTTCACGGTCATCCCGCTGTCATTTCTGAGTGTGTACAAGTAAGCCTCTCGTCCATCGGGTAATTTTCCGAAAGCTGTTTTCTCCATCATCTCTCCCGCCTTTGTGTTCAGACGACTGCATGCAGAAATCGTTGTCACGGCAACACCAAGAAAAAGAATTAATATGGTTTTCATAGTTATCCTCCCTACGTCAGATACCAGATTTGTCTCGTGACTTTCGATATGATTAATCGGGATGCTGATTAGCATTTTTCCATGGGCGGAAGCCGATGAAATATATCAGCCCGACCACAATAAGGAGGATGCCCCACCAGATTCCGAAATGGAGATTCTCCAGAACCGTCGGTCTACCGAAGCTCGGGTTGTAAGCCTGATAAATATTGGCGCCTGTGACAATTATTCCATATAAGAGAAGAAGAGTCCCGATAAAAAACCAGATTGAGATACCTTTATTGTCAACCATTTTCTTTTCCTCCTACCAGAAGATGACGTTCAGTATGACAAGGACGGCGAAAACGACGCCGGCCCAAAAGATTGGCCGCTTGACTAGAGGTAAATGACCTTCTGACGGGATCTCCGTACAACCTCTTACAAGGCCGGTAAGCTCAGCTTCCGGTTTGGGTGTGGTCATATAGCTGACCACGATGGTGACGATGACGGTAACAAGCCAGCACCAGAGGGCTCTGTACATATCATCCGCCATAGGCTTTGCGTATTTCGAAAGCGCGATGATTCCGAGCGCGCTCGGCTGGAGTTTCACCCAGACATACATGCCGACGGAGGCGAGCGTTCCAGCCAGGAGTCCCCAAAATCCGCCAGGGCCTGTCGCTCTCTTCCAAAGCATGCCGAGAATAACAGTTCCGAAGAGAGGCGCGATGAAGAAGCTGAAGAGGGCTTGAACGTAATCCATTATGCTGGCGAATTGCTGCACAAGGTATGCGGTGCCGATGCTTATTATGACCCCTATTATGGTTGCCCATCTTCCCATCTTGACATAGTACTCGTCTGGTCTTTCTTTCTTGGCGAGCTTCATATGGATGGGGCGGTATATATCGTAAGTCCATACGGTTGAGAAGGCGGTCACGTTTCCCGCCATGCCGGACATGAAGCCTGCTATGAGCGCCGTTATTCCTAGACCGAGCAGTCCCGGTCCGGCGTATCTCGCGAGCATCAAAGGGAGCACCTCATTATAGCTGTTTCCGCCTGTCGCAATCGCCTGCTGCTGAGGAAGGAGTCCCGGCATGACTGCTAATCCGAGAAGTCCCGGAAGAATCACGATGAAAGGTACCATCATCTTGAATCCCGCGCCGATGATTGGAGCCATCTTCGCTGATCGTAGGTCCTTCGCCGACAGAAGCCTTTGGACGACGAGGAAGTCAGTTGTCCAATATCCGAACGAGATTACGAAACCAAGTCCGAAGACGATGCCTGTCCAGTGGATTCCCATCGGGTTGTCTTTGAATGAACCGAGAGTGCTCCAGAGGTGCGTGTAGTTGCCCGCGGGGAAGTTGGCGTGTATCTTTGACACCATCCCGGACCATCCTCCGGCTTCTATCAAGCCGAGCACAGGTATCACCAGGGCGCCGAGCCAGATCAACATGAACTGAAGTACCTCATTGAAGATCGCGGACAGAAGACCGCCGAGGACGACATAAAGCATAACGGTCAGCGACGAAACCCAAATACTGAAGTCGATGCTCCAGCCAAGGATTACTTTCATGACGAGCGCCATCGCGAACATGTTTATTCCGCTCATGAGAACTGTCATGAAAGCGAAGGAGACTCCCGAAAGCATGCTGGTCGATTCACCGTATCTTAATTTCAAATAGCCGGGTACTGAATGCGTTCTACTTATGTAGTAAAACGGCATCATCACGATCGCGAGGAATAGCATGGCTGGGATAGCGCCGATCCAGTACCAATGAGTCGCGAGAATGCCGTACTGATACGCCGAGGCGGCCCATCCCATCAGTTCGAGCGAACCTAAATTGGCCGCGACGAACGAGAGGCCCGCAACCCATGAACTCATTCTCCTTCCCGCGAGAAAGAAATCTTCTCCGGTCTTCGTGTACCTGAGTAGATAGAATCCTATTCCCACCACAAAAATGAAATAGAGCACGATGACAAGTGAGTCGACCCAATTGAGCGATACGAGACTTGTCGACTTTAGCAAGAGGAGAAAAACACTCTGACTATAACCGTTAATCATACCGTTCCTTTTCTTGTTTTCTGCAGATGAATGAACTCCTGCCGCGAGGAGGAGACTCCATGATTGTTTTCAGCTTTCGTTGCGCGACGCCGTGTCGCGGAAGAAATGTAACTCGTGTAAGAATTGGCTTAAAATCCACTGCTAACTAATGAGGATATACATCTTAACGATCATCGACGCGTGTGCCGCAATACCGTTCGACTTAATTTGTGACCTGATCCGCTCTCTGATAGCGCCAAATGTAGCTCCTCCACGTGCGTTGTGCGTTGGTCCGACGCCCAATCAGAAGCATCGCGTGCAATATAGTGACGGTAATTGAGAAATGCACCGATTTTGGGGAGACGCGGAAGACTTATGTCACGCGTCGCGGCAGACAGTTGGTCTGCGTCATGAACGATAACGTGCTCTATGAGAAGACCCCGAATCAGAAACATCTGAATGGAGCGGCCACCATTGACGTAGTTGGTGGCTGCTGAATTTCAGTTTTCTATCACTGGTGTTTTAGAAGCGTCGGAGGAGTGTCTGCCGCGGAGCTTCCCCACTTTTTGTTCGGTTTGATTCCCATCTTGAAAACGAGTCTTCCACCAGCAAGAATGTCTCTGTAAGTTATGTATGGCTTGTTGTACGGTCTTCCGTTTAGGGTAGCCGATTGAATATAAATCGCGTTCCTGGAAACTCCCTCCGACACCACATCGAAAGGTTTGCCCGAAACATCGATGGACACTCTCGTGAACATCGGACTACCTATCGCGTAAATTCCGCTGACGGGATTTACCGGGTAAAATCCAATGGAGGTGAAGACGTACCATGCGGACATCTGACCGCAGTCGTCGTTACCGCATAAGCCGTCGGTAGAATCAGTGTATAACGTCTCCGCGGCCCTCCTCACCATCTGCTGGGTTTTCCATGGCTCTCCGGCAAAGTCGTAGAGATACGCAATATGATGGCTTTGCTCGTCGCCCTGCGCATATTGACCAATCATGCCTGTGATGTCGGCGTCATTTCTCCCATGGAGCTTGCTCGATGCGGAGAAGAGCGAATCAAGCCTGGCGCAAAACTTGCGATTCCCGCCATACAGACTTATGAGGCCGCGTGGATCTTGGGGGGCGAAAAAACTGTAGGGCCAGGCATTCGATTCGGTGTAATCACTCGTTACCGCGAACGGGTTGAAGGGCGTCACCCATTCCCCATCTGCGAGCTTGCCGCGCATGAAACCAGTCCTGCGATCAAAGAGGTTCTTGAAATAAAGTGACCGCTTCATGTAGTAGGAATAATCGGTTTCGCGATGCAGATATCTCGCCACCTGGGCGATGCACCAGTCATCGAAAGAGTACTCCATTGTCCTCGACACGGATTCCCCCGCCTTGTCGGCTGGGATGTAGCCGTATTCCCTATAATACTTCAGGCCGAATCCGTTTTGCATCGCGCTCTTCTTCATGGCTGCGAACGCTTCATTGACATCGAAGCCATGAAATCCTTTTAAGATGGCATCAGCTATGACGGGGACCGCAGGGTAACCGATCATGGTATTCGTTTCATTCCCTTCAAGCTCCCAAACCGGCAAGAGGCCGGTCTCCTCGTAATGAGCGAGCATGGAGCGGACGAAGTCTTTCACCATTCCCGGTTCCACGAGCGTTAGGAGAGGATGTTCGGCGCGAAAGGTGTCCCAGAGTGAGAATACGGTATACTGGTCGTAACCAACGGCCTTGCGAACTTTCCCGTCGGCTCCTTTGAAATAACCGTCGACATCGCTGAACAAATTCGGATCGATCATGGTATGATAAAGTGCGGTATAGAAAGCGACCCTCAGTGCCTTGTCGGGAGTAGAAACCTTGATTTTGCCTAATTCCCTTCTCCACGCATCGTACGCTTTCTTCCGGACCTTTTCGAAATTCCATCCGTGAATTTCTGTGTTCAAATCATTCATCGCCCCCTGGATATTAGAGGACGAAATACCGGTCTTTACGTAAATGACTTCTCCGGGCTTCGTCCTGAACTTAAACACTCCCATGACGGTTGTCCCCTCGGCAGTCTCACCGCCGTCCAAAATGTTCCCATCCTGGTCGAACGAGATCGCGTCGAAAGGGCGCGAGAATGTAGCGGCAAAGTAGACACGCTGGTCCTTTGCCCACCCTGTTGAATATCTGTAGCCAGCTACCGTACTATCGTTGACTATTTCAAGATATGCCTTGGTGGTCTTGTCCCAGTTGATGGCACGGTATAGATCGAGCACGATAGCAGCGTCGTTGGATTTTGGGAACGTATATTTCTGGAACCCCGCCCGCTTCGTCGCGGTGAGTTCGGCCCGGATCCCAGATGATTTCAAGACGACTGAATAGTATCCCGGCTGGGCCTTCTCGTCATTGTGAGAGAATGTCGAGTGGAGATGCATCAGCTTTGCCGTGTCAGATTCTGAATTAACGGATAAAATTGCGGGCATGAACCTGATATCGCACAAGTCACCTATCCCGGTTCCGCTTAGATGCGTATGGCTGAAACCGATGATTACGCTGTCCGAGTAGTTATATCCTGAACACCAGTCCCAGCCTTGCGTGCCATTGTCGGGACTCAGTTGCACCATCCCGAACGGGACAGTCGCGCCGGGAAAAGTGTGGCCATGACCGCCGGTGCCAATAAAAGGATTGACGTATGAAGTCGCCTCAAAGCTGTGGGTCCTCGGGGCGGAAAGGGCCGTTGCTGGAAGGATAGCGAGAGAGAATAATATGATCGCGATACGCGAATTTGGTCTCAGTATCATAGCTGCTTGTTTTCACCTCAATAGATATGGTTTTTCGTTATACAATTTTATAAGTAGGTCGCCGAACAGGGTGTTGGCCCACGCGAACCAGCTCCTCGTGAATTTCTTAGGGTCATTCTCATCGAAGGATTCGTGCATGAACCCTGTGCCGGCGTTAGAATTAATGAGCATGTTTAGGCATTTTGTGATTTCGTCGTCGTTAGAAGTGGTGAAGGCACGCATCATAATGCCCATCGGCCAGATCTTGTTCATACCCGCGTGCGGACTTCCGATTCCCTCACCCGCCGCCCCTTTGAAGAAGTAAGGATTATCGCCGCTGAGCAGGAAGGCGCGTGTGTTTTGATATACGGGATCGCTTTGGCTTATGCAGTCAAGATATGGTAATGAGAGGAGGCTTGGGATGCTGGCGTCATCCATGAAGAGCTTGTCTCCAAATCCATCCACCTCGTAAGGTAGGATCCTGCCGAAGAGCGGGTGTTCCACTATCGCGTAGCCTCGAAGCGAAGCTTCCACCTCGTCGGCAAGCGAGGCGCAATTTCCGGCGAACTCTCGATCCACGAATATTTCGGAAAACATTCCGGAAAGTTGTCTCAATGATTTCACGGCGAAGTAGTTGGACGGAACGAGGAAAGGAAAGATCGTCGCGTCGTCTGAGGGTCTGAAGAGGGAGACGATCAGCCCAACAGGGACGACCGGATTTCCATATCCCCCGCCTGGGGCGGTATCGGTGTAGGTTGCGGTGACGCGCTGAAACTTGTAAGGCCCATGCCAGTCTTTCCTCTGCTGTTGCCGGAAAGTTGTGACGATAACTTTCATGGCGGCTTTCCATCTGTCGTCGAAGCAGGAGACGTCACCGGTTGTTTTCCAGTATCCGTGCGCAAGCCGCACCGGGTAGCAGAGCGAATCGAGTTCCCATTTACGCTCGTGAAGACCGGGTTTCATTTGGGTTAGATCGTTGTCAAAGGGACTCCCGGTCGGACCGTAATTGAAGGCGTTAGCGTATGGATCGAGAAGGATGCACTCGGTCTGCCTGTTGATCACTCCCGCAATGAGAAGCTTGAGCTTTTCTTCGAGATTGGCAAGACGTACATAAGGCCAGACTTGTTCCGTGGAGTCACGAAGCCACATGGCGTCAATGTCTCCTGTGATCACGAAAGTGTCGGGCTTGCCGTTTGCAATTCTAAATTTGACTGTGGTGTCTAAGGTGTTCGGAAAGCAGTTGGAGAAGAGCCACGCCAGTTCCGGATCGCCAATCCCGGATGACACCTTCCTTATCTCCTCCTCAACGGCTTCGCTTGTGAACGTCCTCTTCTGAAGAGGGGGCCTTTTGCTCTTGAAATCTTTCGTGGAAACATACGCGCTTTTCAAACTCTCTGTCGACACGGATACCTCAATTTGGGAAAGACGGGGTTTACTTTGTTACATTCACCACTTGATTATGACGTTGACGCCGTCCGGGTTGTTTTTGAACTGCAGCAAAAGAGTACGCGATTTAGCGTCCCAATTCGTTTTCACTTGGTGGAGCCGATTTCCTTGATTGTCAGAAATCACGACTCCAACTGGGGATGATGGGAGTAGAATTCTCATGACGTCGTTTGTGCCTGCCGGTCCCGCTGTAACGAAGGAATATTCGCGTGCACTCATTGTCTGATGATAAACTCTTGACGCGGCACACAGAACCAGGGGGGCGATTCGGTGCTTCAATCTGCCGATGTCGTACAGGTAAGCTTGTTCCCCTGGGTGGACTATTTTATCGCTCAGTACCGGCAGTGATGGGTTGAACAGATCGATAACCGGTCCCTTTATAATTAGAGATGAAGTGTCCACGCTTTCCTTCATGACGGCGGCGATGTCGTAAGGGCCGCGTCGGATGAAGAAGTAATTCTTTGTTCGGAAGTGTCCGGCGTGCGCGACATCTTCGTACGCGTGCTTGACAAGTCTGACGAATGATCTGTCCCCGCCTCTGGTAAGGACTAGTTGCTTCGGATCTTCGCGGACTACAAATACCGTCCCTCTCCCGTAGGGGTACTTCCCATTTCCAGCTTTGGGGGAGATCCCCATAAGGTGGAATAGTTCTCCGGATGCGGCCGTGTAGCGATAATTGCCGGTATCCCACCACTCGGTGACGCGCTGAAACGGATCGTCGTCCTTACCGTAATAAAGCAGAACCCCACCCTTTTTAACCCAGGCCGCCAGGTACTTGTGCACGTTCGGTGAGAGTGGTTTCATATCGGCGTAGCTCATGACGAGCACTTTCATTCCTCTCAGAGTAGCTGGATAGCCAAGATTCTCCATGCTCACAAGTGTCAACGGAATGCCGCGCATGAGGAGCGGCAATGCCATGCCGTAGAAGTTCGATAGTTTAGGATCGCTGTATCCTTTATGAGTCGGAAAGCGTTGGAACATCAGAGAATTTCCAAGAAGGACGCCAATTCCCTGTGTCCCATCAACTCTGTTTCGCGTGAGGGGGATGCTGTTGAGGGAATTAACCATGACCAGAATCTGGGTCGCATAAGATGATGGGATCCGTTCTTTTGTTTTATGGTCGGCGAGCCGGTACTTACCGAGGAAGATCCTTTCTGGCCACGGCATCACTTCGTAATTGTCAACCTGCGGATACATTAGCTCTGCGGCGAAAGTCTGTTCATAACTTTTCTTGTAGTCGGCCCAGGTTGAGATTCCATCGCCGACAGGATCGGAGAGGAAATAGACCTTGCGTCCGGTCGGAGCAGTCATGGACTCCATGGATCCGTATTCGAGAAAGGCGGTTTCAAAAGCCCGTGATTTTTCTACGCCGTCATAGAAATTTGGCACTTCGGCCGTGTTGGACCAAACCTGTGCAACATATCCGTCTATATAAGGGATAGATGCCAAACTCGCCTCAGGGCTCACGATTTCCCACGACGAGTAGTTGAGCAAAGAATGTGTGGCGACGAAGCATTTGACACGTATTCCCCTCCGTCTTCCGTATTCTTTCGCGAAGCGAAAGGCATCTTCTAGCGCGTTGTAGAAGAGATGGAATTTGAGTTTAGAAGCGAGGTATGTCGCGTCGGCCGATTTATACTCCGGCTCCCAACTGAAGCCGTAATATTCTTTCCACTCTTTCTTGAAGGCGAGGCTGTAGCCAGACCTTGCCCAAAATTCCGGCTCTTCCAGATAGATTGTACTGATTCGGTTGTCGATTACTTTTCTGATCTGCGATTTTATATAGTTCAAATACGATTTTGACGGGACGACGTAAGGTACATCCCTTCCGTGCCAAATTATGTTTCCGCTGCTGTCCACTTGTCCGTCATCAATGTGAGTTTTGCCGTCGAACTTTCCGGTAAAATAGTCCTGGTAATTTCCCCAGGCGATGCCTGTCATGAACTGGACATTATAGTCGTGACTTCGCCATGATTTTAAACGTTTGCCGAAGTTATTGTAGGCACCGTAGACAATAGCGGCATCCGACCTTAGATCGAATGCCGGGTTCCATGGGCTTCCAGTTTGAAAGACACTCTTTGCCCGTGGGGCGGCAGCGAGAGGGGCCACCGCAGTCGAAATAATTGCGGCTAATACGAGAAAGCCGGTCATGTAAGTAAATGACCCCGTTTCATGACCCGGTTTGCCTTTGCATCTCATATGAAGTCGCAACCCGTTTTGTTTGACTTTCAGAAGCTCTATTGTTCTCCTAATTACTTTTTAGAATTGACGTATCGTGCGATGAGTGTGTTGGTCGAGCTGTCGTGCTTCATGGGGCCTGCGGCCTTATTCTCGAGCTCGGGAATGATACGGACGGCAAGTGCTTTGCCAAGCTCAACTCCCCACTGATCGAACGAGTCTATGTCCCAGATTGCGCCCTGTGTGAAGACGCTGTGTTCGTAAAGGGCGACGAGCGTTCCGAGGGTTTCAGGAGTGAGCTTCTCCATCAGGATGGTCGTTGAGGGGCGGTTCCCTTCAAATGTTCTGTGAGGCACAAGCCAATCTGGGGTTCCTTCCGCCTTCACCTCTTCGACAGTCTTCCCGAAAGCGAGAGCTTCGGATTGCGCGAACACGTTGGCGATGAGAAGATCATGATGACGTCCGAGCGGATTGAGCGGCTCCATGAAGCCTATGAAATCACACGGGATAAGCTTTGTTCCCTGGTGAATCAACTGGTAGAAGGAATGTTGGCCGTTGGTTCCGGGCTCGCCCCAGTATATCGGGCCGGTCTGATAGTTTACAGCTTGTCCTTCACGAGTCACGTGCTTACCGTTGCTTTCCATGGTTAATTGCTGAAGATAGGCAGGAAAGCGTTTAAGGTATTGCTCATACGGAAGTACAGCAGCTGTTTGGGCGCCGAAGAAATTGTTGTACCAGATTCCGAGAAGCCCCATGATCACCGGCAGGTTCCGGTCGAACGGGGCCCTTCGGAAATGCTCGTCCATCCGGTGAAAGCCGTTGAGCATCGATCGGAAGTTGTCTGGTCCGATGGCTATCATAGTGGAAAGGCCGATTGCGGAATCCATCGAGTACCGTCCCCCGACCCAGTCCCAGAAGCCGAACATATTGGCGGTATCGATCCCGAATTTTCCGACTTCCGTTTCATTAGTCGATACTGCGACGAAGTGTTTGGCCACGGCTGACTCGTCCTTCAAGCCCTTTAGAGCCCACTCGCGCGCGGTGTGCGCGTTGGTCATGGTTTCGAGTGTCGTGAAAGTCTTGGAGGAAATTATGAAAAGAGTCTCTTCCGGAGATAGGTCGTGGGTGGCTTCGGCGAAATCGGTCCCGTCGACGTTTGAAACGAAACGGAAGTTCATATCTCTTGCGCTATAATGCCGCAGCGCCTCGTAGGCCATGACGGGGCCAAGGTCCGAGCCGCCTATGCCGATGTTGATCACGCTGCGAATCCGTTTGCCTGTGTGCCCTTTCCATGCGCCGGAGCGGACCCGCTCGGCGAAGCCAGCCATTTTATCAAGCACCGCATGGACCTCAGGTACAACGTCCTTTCCGTCCACGAGAATGGATTGTCCTTTGGGTGCCCGAAGAGCAACGTGCAGTACTGCTCGCTTTTCTGTGAGATTTATCTTATCACCGCGGAACATAGCTTCTATCCGATCTCGAAGGGCGGATTCTTCCGCAAGTTGCAAAAGGAGCCTGACGGTCTCGTCGGTAACGAGGTGTTTTGAATAATCGAAGTAAATTCCGTCGGCTTCTATGGCCATGCGTGCGCCACGCGATGAATCGTCCGAAAAAAGTTTACGGATACTTAAACCACGCGCCTTCTGGGCATGGGATTCCAGATTTTTCCACGCATGCGTTTTCGTAAGTTCTGCTCTATCAGTTGTCATGTCATTGTCCTTTCAATTCTAATATAACCAAGTATCGCGCTATTAGTTTCCGCCGAAGCCGAAATGTGTTCTCGATTCAACTCTATAATTGGGATGTGCAGTACGGGCAACGAAGGGCCTTGATGTTGATCGCTGATTGACACTGCGGGCACGTCTTTGTGTCAGGCGCGGGGGCTGGTTTCTCGCGCTTCAACTTATTCATCCCCTTCATCACCATGAAAAGCGCCCACGAAACGATGAGGAAGGAAACAACGCTGTTAAGGAACAGTCCGTAATTAATAGTTGCCGCGCCGGCTGCCTTCGCCGCCGCGAGCGAACTGTAAGAGCCAGATGACAAGTTTACGAAAAGGTTGCTGAAATCCATGCCTCCGAGCAGTCTTCCAAACGGTGGCATGATAATGTTATCAACGAGCGACTTGACAACTGTCCCGAAGGCCGCGCCGATAACGATGCCGACCGCCATATCGACAAGACTCCCCTTCATGGCGAATTCTTTGAACTCATCAAGCAGCTTCATAACATCTCCTTTTGACTTTTAGTGTTTAAGGCTGACGCGTTCCCGTTTTTCAGAATATGGAATATGTCACGCCGAGCTGAAGCCCCTCTTTCATCTGTGTCCTTGGAGATTGATCCTTCTGATAAACTAGCTCGTAGGTAAAGTTGACGTTTATAAGAGAGTTCACTTTAGCGACTATCAGGTTATCCCAACGCACATCCCAAACTGTGAGGTCGTTGAACCTGGTGAAAAGTCTCAGCCCGGTTGTTAGAAGCATGTTGTCTGCTATGTGGAGCTTTGCCCTCGAGACCGACTCGAAGCCGGTCTCCAGCTTGAAGGCCTCGACTTTGTCGATGGTGCTTGGATTGTCGGTATATTGTCGGAACTTGTTCGCGAAGATTTCCTGAGATGCGATTCCCAGGCGTGTCGTGAAGTCGTTCGAACTGGTGTATGCGAAGCCGAGACTCTGGGTCACATAGCCTGGGTCGAAAAAGTTAGCTATGGGAACAGGCACACTTGTGGCATAAGAATACCCCTCGGCAAGT
>JAJYRM010000068.1 GCA_021794075.1 Bacteroidota bacterium | reverse complement strand
GGATTGACGGTTTACGAAGCGACGAGGGGATCGGATTCTTCAGCGATAAAATTGTTCGGCAAAGAGTCCTTTTTTGTCTATGTGTTCCATCTTGTCATCGTCTATGGATCGAGCGTAAAATTCCCCTCGCTGGTAAATTTGATCGGGCCGAGCCTCGGTTACGCGGAATGTTTCGGAATATTCATCCTCCTTTCGATAGCGATGTATATCGCGGCGAGGATCTGGAACAATCTGAAGCGCAACGATTACGACGCGTCGCGCCAGATTCAGTATTTGTTTGTCACCATAGTCCTTTACTTCTTCATAAGCAGGCCCTACTGACTCGGCATTCCTAAAAGGCTGCAGCTAGATCTTTACTACCTAGTGAGCTGAGGTTCGTAATCACAGATTGTTGGCGGAGAGGAATTTCTGAAGGGCCGCGTTAAACTCAGTGGTGTTCTCCAAATTGGATAGGTGCCCGGCGTCATGCACCACCGTCATTCGGGACCCCTTAATCGCTGCGTGCATTTCACCCGCGTCCGTGAGCGTGGTGATCCTGTCCTGCTTCCCGACGATGATCAGAGTGGGGACTGTTATCCTGGTAAGGCTCCCGGTCATGTCCATTCGCGCCGATAGGGCTATCATCGTCCCGATCAATGCAGTGTCGGAGGTCGATTCGATCATATTTCTGACTCTCTCAACCGTTTGTTTATTGCTCTCGAAGGTTTTCGGTGCAAGGAGAGCCTTTATCTGAGCCTCCACGAACTGAGCTTTATTTCCTGCGAGGAGCGTTTTGATCTGATTGGCCCTGTTGATCTTGGCTTCGTTACTATCGGGAGAACTTTTTGTGTCGCACAGTACGAGACCCGAAAAACGTTGAGGCTCCCGATCTACCGCACGCATCGCCGTGTATCCTCCCATGGAAAGTCCGCACAAGCAGGTTTTCTCCAGACCAAGGTGTTCCATTATTGCAATAACGTCGTCGACGTAAAACTCGACAAGATACTGCCCGCTTCCCGCTGCGCTCTCGCCGTGCCCCCGCATATCGAAGGTGACGACAAAATGATCGTTTGCAAGTAGTTCGGCTTGTTCGTTCCACATAGATTTGTCGAATGGAAAGCCATGAATGAAAAGGATGCTCTTATTTGCCTTGTCACCCCTTGTTTCGAATGCGATTTTGCCCGACTTGGTATCCAGGAACATTACTTCTCCTTTACGCTTCAAATTGGAAATGAATTTAGTGTAATTTAAAAATGTGGCTAGTTACGAAAAAGCATCGTAATTTAATGTAAGGGCAAAATGGCTGGAATCCTTTCGGTGATATCGCGTGCGGAGCACCTTACCTCGTGGCGGGTTCATGACTAATCGTGCCACACGGTTCTGGCAAAACAGTCTAAGAACAATCCCTTCTGAAGATAGATATTCATTCCTCAACGAAGCTTATTTCACCAATTACTTCAGGGTGAAAATATTCGCGGTCGCCATTTTCACGATCCAGGCTTTCGTGGTTATCATCGACCTTCAGCGACTGGCTAACGGCTTGTGGGAGATGAATGAGGGGTACAGATACCTTTTTTATCTCCATCTCTTGCTGGAGGCGGTACTGCTGATTTTTATCATCCTCACCACGTTGAGGAAACCCGATGGTCCCCGGTCGATACGGGTTTCGCACATGGTGACGGTCCTGCTCTTCATAATCTTCATCATGATCTGGGCGGCTGCCGTAGCCACCGTAGCCCAGACGATTCACGGTCTCATCACTGTCTATGTCATCGCCATCTTCGGTGTCGCGGTAGCGTTCTACGTAAGCGGCGCGATGAGTCTACTGATGTACCTAGTGGCCCAGGCTGTTTTCCTTTTCGGGGTTAGTCAAGCTCAATCGAACCCGGAAATATTGGTCGGCCATTACCTGAGTAGCACCGCGCTTGTTGTCGTCGCCTGGATCATTTCCCGACTTGTCTTCTCGTCGAGGGTAAAAGAGTATCTCGACAATCGAACGATTGAAAAGCAGAAATTTGAGATCGAGGCGGCAAAAGAAGAGAGTGACACAATACTGAAGAATATTTTGCCGGAGAGCATCGTAAGCCAGATCAATGGGCTGGGATATCCTCAGCCAAGATACAATTCCTCGACGACCATCGTGTTTGCCGATTTTGTATCATTCTACAGAATTGTGGAAACTTCCGACGCGCTGAAGGTGCTTAAGATACTTGAGCGGCTATTCAACTCATTTGACGATATCGTGAGAAGTCACAATCTCGAAAAGCTGAAGACGATAGGTGATTGTTACATGTACGCCGGCGGACTTTTTACCGATGACAACCAGCTTGATGCTTCGATTGAAGCGGCGTTTGAAATGAGAGAAATAGTGCGGGAATCTTCCGAACAACTGCGATCGCGGACTGGTCGCGACTGGGCCCTCAGGATCGGCTTACACACGGGTCCGGCTATAACGGGAATTATCGGAACATGGAGATTCATATTTGACGTATGGGGACCGACCGTTAACATCGCGTCGCGGCTTGAGGCGGCTTCAATGACGAACAAGATCAACGTATCGCGCGCGGTATATGAACATCTCAAAAAGAGCGGCAAGTATGACCTTGAGCCGCGCGGCGCCCTTGCGATTAAAGACATGGAACCGGTCGAGATGTTTTTTGTGGAGAGAAAAGGGGAAAGCCAGCCGACGCCTTAAATGGTAGTTCATGCAGGAAAGCTATCCTGCTTGACTTCACCGAATGGAAGGGCCTTTTTATTCTTCCCGTTTCTTGGCGAAGAATTCCTTTAGGAGCGAGCCCGCTTCCGCGTCCATCACTCCGGCGATCACCTCAACGCGATGATTAAGCCGCTCATCCTGCGCGATGTTGTAAAGGGTCGAGCAGGCCCCCATCTTGGGATCGTAGCTTCCGAAAACAACGCGGTCAAGCCTGGACAGAACCAGCGCGCCCGCGCACATAGGGCAAGGCTCGAGTGTCACGTAGAGCGTGCAGCCATCGAGCCGGCGACTTCCAAGGTGATTCGCCGCCGCCCCGATAGCAAGTATCTCGGCGTGGGCAGTCGGATCCTGTAGCATCTCGATCTGGTTGTGGGCCTTGGCGATGACCGTGCCTCCTTTGACTATGACCGCGCCGACAGGGACCTCATCGCGCCTGAACGCGGTCATCGCTTCCTTTAGAGCCATCGCCATAAAACGTCTGTGTTCGTTTTCCATAAGGTATTATTCCTTCATCAGCCCGCGATAGACACGTGGATATCCACACCCGCCTCGTTGGTCGTTGTGCCGGGGATCGGCGAGCTCGATACTGTCGGGACGATGCGAGTATTCTTGTAGTAGATAGACGCGGTAACGCGTTGGCTTACATCGTACTTGAAACGGAGCTCAATGGAAATCTGGTCCGTCCCACCGAGAGGTTCCGGGCCGCCGCTGATATTTGTGACTTTGTAGGATGTGTTGCTGGATTGAGAAACCGAGTAGCTGGCGCTGATGTCGATGTCATTTTTGAGATTCAGGCCGAAGAGCGGCAGCGAGAAGCCTCTCTTCGCGTAGTCGGCGGTTACGGAAAGCTGGCCGGTGTACGTCTCGGCGATCGTTTGCGCCGATGGATTGAGCGTGTACTGGTCGCTGGTGTTGTAAAGTACAGATCCCGAAATGCTCGCATCTCCCCAGTTCTTGAAGGCTATATTCAGACCGACGAGCGGCTGAAATCCATACGCTATCGACTGGGCAGTTGTAGTCTGGCCGCCGCCGTTATTGTCCTGCCAGTTTTGTGAGTATGTGGACTGGTACGCGTTGCTTAAGCTTACCTGTGAGGCGAAGCTCTTGAATAGCGGAAGATTCTCCAAGCCGCTCCAATTGAATGAGTAATTCATCCTTGGCATGTATTGGCCGAATATCTTGTCGAGTATCGGAAGAGTTTCAAAGCCCTTGAGGAATGCCTGCGAGATATTCTGCTGTGGAGTGGATGGACTGCTGTTCTGCAAATTCTGGTATTCCGCCGCCACCTGGTTGATACCACTCTTGAACATCGAGAAGATGAAGACGGGAGGAAGAGTGAAGAAACTTCTCGAAACCTGACCGCTCACCTGCGTGTTCAGACTGGTCGGTATGATGTTTCCCAAGGAGTCTGTGGTAAAAGTTGTGTTTCTGTTGTATGACCAGCCAACGTGCCAGGAAAGGTCAATGCGGGCTCCAGTCCAAAGGTTTCTCGATGTTCTGATATCCATGGTGTTGCTGTTGGAGAAATTGTCAGTCAGTCCTATCCCGCCGACGCGCTGTCCAGGAACGGTATAGAAGCTGAAGAACGGGAATGATTTCCGCGGAGCGTACATGAGTTTCCCGAACGGATCGGAGATCAGGCCGAGCTGGTACAGCTGTGACGGTCCGAGCTCAGGGTCGCTTGCTTGTATGAATGGCACTTTAAAGAAATTGCTCATACCGGGGCGATAGCTCGGCAACCCGCCGTTGGAAGAGGTGTTTGTCGAGGAGAAATTTACCCCGATGTTATCGAAATCGAGGAACGGAACCTTGATAAGGTTCCTCAGGAGTTTCAGTATGTCCTGCGCGTTTCCCTGGTTGGACTTTGAGGTATCCGCCTGGGGAGCTTGGAATTCCTCTCTTCCTCTTCGTCCGCGTTCGCCTCGCTCGGGCGCTTCGTTCGCCTGGCTCGCCGGGCCGCCCGCGAACCACGGGTCGGTTAGGTCCTTCAACCTAAGATTCGTACCGAGCTGGAGGGAAGCGTTAAACCCCGCTCCTTTACCCTTCGCTCCCTGCTGAACAGAGTTTGTCCACTGGTATCCGGAGTTGTAGCTCGCCTGCAAATCCATGTATTTCTGGATTCCCAACGGAAGCTTCGGCGCGGTGGAAAGAGCAAACTGCTCCGAATAGCTGTAGTCGTCGCCGAAGTTGACGAGACCGCCATTGAGGAAGATCTGGCGGAAGACGTATGAGTCGGGACGCAAGACAAGTGGGTTCGTCGTTGTGCTGACGCCTCGAGCGGTATCGGTCTCAATCCCGAGGAGAGAGCTGCTTATTGCGAAATTATAAGCTATGCTTGGGTTGAGGATCCCGTTGTTCGTGAGTTTCCATGTGAAGCCGCCGGAACGCTGTGCCGTGAAGTTCGGAGTAACAATAGGGCTCGTCTGCGTCCAGAGTTTATTTACGGAGAGAGAACGCGCAGCGTTCATAGAAAGACTGAGAGAGTTCGGCAAATACCTGATCTGGAAATCCTGCGACTGTCCCGACGGTCCTGGCTTCGAAGAGGGAAAAGGTGTGTAGTAAGCCATTGGATCGAACTGGACAGAATATCCCGCGTTGTATTGCCATGACCACATATCTCCAGTTTTCGTCTGCGTATTCCTGAACTTTGATCCGTTCCAATTAAATCCCATCGTGATATTGTCCACGATGTCACGGATATACCACTGATTCGAAGGGAGCATGATCCTCATGCCCGAGATCGACCATTGGTCGTTCACTGACAAAGTTTGGGAGCTGGTCAGAAGGCTGTCCGCCAAAATGGCCGCGGAATCTGCCGACACACCTTGCTGAATCAGATATGCTCTTCGCCTTTGGACCGCTTCCGAAACAAGTATATCGCTATTCGGAAGATACAGCGGGTTGGAAAACGATTCGGTGTGGTTATAGTAGAATGGGATCGATGTCCCGACCCATGAGCGCGGGAGGAACTTGCTCATGTTGATCGACCCGCTGATCCCCCAGTTTCTCTGATTACTTCTCGATCCGAACTGCGTGGTTAATGTGTGAAAATACGGATCGACGTTCGTGTAATTGAATGCAATTGTCCCAAGGTCTGCCAGCTGAATGCTTGTCGAGACTTGATACGCAAGCCCCGGCGTGTTGTCGACGTTGGTTAGTCTCAATTCGTCAATCCAGACCTCCCCGACGAGGGGAAGCGGAGTCCCCCTATGGGGCGGATTGGTGATGCCGATCTGGAAATAAGTCACGTTTTGAAGCGAAGGATTGCCTTTCAGCCAATATGTGGAGCCCGGGACACCGTTGTTCGCTACCACTCGTCCGATAACCTGATTCACGGAGTCACGCTGCTGCTTAAGCGAAGTAAGCGCTGCGAAATCTATGGAGATATCCTGCCAGCCGCGCTTTACAGGTTGGCGGTATTCATAGAAGTTGTTGGCATCCGTTCCAAACCGCAAATAGACCTGGGCGTCGTAGTTTGTGGAATCAACATAATTGAAGCTGGGATCGCCGTGAACGAAGACCTTCATTGTATGGTAATTGAAAAAGTCTTCCGCCTGCGGAAAAGTCTTGTACACATAGCGGGAGCTGTCGTCCTGAAGCCCGTTGAGGATCAGCGCGAGAGATTGCTCGTTTCCGAGAATCGGCCCTGAAGGGCTCGAGTTGTCGACGGGTTGAAGGCCCGGAGCCGGCGCTGTGTATCCGGGATTGTCTTCGATGTTTACAACCGACACTTGCATAGTGCTGTCGTTCGGGTTCGGTGTCTTCCAGTAGTTGCCGACAAGGTTCATTTCCGCGATCTTGACATGCATGGGGCCCGAATTGCCGTTGAACCATATTCGCACGTACTGGACGTTTGTGAGACTCGGATTTCCAACCGCTCTTTCGAAATCCTGCAAAGGGATGATGTACTGATACCATCCGTTTGAGCCTCCGCCGGCGATAAACGGATTGTTCGTCGTATCGAGCTTGACGTTATATTCGAAGTAGCTGTTCAGGAGGTCTAGCGTGCCATTGTGGTTCAAGTCCTCTGTGTCGGGGATTCTGCCGTTTTCGGTCACGCTGTTTCCCTGCGTCCCGTTCACACGGTAGTAGGCGCTGTCACCAGCGACGTTCGGGTTCGAAAATTCGTAGTTGTCGCCTTCCGGATCGCTTCCGTTCGGGTCCCACGGCCTGTCGGAGTTCTGAACGATCCATGGGAATGCGGCTCTTTCCTGTACGTCGTTCATCAAATCAAGCCCGAGGTCCAGGCCCGGCAGCAGTCCGCCGTTCCCTGTCGTATCTTCTGTATGCAGAATCCTGTCTCCGAAGATATCCTCGCTGATCTGTCCCAGGTCGATATGCATTTGGCCCGGCCCATGAACAGTGTCGACCTTCATCCAAATTTCAATGTAGGTCATGTTCTGCGCGACGAGGTCACTCGCGTTCGAAGAGAGGAGTGTCATCATTCCGCCCCAGTCCTGCGTCGGGTCGGCAAGGAGAGTCGAGTTGAGATCTCGTGCCCTGTTATACTGTCCCCTCACAGTGGGGAGCATTCCGACCGAAAGGACTGTCTGGCTTTGCTGATCTGAAGGCACATTTCTCTTCGGCCAAATGTCCCTGACGCTGATAGGTGAAGGGCTTCTGTTGTACCAGAATGTCCAACCTCTGTAATCGTTCTTCACCGAGTCGGTTATCCCGGGATGGAGGGAATCGAGCGCCGAAACCGCCGGTGGACTTGCCATTGTCCAGTTGTAGTAATTTATAGGAAGTGGTATGGTCTTCTTGGATCCTTCAAAGTCGTCGATGTAAGCGATACCCTGATTGTTATCCCCAGGTATGACACTCGTTCGTGTGTTCGGATTGGGGAGCATGTACGCGGCTTCACCGTGTATTGTGAAGCTGGAAGGGGCCGTCGTTTGGAGAAGCGGGAGCGCGTTTAAGGCCTTGGTCACGAAAGGGAGATTAACGGTTGTGCCGGCGTCGAGATCCATTATAAGGTTGTTGATCGGCTCCTCACCCAGTCGGACTTTTGTATTCGGCGATTGGAGGGAGAAATTCATCAGGGTGAATCCGATATCGGTATTGTCGTTGACCTTGTAATCCGCCCTCAAACCCATCAGCGATTTAGACGCGATCTGGAAAATATCGTTGGTCTCGTACTGAATCTGGACGTTCGCTCCGGACTGCAACGCGGCCTGGTTTTTTATGTCCACTTCTCCGGTTACATAATCGACGGTGTAGTCGACCCCCGCGGTCAAAGGTTGACCGTTCAGAAGAACTTTTACGCTCCCTTCAACCAGGTTAAATCCCAAGTTATGTTGAGAAGAGACTGAACTCGTGTAGGTCCCAGTTATCAGGAAACGGTCTCTCGAACTAAAATCATTCTGAGCGGACTCGAGCGTCGTATCGTAAATGGCGTTATACGTGAACGAGTCGGGAGTCGCTATCTTCTGTCCCTGCGGACCGGAATAGTCCTTGAAAGCTTCCTTGAACGGCTCCAGGTAAGGAAAGATTATCTCGCCGGTAGTTGGATTTATGTCGTATGGAGGATTCCAGTCCATTTGTCCGTCCGGAGGGCCGTTCCCATTAGGCCCGGTTTTGTCGAGGCCGAAAATCTGGAGGAGGTTTACGTTATCAATATTATCCTGTGCCGATTGGCCGGGAACGGTGTAAGTAATCTGCACGTCCTTCAGCGAGTTCTGATCGAGATTCAACCCTTTGGTAGAATAGATATTCCGGAGCATCAGCCGCCACGCGTCAGTCTCGCTCGGAATCGGGTTCGTCGGCACGATCATGTTGAGCACCAGAGGAAGGTTCGTTGTATCTAACGAGGTCAGAGTCCCGTATACTCCTCCACCTGCCGTTGTGAAAGCGACAGCCACGACCTGGTTTGATTGATAGGACGTATTGAGAGTCAGAACGCCAGTTTTCGGATCATATGTATACTCGGTTGGGTCAAGCTTCTGAAATCTTCCAGTCTGAATTTCCCATGAGGTCTGGTTAAACGACTTTACGGTACGAAGCGAGTCATAGAATTCCTGTCCGGTGGGCGTGTTTTCCGGTGCGAGGTCCATGACAGCAAATCCCTGCCGGAGGTTCGAGTTCGGAGCGGTAGTCGGCTGAGAAACGTAAACTTCGAGGTTGGTCACATACAAGCCGGAAACGTACTGTTGATTCTGCAGGTAATTCTCATATCCTCCGATATACATCGAATCTATGAAAAAATGATTCGTCGAATACTGGTACGCGTGAAGACTGAATGTCTGACTTGAAGAACCGTTGCTAATGGTAAGCGTATTGCTCTGAGCCTTCTGCTGGCTTGCCAGAGCCGTTAATGTCAGAGGGCCGAGCTGCATCTTCGTCTTAATTCCAAACAGGGCCTGGTTACTTCCGACAAACGATGACGGTGAGCTCATCGATACGTTTCCGGCCTCGACACTTTGAATCACCTCGTCTGGATAACCCGTGTATTTAATCTTCAATTGGTTTTCGTAATCGAACTGGTTCTGCGTGTCCCAGTTGGCGCCTATATTCAGTTTGTCACCGACGGTGCCGCTTACGTTGATCGAAACGTCCTGCTTGAAGTCGGGTTGGTTCGTCACGTTGCCGAGCTGGGAGAGAGTCTGCGCGTTGAGTTTCTGGTTACGCCAGCCGCCATGAATGTCCACGGAGCCGGATATCCTGAGGTCGATCCTCGGTGGTCCAAAGATACTGAGGACAGGATTCGAGGGTATAGGGATGCTGATGTTAGTCACACCGGCCATCAAAGACTCGAGCCCGCCAGCTTCCTGCAGTGTGTAGGCGTGGGCAAGATCTTCCCAAGTGCTCTTTATGAAGTTCTCTCGGTCGAGCGCTATGTATTCGTCAAGCGGGATCTGAAGTGGAATGCGGGTATCATGGTTCAACAGAGTTTCCCTGATTTCCACGTATTTGCCGGTCGAGTCTATTGTGGTAGTATGCTGAATGACCCCCGAGTAGAGGAAAAGAGGATATTTATATCCTGCGAAAATCGGCACTTGAGGCTGTGAAGGCCTTAGATCTTGAAGCCACGCGGAAAGTTTCAAGCTATCCAGAGACACCGAATCGGGAACCGCGGAAGAGTCGGGGGAACCGGAGGCGCCGAGCGAATCCCGGGGAGCCCTCACTCCGGATGAATCTCTTCTGATAAGAATGCTATCGACAGGAGGTGCTCCTGAAGCGGCGGGATGAACTTCCGACACTTGGATTTTTGAGCCTGTCATTGCCCGCGGCACTGGTCCACGAAAGACCTGGTGACCGCTTAACTGTGTGCCGTCAGCCGGTTGGAATGATACCGGCTCGAAGGATACTCCCCTGATAGGTGACTCGACACCCACGCGCCAGAGGCGCCTGTTTCCCTGCCTATTGTGGCTTTTGTCAGGTGAATTGAAATCCCCGCTTATACTAGCGAGCTCCAAGAATACCCACGTACCCACGCTCACAACCAGCACAAGAAGAGCTGGCTGCGCAATACGGCTTAGGTGACTTCTGATGTTCTCCACTCTACAGATTGCCCGAAAAGTCCCTGTTTAAATAACCTTTTGTTCTAATGCAATAGCAATCTGTATAGCTTAAGCTCCACTCTTTTTGTTCAGGTTCGTGGGAAAAATTATCAAAGCAAGCAGTAAATATCAAGCTGACGAGGTGTGCCTTCACCCCCCATTTTGCGCTGAATTTGAGGGGTTTAGATCTGACGAAAGCCCGAAGTGCGCCTAAGATCCGCGCGAGGAGGCCTTTGCCTTGTCCAAAATTTGAGATGAGGCAGTGGTGAATGAGTTTCAGTTCGGGACGCCCTTTGAATTTCATTCATGATCGCGCTCATTTTCGCGGGAAGGGAGCGGTCTTTCTTTCACATTCGTTACTAATAGAAGTTAAACTCTCAGGAAGCTCAAAGCTGCCCGTCCATCTTACCTTGTTCTCATGCGCCTACTTCCCAGGGCGAAGGGGAATTAATCGCGGAATGTGTGGTAGGTTACATCGGAAGGCCGTACAAGGCTCGATGACCTGCTCGAAAGAGTCAGACAGGCGCCTGATGGGCGTTTGAATATGTGCCTTCCCGCGCCGCCCTTTCCGCGGAGGCAACCGAAACATAGCGGCAAACGGCGTCGGCGACCATTTTGATATTGCCGGCAGAAATTTTCGTGTCGAACGGGGAGTGAATGTTTCTAATGAAGAATCCGCCGGGGATAAGGCTGTGTTCCATCATGTTGATGTTGACTGCGCCGCCGAGTGAGAAGCCGTAAGCGTCCGAAAAGGGAGTGATCCACATGTTGACCGCTTTCGTATCCGGCAAAGACCCTATGAATGTCTCTTTCAAGGCGTGGGCTAAAGAAGAATTCAAGTTGTATGAAATCAGCGGAACATTTCCCCTGCCAATGCTGTCCACCGAAATGATCTTTCTATTACGGTAGTCGAAACCCTCTCGATTCCATTTTCTCTTCAGCGCGAATGACCCGCTAAGCATTCTTTCTTCGTTGTCAGTGAAGATGAGCTTAACCCTTCCTTTGAGAGCGGGGTCGAGATTCAACCGACTGCCGATCGAGAGAAGCGCGATGACTCCGCTCGTGTTATCGTTCATTGTATGGCGGTTTGGAATCAACATCTGGAATATGCTGCCAACGAAGATCGCCTCTACGATCTGTGCCGCGGCGGTATCTCCAAGAAGGGAGTATAACAGAGTCAGCGCGTAGAAAGTAACGAGGAATAGCAGCGTTCTGGTGTGGCCGACAAGCCTGATCAGCCATTCCACCCAAAAGGGTACCAATGTCTGGGTGTCGTAGTGGGCGAGGAGGATGACGTCAGGATCTTCCGACCCGGCTTCGAGGTGAACGTGCTTCATCATACCGGGGATGATTGTCCGATGGTGTATCAATCCGAGCTTGTCAAGTTCAGCTTCGAGGAAGGCCAGAAAAGCGTCTTTCTCTTTCCTTGAAAAACGCTTCTGCCGCAGATATGTCTCGCTGATGAGGCGGTGTAAATAGTCTGTCACGGTTAGACCTCATAGAAGTTGGATTGGGAAGTGTTAGGCTCTTCACGGGCAATCAGGGCTGTCGCCGACACAGGCTCTGAAATTAACGCTATGGAAAAGCACGACATACGACATTCTAAGCCGGAACGACAGAAAAATCAACCGCCGATAGTAAGTGTGGACGGACATTGGTATCGCTGGGAGGAGCGATGGTGTTCCATGATGCTCCGCGGACCTGCGCATCTTTCTTCGTTAGAGAAAGAGGCTCGCCGGGTCTAGTCGACGTATGCGATGAAGAATATCCTTCTGAATGGATACAAAAGCCTGCCGTCGCTCTGTAAGTGGTAAGAAGCCTTGCATCGCACCAGCACTTCCTGCTCGAATTCCATCCTGGCGTTCTCATCGGGGAGCTTCTCGAGGAAGGGCCTCATCGCGGTCCCCTTATACCATTCCACAAGTTCCGTATGGGAATTGAGAATGTGATAATACGTCGTGGTCCACAATGAAACTCTCTGTGTGACTGACGTTATGATGTCGTAGTAATATTCGGGAGTGTTGTCGCTGAGTATTCTCTCCACCCCCGCCGTCAACCTCGACCACTTGTCTTGAGCGGCCACATCTCGGACGGCCAGATGCAGCGGCGACTTCCAACTTGCGGGTACTTGAATGGCGAGCGCGCCGCCGCTGTTAACGATGCCCAGAAGACGGGGAATTAGCAATTTGTGATTGGGCATCCATTGAATAGCCGCGTTTGAAAAAACGATGTCATACTTTTCCATGAAGTCGTTTGTGAAAGCGTCGGCGACTATCCATGTGGCGCTAGGCTGGTCGCGCTTCGCTTTTTCGATCATCGTCGATGAACTGTCGAGGCCTGTGAGCTTCGCCCTCGGCCACCTGTTCCTTAGTACCATGGTACTGTTGCCTGGTCCACATCCTATATCGATTATCGAGCGAGGATTTTCTATTTCGATACGTGCGGCAAGATCTATCGACGGCTGGGTTCGTTCACTTCCGAATTTTAGATACTGATCGGGATCCCAATTAGGCATTTTCTCCTCTTACCTCTTGCGTGGTGATAGACTGGCGGCGTCTGCCATCTCCTTGTTTCATTATTCCAATTTTCCATTGTTCCACTGTCCCAACGCGAAGGCTCTTCGCTGCGTCGACTTTCACTTTCTGACCTGGCCGTTCCCGTGGACTATGAACTTTGTGGTTGTCAACTCTTCGAGACCCATTGGGCCGCGGGCGTGGAGCTTCTGTGTGCTTATACCGATTTCCGCGCCGAGGCCGAACTCAAAGCCGTCGGTGAAACGCGTCGAGGCGTTAACGTATACAGCCGCGGAGTCGACTTCTCGCAGAAACTTCTCGCCGTTCGAACGCTTACGCGTTACGATCGAGTCCGAATGGTGCGATCCGTAATGGTTTATATGGGCGATCGCCTCGTCCACATTTTTGACTACCTTCACAGCCATTATCAGCTCGAGATATTCGCGGTACCAGTCGTCTTCCGTCGCGGGGCGGACATTTCGTACGATCGCGCGCGTCTTTCCGTCGCCGCGGAGCTCGACGCCGGCCGAAGTGAGCTTTTCCGCGACCGCCGGGAGGAATTTTCTGGCCATCTTCTCGTGGACAAGGAGTTTTTCTGCCGCATTACACACGGATGGGCGCTGCACCTTCGCATTAAAGACAATCTCCACGGCTTCCTTCACATCAGCCGGGCTGTCAACGTACAAGTGGCAGTTGCCCTCTCCATGCGCGATAACCGGCACGCTGGAGTTTTCCTGTATGTACTTTATAAGCTTCTGGCTTCCTCGAGGGATGATAATGTCTAGGAACCTATCCTGCCTGAGCATCTCGGCTACTGCCTTTCGATCAGTGGTATCGATGAACTCCACGCATCCTGTCGGAAGGCCGACATCCTTGAGCGCCTTCTTAACGATGCCGACGAGCACGCCGTTAGAATGGATCGCCTCAGAGCCGCCGCGCAAAAGGACGGAGTTACCGGCTTTCAGGCAAAGAGCGGCGGCGTCTATCGTGACATTAGGTCTCGCTTCATAAATAATACCAACTGCTCCGAGTGGAACTCGTATTTTCTCTATTACAAGTCCGTTCGGCCGCCGTCGTCGCTGGATCCTCTCGCCTACGGGGTCGGGGAGTTTGATGACGTCCTTCACGCCGTCAATCATCTGCGCGATCCTCTTTTCGTTCAGGGTAAGCCTGTCGAGGAGCGTTGATGAAATTCCCGCTCGCCTGGCGTTTGATAGGTCGATCTCGTTCGCGGAACGAATCGCCTTTATCTCTTTGCCGAGTCGGGCGGCGATCGCTCTCAGGAGTTCGTTCTTCTTTGCCGTTGACGCCGTGTATAGTATTCCGCTCGCGTCCTTCGCGGACGCCGCTTTTCTTTCCACTTTCATCATTTCAATATTTTCTCCATTCAATCCCGCTCAAACTTTGGCTTGGACGTTAGTCGATCGTTTTCCGCGGTGTCCTACAAATAGTCTTCCGTCGGCGCAAGGTCGTTTCTGTGTACTACCTCTGCCGGGACCTTCCTGTGGAGGATCAATTCTGCTTCGGCGCTTTTTTTCCCTTTTATCCTGCTAAGCTCCGCGGATGAATAAGCCGTTATTCCTTTACCCAATACCATTCCTTCTGAGTCGACTATCGAGACGATGTCACGAGCCTTGAAGTCGCCGCGCACTTCCATGATCCCGGATGGGAGGAGGCTCTTGTGTCTCTTCACGAGCGCGAGCTTCGCACCTTCATCCACGACGAGGCTTCCCTTCGTGTGCGACACGAAGCCTATCCACTGCTTCCGCATGGAAAGAGTTCTGTCCACGGGGAGGAAGACTGTGCCCGCTACATTGCCGGCGAACACGTTCTCGACGGCGTCGGGGTTCGCGCCGTTTGTGATGACGACGGCGATGCCTGAGGCGACACATCGTTTCGCCGCCTGGATCTTCGTTGACATTCCTCCCGTGCTAAGTTCGCTCGTCGTCTTTTTGGCGTAGCGTTCGATCTGGGGAGTGATCTTCTCGACGACTCGGAGCAGTTCGGCGTCAGGTTCTCGCGAGGGATCGGCAGTATAAAGTCCGTCGACGTCTGAGAGTATTATCAGCATGGCCGCTTCGATCAACGTGGCGACCATCGCCGAAAGGTTGTCGTTGTCGCCCAATTTTATTTCCTCAACGGCAACGGTATCGTTTTCGTTAATGATCGGCACAACGCCGTTCTCGAAGAGCGCGGCGAAGGTATTCCTCGCGTTGACGAAACGAGCCCGGTTTGAAAAATCATCCTTGGTCAGAAGGAGCTGGGCGATAGGCTGATTATATTTGCGAAAGGCCTTTTCGTACGCCTCCATGAGAAGGGGCTGACCGATTGCCGCGGTTGCCTGCTTAGCGGGGATTGATCGCGGGCGTTCTTTTAGCCCGATCGCTGCCACACCGGCGCCGATGGCCCCTGAGCTTACAATCGCGACGTTCTTACCCGACGCTCTCAGGGAGCAAACGCTGCTTGCGATGGAATCTATTCGGGTTGTGTCTATGCCTCGAGTCTTGTCGGCTAAAAGGTTGGTTCCGATTTTTATAACTACCGTATTTCTCTTCAGGATAATATTTTTCAGCTGCTGCATTTGTCATTTTGATTTTTCTCAATATATGAGGAATGGGGGGAATAATCATCCTTGAGAGACGGCTATGAGGAATGCAATCCGTGCTGACTCGGCGCCTTCTTGGGCCGCTATCGCTGAAGAGATGCGAACAACTTCGCCCGTTGACTGAAGCCAGCTTTCGGGACATTCAGGGGGCCGTGTGGTTCCGCGTTTGTTCTTGTTTGAGTTAAGCGGCGGCTTTTTTCATGTGTCTGAGAAAACTCACGAGGACCGCGATACCCAGTAGGGCGAACGCCGCAAAGAGCATGGATATTGCGACGTTGTCGTCGTAGCCCGTCATCTTCATGACGACGGCAATCACCGCGATCGTCAGGTTCATCAGCACGCCGAATGTCATTAACACCGGAGCAAAGAGGTACCCGAGCGCCTTCTTCTTCAATAAAAGTACTGATGTTATGATGAAGCCGGGTAGTATGAACGAATAGTCCAGAACATGGACCGGGTTCGTCGGCAAGCCGGTTCCCCGAAGGCCGGCGGGCATCTGGTTGCTTATCATTGCCGGAAGATCGTCTTTCAACCACATGAGATAAAACAAAACGCCTGCTGCAAGAACCAGCAGCGACATGAAGTACTCATGCCTCGATTCATCGAACCATCCTTTAACTACGCCGGGAGTGATCTGGACCGTCAAAGTTATGAAGGAGTAAGCCGAAACGCCGAGCGTCCAGCAGTAGACGAGGAAGAGTGAGTTGAAGTGTAGCCCGAATGAGTAGATGACGAATGTGTATGCCGTATAGAGCATGGCGCCCAGCCAGACGAAGAGGCCCCACCGGATCCCTCTTCTGGCTACAATGGCGGACACGAGGAGGACGGGCACAATAAGCGCCAGATTGACTATGTCCTGGCTGGCCGCCTGCGCTATCCAGAGCGCGGTTTCACGCGAGTAAGTGTTATGGTAGAGCAAGCCTCCGAGACTGGTTACCGCTGTTAGAATTACCGTCGCTATCGTGAAATACAAGATAGCTTTACCGCGAAACTCTCCACTCATTCTGCACTCCTGCTATTCTAGCCGTTGCACTTACTGGGAAGGCGTCCGCTGAGGCAGGATTCCGTCCATGAAGCCTCGTCGTCACCTTCGTGTGACTCTCAGATTAGAAGTTGTTAAATGCTGGGTGTTCACGACTCAACCCGTTCGACTAAATTTTACGCAAGCCATGCGTAAGATTCAAACCAGTTCAGCCGATTGTTTTGGTGAATTCGCCACACTATCTTTTTTGCGAGGAGAAATACAGAGAAATAGCCGAGGAGAGATTTGAATGAGGAAGTTCTTCAAGATAACAGGCTACATTGTCGGTGCAGTGGTTATAGTTGCGCTTTCCGCGCTGACTTACTTTAACATGACATATCCGAGAGTTGAGAAGGCGCCGGACATTTCCATTAAGCTGACGCCGGCGAGAGTCGAGCGTGGAAGCTATCTCGTGAACAGCGTCGTAGGATGTTTCGATTGTCATTCCAAAAGAGACTGGGACAAATTCTCGGGGCCGATCAAGCAGGGAACTGAGGGAATGGGGGGAGAGAAACTCGACGAGAAGGGCGCCGGTGTGCCGGGTACGCTGTACGCTCCGAACATAACGCCTGCGGCGTTGGGAAATTGGACGGACGGGCAAATAGTTAGAGCCCTTACATGCGGTGTCGATAACAAAGGGCGAGCGCTATATCCGATTATGCCGTACGCTCAAATGAATTCGATGTCGAAAGAAGATATTTATTCCATCGTAGCATATCTCAGGACTATCAAACCTATTCAAAACAATGTCCCGCGGGGAAGTCTTAACTTTCCGATGAATCTTATCGTCAAGACCATGCCGATATACTCTTTCGATCCGCCGCCTCCTCCGGATACGAACAACATGGTCTCCTACGGAAATTATCTCGTGAACGCGGCTGATTGCGCGGGTTGCCACACCCCAATGTCGAACGGGAACTACGTGAAAGGAATGATGCTCGCCGGCGGGGTGCCCTTTCAAATGTCCGGCGGGATCGCTAGATCCGCTAACATCACGCCTGATTCGGCAACAGGCATCGGCAAATGGGACGTTGAACGCTTTGTCTCGTTTTTCAAAGCTTTCGCCTCGGATTCGTCGGCGGATATTCGTGTGTCTCCGAGCGATTACAACACCCCGATGCCTATGACATCATTCGCGGGGATGACCGATCATGATCTGTCGGCGATGTACGACTATCTCAGGACAATAAAGCCTGTGCATAATGAAGTCGTTAACTGGACACCGGGGAAGTAAGGACGCATTATGTAATCTTGACAAGTTTTGAAACCTTGACAAGGTTATAAGCAATCCATCATTCCATTATTCCCTTGTTCCTTTGCCTGGCTCCTCTCCAAACATAATATACAGGGACACCGATAAGGACGATAGCGACTCCCGGCCAAGTGTAGGCGGGTTTGAAGATCAGAAGGTCGATGGCGATCGCTGCCGCGATAAGTATGTATAGCCCCGGCAGGAAAGGGTATCCGAAAGCTTTGTAAGGGCGCTCCGCGTCAGGTCGCTTCCTGCGCAGGACGAAAATGCCTGCTATTGTCAGGATGAAGAAAATCAGTACGGCGAATATCACGTAATCGAGAAGATCGCTGTAGGTGCCTGAAACACAAAGCAAGCTTGCCCAGATGCCCTGGAAGAGGAGCGCCGTTCCGGGGACCGATTTGTTGTTCAGTTGTCCCGCCTTCTTAAAGAAGACATTGTCTTTCGCCATGGCGTAGTATATCCTCGGCCCGGCCAGTATAAGTCCGTTATTGCATCCGAAAGTTGATATCATGATTAGTATTGCCATTATGACCGTGGCGGGAGCGCCGAAGATTATCGCCGCGGCGGCGGTGCCCACCCTGTCGTCCGCGGCGAATTGGATGCCTTGTGCCATCACCGTATGACCAGCGGGCGAACCGTGAAGAGGAAGGGTCAACACATAAGCAAGGTTGGCAAGGAGATACAGGACGGTGACAGTAAGAGTTCCGAAGAGAAGGCTCAGCGGTATGGTCCTCTTCGGATTTACGACCTCGCCCGCCGCGAACGTTATGTCGTACCATGCGTCACTTGAGAAGAGAGAGCCGACGGAAGCGACGCCGATGGCGGCGAGGAGCATCGGCCCGGAAAGCGATTCTATGAGTACCACCTTGCCGTTTGCGACGTGAGTCCAACTCGCGTTCCAGAATTCGGAGAAGTTAAGATGCATCGCCGTTATGTTGCGCCCGACAAAGATTCCCAATATGATAAGACCTGCCAAAGCGAGTATCTTGGTTATGGTAAAGACGTTCTGGACCAGCTTGCCGCGCCTCACTCCGCGCATGTTGACGTAAGTCAGAATCGCGATGCTGAGGATAGCCACGATCTGTGCCGCTGAGATTCTCAATCCTGCGATTGTGAAGAGGACGTTCCCTTCGCCGAGAGAGGGGATAAGGACCGATGTGAATTTCGCAAATGCCACAGCTACTGCCGCGATCGTCCCGGTTTGTATGACGAGGAAAGATGTCCACCCGTAAAGGAAGCCGAGCAGCGGGCCGTATTCTTCTCTCAAATAAGCGTAAAGACCTCCGACGTGAGGCATCATACCGGCTAGCTCTCCGTAGCTTAGCGCGGCTATAACTGTTATCGCGCCCGTGATCAGCCATGTCAGAAGAAGGTAGCCTGGTGAGCCGAGCGTTCGCGACATGTCCGCGCTCACGATGAAAATCCCTGATCCTATCATCGATCCGATTACGATCATCGTGGAATCGAGGAGCTTGAGTTCGCGCTTGAACTGCTTCCCTTCCTGAGATCCTGCCGTTTCGGAATTAACGCTCATGCTTCCTCCTTCAAGATTTTATCTCCAGCTCCTGCGCCATTAACAAACACAAAAAGTCTTTTCCTAAAAACCGAACGGCTCCGTCTTGATTAAAGCGCGGAGCCGCGTATGAAACCGATGGGTGGTCAAGCCAAAACTATTTATTTGTCCCCGCCGCAAGCCTGACCTTGCTATGTTTACGGCTGTACAAGAAGTAAATGAAGAACCCGATCGCCATCCACACGATAAGCCTGATCCACGTGTCGAACGGAAGGCTTACCATCTGGGCGAGCGAGACGACGACGCCCATAATTGGAACGAAAGGCACCCATGGAGTTTTGAAAGGTCTGTGTACGTCCGGTTTGGTGCGTCTCATGACAAGCACACCTGCCGACACAATCGCAAATGCCAGGAGCGTGCCGATAGAAACCAATTCGCCGAGGATGCCTATCGGGAAAAGACCCGCGACAATCATTGCGACGGTTCCTGTGACGATTGTCGTTATGTATGGCGTTCTGAATTTCGAATGGACGGCAGCGAACTTTTTCGGAAGCAAGCCGTCGTTTGCCATGCTGTAAAATATCCTAGGTTGTCCCAACAGCATAACGAGCACGACGGAACTCAGGCCGGCGATAGCTCCAATTTTCACCAGAGGCCGGAGCCAGAATAGTGCTTTACCCGCGGCATCGACGCCGACCGCTATCGGATCGGGGACGAGAAGTTTTTTGTAGCTGACGAGACCCGTCAGGACGAGTGACACCAGTATGTATAGCACTGTCGAGACGGCGAGTGAGCCCATGATTCCGATTGGCATATCTTTTTGAGGATTCTTGGCTTCCTGTGCTGTTGTAGATACCGCGTCGAATCCGATATAGGCGAAGAATATCACGCCGGCGCCGCGGAAAATTCCACTCCACCCGAAGTCGCCGAAGTGGCCGGTGTTCTTCGGTATGAACGGCACCCAGTTGGAATGGTGAATGAACGATAGCCCGAATCCGACGAAGAGTAATATCACCGCGACTTTAATGATGACGATAACATTATTGAATCCCGCTGATTCCGAGATACCGATAACGAGGAGCGTGGTCATGATTGCTATGATGAACATTGCGGGGAAATTGATGAGCGCTCCGGTCATTACCCAGCCGACGTGCGGCTCGTAGTTAATAGGAGCATTGGCGAGATATCCGGGAATAATTATTCCAAAGTCTTTAAAGAAGCTAACCACGTAGCCGGACCATCCGACCGCCACTGTTGAAGCCCCGAAAAGGTATTCGAGTATTAGATCCCAGCCGATAATCCATGCGAGGAATTCACCGAGCGTGGCGTAGGCGTAAGTGTACGCGCTGCCGGCTATGGGTATCATGGAGGCGAATTCAGCGTAGCAGAGACCGGCAAAAGCGCAGCCGATTCCCGAGACGATGAACGAGAGAACTATCGCCGGCCCGGCGTATTGTGCTGCCGCTTGTCCTGTGAGTACGAATATTCCCGCGCCGATGATGGCGCCGACGCCGAGCGTAGTGAGGTTCAGGGGACCGAGAGTTCGCTTCAGACCATGTTCCGTCTCCGAAGCTTCCTTCGTCAAATCCTCCAGATTCTTGGTAGCAAAAAGCGGGTTGCCCATTAATCCTCCATTCTCGTCCGAAGGGCCCTTTCGATTTGTCTCGATCCGCCGAATGGGAACGGCCCTTTCGAAAATAGTGCTTCGGACTTGTAATTGTTTTCAATCGCGGAGCCGCTTCGTGTCAACGTGCCGTCGATCTAGGCCGGCATACGACCACGGATGCTCCGAGCTTAATAGAAATCCATAATCTGAAAAAGTGACAACGCGGAATCTCATATATCCAGCGCCGTCTCCCGACAGTGAAGTTAACGGTTCACGACATCGGAAACTTAGTGGCACGTGTCGGCCGTCTGGAAAAGCTAACGCTGACAAACGATTTGTCAACAGTGAACGATTCTATAAAGAAGTTTCCTGAAATTTGAAACCTGTATGTCGATTTCTCTTCGGAGTCGGATGTTTGAGAAACGAAGCTAATCAATATATAATGGATGTTTCTATCGTGGGAGTGATTATTACGGAATTTTCCTGAAAGCGAGTTTTCGGTACGATATCGCTTGGGATTTTTGTCATCGAAGGAAAAAATATCACCTCACCCTGTGAGAATCAAGATTCGGTCGGAATTAGTGGGAGGCCATTTTGAACATTTATCGGGATTAACGAACAATCTACACTCTTAATGCCGGATGCCGCGTGCGACTGTAAGTGTCAGCAGGCACTCGATCTCCAACTTCATCCTGAATTGCTTTGAATGCTGCGATTTACTATCCTTTGAATTGTCAGGCAGAAGATACCCCGTCAATTAAGAATCTTTTATTATCAGGTTTGTCAGTTAAAGCAGGGGGCGAGATTTGGCAGACGAGAAATCCTTGCAGGAGTATAAGGCCAGGCTCCAGAAGGTAATCGACCACGTAGAGAAGAATATCGCCGACAAGCTTTCCCTCGATACACTTGCCGAGGTGTCGTGCTTCTCACCTTACCACTTTCACCGTGTATTCCACGCGTTCGTCGGGGAAGCGCCCGGCGAGTTTGTAAACAGGATCAGGCTCGAGAAGGCGGCAAGCCGTTTAATTACATCCCCGGCGGAAGGAATCGCCCAAATCGCTTTCGAGTGCGGATTCGCTTCCTCGTCTTCCTTCGCTCGCGCTTTCAGGGTGCATTTCGGCTGCAGCGCGAGCGACTGGCGCGTCGGCAGACTTGAAGAGCTGATGAATCGCAAGAGCAGAAACGAGAACCGTGGACGGCAAGAAACTTTCGCGATGTCCCGTTACTGTGCTGATATGGATTCAAAGAGTGCGATCGAACGAATTGAGGAAATGCTTTCGAAAACAGAGATCAAACTGATGCCGTCATTTCACGTTGCATTCATCACGCGACAACATGGCGACAGCGAAAGAATTGAGAAGCTTTTTGACAAGCTACGAAGGTGGGCGGGAATGAAAGGTCTTCTCACGGAAGAGACTAGATTTCTAGGGATTGAACTGAATAACCCGAAGGTGACCGCACCGGACAAATCGAGGTATTACGCGTGCGTGACTGTTCCGACAGATATTGCGCCGGAACAAGAGATCGGCATAACGAACATAGCGGCGTCGAGATGCGCGACGGCTCATTTCGAAGGAGCACAAAACGAAATTGCGCCGGCGTACGACGAATTATTCAGAAAATTCCTCCCTGAGAACGGTTACCAGCCTGCCGATATGCCCGCTTACGAGATATACTATGATAACTCGCGGAAGATACCTGGGAAGAAATTTTCGCTCGATCTCTGTGTGCCGGTGGAGAATTGGAAACCATGTCAAAGCCTCGAACCTTGACATGGTTGTGCGTCTCTTCTAGATTCATTCATGTCAAAAGAAGCAGAGAATATAGACTGGAGCAGGGCGTTGTCCCCGCTCTTTCGGAAATACGGCAAGCGCAAACATCCGCTTGATTATAAGAACCTCTACCAGCTTGTGGTCATGGTTATCCTCTCCTCGAGAAGTACGGACGTTTTCGTGAACAAGATCGCGCCGGCGCTGTTCAAGTCGTTTCCGTCGATGAAGAAGATGGCGAAAGCGCGGCCGGAGGATCTCTTTCCGTTTGTTCACGGCATTACAAACTTCAGACACAAGTCGGAGTGGATCGTCTCCATCGCGCGCGAAGTAGGCGACGATGAACATATTCCGGCCGATATGGAAGGGCTTACCAAGCTACCTGGGATCGGCAGGAAATCGGCGAATGTGATAATCGGTGAATCAGGCGGCAAGCCGGAAGGGGTGATCGTTGACCTGCACGTTGCTCGAGTCGCGCCGAGATTGGGTATAACCAGATCTGATAAGCCGGACAAGATCGAGGAAAACATCATGAAAAGGATCTCCCCGAAATACTGGCACCAGGCTGGAATGGGGATGACGTTTCTCGGGCGTGAGGTGTGCAGACCTAAGAACCCGAAGTGTCCCGAATGTCCGGTCAGGAACGTATGCGAGTACAACGCGAAATTAAAATGATTATCTGATCCGGTTCTTTCCGTGCCAAACACTGGATTAATCGCTTAAGTAAAGATACTGAGGTTGACTCGCTTCAGTCGATCTACGGGGCAGCGATCATTCGGTGTAGGCGTATCAAAACTCGGTTGGTGAAAATGGCGTAAGTTGCCGTAATAATTAAAGATGTCGAGATTATCGGGTTCACGAACCGGATAATGGAGAC